>NZ_JAFCSZ010000031.1:0-37352 GCF_049895765.1 Caulobacter sp. DWR1-3-2b1
CGCCACCCACAAGCATCCCAAGGTGGTCGCGTGGCTGGGGCGCCATCCGCGCTGGACCTTCCACTTCACCCCCACCTCGGCCAGTTGGCTCAACGCCGTCGAGGGTTTCTTCGCGGTCCCCGCCAAGCGCCGCCTCAAGCGCGGCGTGTTCAAGGGCGTCGTCGACCTCCAGGCCGCCATCAACCGCTTCGTCTCCGACCACAATCAGTAACCCAAACCCTTCGTCTGGACCGCCGACCCCAACAAGATCATCGCCGCCGCCGCCCGTGGGCAACAAACGTTGGAATCAATCCAGTAGGTGCGCTTATGCCGCCTCGCCTTCGCCCGAACGCCCCCCGCCGGCTGGGCCAGCCTGCTCGCGGTGGCGCTGATCATCGGCGCGGGCATCTGGGCGCTGATGGTCGTACTGCCGGGTGCCTAGCGCGACCAGAAAACATGGACCTCGTCGCCCCTCTGCGGGGACACCCCGCAACGCCCCGTCCCGCACTTCCGGCGTATCGATCAGGCCTTCGGGGCCTTCGAAATCGCCCGAGGACGTGCGGCAACTCGCCGAGTCGGCGCGAGCCGGCGTATTGCAGCCGGTCATCGATCGACGCTATGAATTTACGCAGATGGCTGAAGCGCACGCTTAAGTCTCAGAACGGAGAGATGACTTGAAGAAGGCAGCCTTTGTTTTCAGCGCTATTGCCCAATTGCTGGGCGGGCTCTGGCTGCTCCAGGGACTGGGGATCGTGCACGTTCGGCCGATTCTCTGCTTTGCGGATTGCGCTCCCGTTCAGGGTCCCTCGCTGACTTGGGCAGTCATCGGAGCTATCATGCTCGCGGCCGGCGGCTTGGGTATCTCTTGGTCCTTGAAGCGGCCCCCGGGTCCGCCTAGGCCCTAACGACCAATTCAAACTAACGCGGTGTCTGCGGTTCCACCCGTGTCAGGCGAAACCTCAGAGTCTGACTCATAATGTTTCTGATTGTGATCAGAGGGTTGCGAGCCTTCGGGTCATGAGCTGGACCGATGCCATGAAGAGCCATGCCGTTGAGCTGTCGAGAGTGGCCTCGAAGTCCCTGGCCAGGCGGCGGTTTCGGCCGAGCCAGGCGAAGGTGCGCTCCACGACCCATCGGCGGGGCAGCAGCACGAAGCCCCTGGCGGCGTCGGATCGCTTGATGATCTCGATCTTCCAGTCGCCCCGCCCCGCCCCGCCATGGCTTGTCGCAGCTTGTCGCCGGCATAGCCGCCGTCGGCGAAGACGTGGCGCAGCCAGGGGAAGCTGGATCGGATCGCGGTCAGGACGTCGGGCGCGCCGTCGCGATCCTGGATATCGGCTGTATGGACCCGGGCTGTGACCAGCAAACCGCCGGTGTCGGTGAGGATGTGGCGCTTGCGGCCTTTGATCTTCTTGCCTGCGTCATAGCCGCAAGACCCGCCGCTTTCGGTGGTTTTGACGCTCTGGCTGTCGATCACTCCGGCGCTGGGCGAGGCCTGGCGCCCCGCCGCCTCACGGCAGGCCATCAGCAACAGATGATTGATCGAGGTCCAAAGGCCGCTGTCGCGCCAGGCGTAGAAATAGCGCTGAACCGTCGTCACCGGCGGAAAGTCTCCCGGCAGCATCCGCCACGGCAGGCCGCTACGCAAAACATAGAACAGGGCGTTGGTGATCGTCCGCCGGGACCACTTGGCCGGCCGCCCAAGCCGAGACCGCGCCGGGACCAGCGGTTCCAGAACCGCCCATTCCTCGTCCGTCAGATCGCTTGAATACCGCAGGCCCTTTCGGGCATGCTTGCGCCGGGTGGTTTCGGTCCACATGTCAAATTCCGTTGTTGGCTCGCACCTCCAACAGAATCACAAGTGACTGAAATCACACAACTTCATTTTGGGTCAGCCTCTAAGCGATGTGGTGGTGGTTGGCCATTCGCAGGCCGGCACGATGCTGCCGGTGATGGCGGAGCGCCAGCCGGGCCTCTTCCGAAGACTGGTCTATCTGTCCTGCTGCGCGCCGCTGCCGGGACAGAACATCTTGGAGATGATGGGCCGAGGCCTGCACGGGGAAAATCCCGACGAGGTCGGCTGGCCGCTCGATCCAGACGTCCACGGCCAGGATGTTCAGCGGCCGCTCCAGTTCTGCAACGACATGGATGCCGAACAGGCCCGCGCGTTTCCGGCGCGGCTTGACGAGGATAGCTGGCCCGTGGCGGTCACCTGCGCCGTCCACTGGAGCTACGCCCATCTGCGCGACCTGCCGTCGAGCTACATCCTGTGCGAGCGAGACGGAATCCTTCCGCCCATCTGGCAGAAACGCTTTGCCCAGCGGCTGCATATCGACCGCGTCGTTCACATCGACGCGGGACACCAAGTGATGAATACCCAGCCAGAGACGCTGGCCAGCCTGCTGCTGGTGGAAGCGCGCCTTTGACCCGCACGGCCGGTTATTCCACTAACACGCGAACGCGGCCTAGGTTCTGGATGCGGGCATGGGGGGTCTTGGCGTCGCCATTGCGTTCCGAAGCGACCCGCAGGGCCGGGAAATAGACGCCCGGCTTGGTGAAGGCGTGGTTCGTTTGAAGGGTCAGCTGGGCGTTCGGCGCACCAGACAGCTGGACTTTCACCGGGAACGTTCCCGCGCCCTCGAAATCCCATTCCGCCGAAACGATCTTGCCGACGCCTGGCGGGACTTCGACTCTGGCGGTAAAGCGGACGGGCTGCCCCGACCTCACGACAGCCTTGGCGCCACCATTGGCGGTAACCGTTGCGACGGGCTGGACCCCGTGGCGCGCCTTCGCGGAGACGGGCACAACCACCTGGCCATCATCGATCCGGTAGCTCGTGCTGGCGGGAGGCGCGACGCCCTTCTCGACCCATTGCGACAGGTCGCGCAGGGCTTGGTGCAGGACACCCAGATAGCTGACCGTACGCGTAGGATCTTCCTGCTCGGCGTTGTCGCCGTGCAGCGCATGATCGGTGTGCCAGACCCTGAAACTTTCGTCTGTTCTCTTGCCCAGATTGGCCTCGACGCGCTTGCGATACCAGTCGGCTTGCCGTGGCATGGCCTCACGGTCCCAGAGCGACTCGACAAGGATCATCTTGCCCTTGAACACGCCGGTCTGGAGCGACCCCGCCGTGGCGTTAACGAACAGCGGTCCCAGCAACATCGGGCGCTGGGGATAGAGCGGCTTGCCGTCCGGTCCTCGAAACTGGTCCCAGACCGTGAAGTCGGGTCCGGGGACCTGATGGCGGTGATAGGTCTGGGCCGCGAGGAAGTTGCTGTTGTCGATCTGAACCTCATCGCCGACCGCGATGCGAGCCGCGACGGCGGGATCGACCACACCCGGCACCACCACGTCCCCGACGATCCGGCTGACCGTCAGTTTCTTCCTCGCCGCCGCGCCGCGCCGCTCTGCACGATCGGATCGCCGCCGAGGAAGTCGATCGAGGGCGGGGGGCTGGAGAGGCGGTAGGCGACAATCCGCTTGCCGCCTTCGCCTTGAAGCGCGGCGAAGGCGTTGTCGACGCCTCCGTCCTTGGCGCCGTTGACGATGCTGGTGTTGAGGGCACAGCTGGGCTGCCTCGGCGGCGGTGATCGGCGCGACGACGACGGCCTTGTGCTGCATGCGCGCGCTGTCGAACGACTTGGGATCGTCAAATCCGAGATAGCCGGGCTTCGTCCAGAAGTCCTTGAAGTAGCCCGGGTCGGCCATCACCATGCCCTGATAGAGCGCGGCGAAGCCATGGATACCCATGGTCCTGTAGCCAAACCAGGACTGCGGCGGGAAACCCATCCGGGTGACTTCGCGCAGCGCGGCGGCCTCCTCGGCGTTCAGGCCGGCATAGGGATTGCCGCTGCCGCCGGGCTCGACCGCGTCGAGGATCTGCGGAAACCTGTCTTTCAGGATGCGCATGGGGTGCATGCGGATGGTGAACATATTGGGGATCGCCATGGTCGAACCGACCACATAGGGCACGACCCCGTCTCAGACGCCGGAGGTGTTATCGATCGAGCCGATGGGTGCGGTATGCCCCGCCACTGCCGCCGAATGCATAGCCGTAGGGGCGCGCGCCGCCGTACATCTGCTGAGCCACGACACGCGAATATTGGGCCGCGGCGGCGTTGGCGCGGTAGGCGGCGACGGTGGGATCGGTTCCCATGCCGGGCATGCCGACCTGGTTTGGCCCGCCGCCGTTCGTCTCGACGAAATAGGCGCCCGAGGCGAGGGTGAAACCGATCTTGTTCTCTTCGCCGGGCGGCATCTTCTGGGCGAGGATCTCGCTGTCTGGCACCGGCGTGATGTGCTGAAAGAAGCGGCCCTGGTAGTCAGCCCTTTCAGGTAGATAGAAAGAGAAGTGGGTCTCCGTGCCCTTCAAGCCGCCATGGACATAGCGGTGGCGGACGGGTGTCTCGCGCCACTCGTCGATGTCGATATAGGCTTCGCGGAACAGTGGATCTTCAGACGCCGAGACCGCCGGGGCATCGTCTTTTCCTGTGCGTGGGACAGGGCGACAGGGGGCAGGGCGGTCGCGGCCACGCAACATAGTCTTCTCCCTAATTTTATCGGGTTCAGGCCGTCGCTTTTACGAGCGCCAGCCGTCCCGTTTGTTCTTCCCAGTGATCGGCATCTCTGCTGAGCACGCAGTTCAGCGTCGCGCGCTTCAGAAACAGGTGGCAGTGGTGTTCCATCGTCAGGCCAATCCCGCCGTGGAGCTGGATCGCGTCCTCGGCGATGGCCCGATAGACGCTCGTTGCATGGGCCTTCAGCGCGCCCAGTTCGGGCAGGCCGGCGGAAGTGTCGGTGGCGCGGTTCCAGAACAGCGCCTCGGCCGCCGACAGCCAGGTCTTCATGTCCGCGACGCGGTGCTTGAGCGCCTGGAATAGGGCGAGGGGACGGTCGAACTGGCGGCGGGTCCCAAGATATTCGATCGTCAGTTCGAGGATCGCATCCGCGCCGCCAAGGGAGTCGCCGGCCAGAGCGAACAGCAGTTGCGCCTCCAGGCGGCTAGCGAGCGCCATCGCAACGTCGCCCTCGACCAGAACCATGCCGCTTGCGGTCGGACGAACGTCGAACAGCCGGCGGGTCTTATCCCAGGTGTCCCGCGCCTTGATCTCGGCGCCTTCCAGGGGAACCAGCGTGATACGGCCTTCTTGGACGACGAGGACATGGCTGGCGCGATCAGCGTCCGGTACGCAGGTCAGGGCCCCCGAACCGCCCGATCCAGCCAGCGAGGCCGTCATCACTTCGCCGCCCATGGCGCGGTCGAGCAGGGCTTGGCGTTCGGGCAGCCCGTCGGCGGCGGACAGCGCCTCGATCACCAGCATCTGGGCAATGGTCGGGCTGGGCGCGAGTGTGCGGCCCAGTTCGGTGTGGATCACGCCGGCGGCCTCACGACCAAGGCCCAAGCCGCCGAGGTCTTCGGGAACGGCCATCATCAGCGCGCCCATCTCAATGATCGTGCCCCAGTTGACTTCGAAGTCCGGAGCAAGGCCGTCGGCGCCAAAAGCCTTGCGCGTGGCGTCCCGAAGTTCGGCTCTGTCGATGGTCATGCCGCGTCTCCCGCCAGCGTCCAGCTCTTGGGTTCGCGCGGCATGCCCAGCAGGCGTTCGGCGATGATGTTGCGTTGAACCTCGTCGCTGCCGCCAGCGATGGTCCAGGCGTAGCTGTTCATGAAGTCGGCCATCCAGTTGCCGGTCTCCATGCCGCCGCCAAAGATGATCGGTGCGTGATACTGGGCCTCCAGGCCGCTGATCCGCAGACCCAGAGAGGTGAACTCGCGCAGAGTGCGCGAATAGGAGAGCTTGACCAATGAAGCGTCACCGACGCGCTCCTTGCCAGAAATGCGGTTGGCCAGGAACTGGTCGGCAAGCGCGCAGGTCGCGTCGATCTTCGTTGCCAGACGGCCGAAATCACGCAGGATTCCGGCGTCGCCTTCGCGGCCGTTCTCGCGGATCAGGTCGGCGATGCGCCACAGCGCGCCGCGCATGCGAGCGCTAAGCTCAAGCAGGGTCAGGCCTCGCTCGGACGACAGTGTCGATTGGGCGACGGCCCAGCCCTGACCCTCCGCGCCCAGCCGATCCTCGGCCGGGATCTCGACATCGTCGAGGAACAGCTCGGCGAATTCCTCGTCACCGTGAATTTGATGGATCGGCCGGGCGGTGACGCCCTTGGCCTTGAGGTCGAGCAGCAGATAGGTCAGTCCGGCCTGCTTGGCGCCTTGCGTGCTGGTGCGTACCAGCAGCAGACACTTGTCGGCGAACTGGCCCATGGTTGACCAGAGTTTCTGACCGTTGACGACGTAGACGTCGCCGCGCCGCTCGGCGCGCGTCCTCACGGCGGCGAGATCGGAACCCGCATTGGGCTCCGAGAAGCCCTGGCACCAAATCTCGCCCTCGAGGATGCGGGGAATGTACCTGGCCTGCTGCTCGGCGCTGCCCCATTCGAACAATGTGCTGGCGGCGTGGTAGGTCGACATGAAGGACAGCAGCAGGCGCGGCGTGTCGGCGCGCGCGAGTTCCTCGTACAGCACCTTCTGTTCGGCCAACCCTTGGCCGCCGCCCGGCCATTCGGCAGACCAGTGCGGTACGGCGTAGCCGCCCTCGGCCAGCTTGGCGAACCAGCTGCGTTGCGTCTCAAGAAACGCTTCGTGTGTGGTGCAGGCCGCGCGCCAGTCCCTGGGCGCATTGGCCTCCAGCCAGGCGCGTATGTCGTGCCGCAATGTCGCTAGGGCGTCGGTCAAGAACGGGCCTCCAATCTGCCCACACGCTAGCGCCTATTTGGGGCCAATGCCGCAAGGGGGCAGGGGAGATATCGGCAAGGCGATGGGTTAGGCCGCGACTTCGATGACGTCCCCGTTGATCCGGATAACGAAGGTGGCGATCGGCTCGGTCGCCGGCGGGTTCAACGGCTCGCCGGTTTCCAGATCGAACCGCGCCCCGTGCGCCGGGCAGGACAGCCAGCCGCGTTTCAGACGACCGCACGCGAGAGGTTCCTCGGCATGGGAGCATCTGTTCTCGACCGCGAAGAAGCGGCCATCGCTATGGCAAATCAGGATCGAGCGCCCGTTCACCTTGACCTCCTTGGCGGTCTCGGGCGCGATCTCGCTGGCGGTGGCCACGGCAGTGAAGGAGAGTTCGGTCATCTCCGTGACTTGGGCGGCTTCGCCGTGCTCGCGCAATAGGGAGCCATATCGCCACGGCGGTCTGTTGGGAGGCGGCCTCGTTCCCACGCGGCGCGGCATTTCTGCTTGGTATAGTTGGTCCGCCGGCGCGCCCAGGTTCTGGTCGACGCCCTTTGCGAAACGAAGAGTCCGATGAACTTTGAATGGACCGTCGAGGAAGCCGCCTTCCGCAAGCGACTGCAGGACTTTTTGGCCGACACGCTTCCCGACGATTGGGAGCGGTTTTCGCAGCATGGCCCGGCCTCGCCGGCCTTGACTGACTATGCGCGCACCTTTTGCGGCAAGCTGGCCCGGGACGGTCTGCTGACCCCGCATTGGCCCAAGGAGATCGGCGGCGGCGGGCTGGATCCCTGGCACCAGGCCATTCTCGCCGAGGAAATGTGGATCGCTGGCGAGCCGCGCGGCGGCCAGTACATGAACGTCAACTGGGTTGGCCCTACGCTGATCCGCTATGGCTCGCCTGAGCAGCAGGCTCGCTATCTGCCCTCGATCACCGAGGGCGTCGCCCTGTGGTGTCAGGGCTTTTCCGAGCCCGGCGCCGGTTCGGATCTCGCCTCGCTGCGTACCCGGGCGGTGCTGGAGGGCGATCACTACCGCGTCTCGGGTCAGAAGATCTGGACCAGCTATGCGGGCCTCGCCGACACCTGTTTCCTGGTCTGCCGGACCAGCGACGACCGCAAGAAGGGCATCTCGATCCTTCTTGTGCCCATGGACACGCCGGGCATCACGGTGCGGCAGATCCCGTCCCTGATCGGTGAGGGTGACATCCACGAGGTGTTCTTCGACGACTGCATCGTGCCCGCAAGCGCCCGGTTGGGTGAAGAGGGGCAGGCTTGGGAGATCATCGCCTATTCTCTGACCAACGAGCGATTGGGAATTCCGCGCTACGCCCTGGCGCGCGCCGCGCTCGACCGCGCTGTGCAGATACTTAAGGCTCAGGACGGGTTCCACGCCGAGGCCGTCAAGATCGAGGCCGCCCATTGCGCCGCCCTGTGCGAGGCCGCGCGGATGGCCAGCTATGCGATCATCGATCGACGTTGCAAGGGCGAGGTGATCGGCGCGGAATCCAGCTCAGCGCGCTTCGCCACCGTCATGGCCGAACGCCGGGTCGCCGAGTTCGTCGTCGAGTACCTGCCGGAAGCCCTGGCTGACGCGCACCCCTATCTCAAGATGCACCATCAACGCGGGATCGTGGCCGGCATCGCGGCTGGCGCGGCCGAGATCCAGCTCAACATCATTGCGACCGATGTGCTCAAGCTGCCCCGGGAGCCGCGCTGATGGAACTCGCCCTGACCAATGACCAGACCGCGATCCTCGACGCGGTCGACTCTCTCGCCAGGCCTTTCGCCAGTGCGTCGATCCATGACGCGGGTTTCGCGCTGGTGAGCGACAGGCTTGACCAAGAGCTCGCTGACGGCGGCTTCCTGGATGTCGCCTTCGATCCCGATCTGGGCGCCGGCTCGGCCGCGCTGGTGGTGGAGCGCCTGGCGCGGCTGCCCTATGCCGTGGAGGTGGCGGCCAGCGCTCTGGTTCGTCCGCTCTTTCCCGATCTTCCGCGCCCCTTCTGCCTGGTGCTGGAAGGCCGGTCGACGCGGCCGATCCGGTTCCTGAAGCCCGGGGCGACCGTAATCGTGGTCGGCAAGGACAAGGTCTCCAGCTTCACCGCGACCGAGGATCAGGTTCGAACCGAAGACACACTGTTTGGCTACCCAATGGGCAGCCTGCTGGTCGATCCGTCGATGGTCGCGACCACCACGCATGCCGTGTCCCCGGAAGTCCTCACGACCCGCTGGCGCGTCGCGATAGCGGCGGAGGCCGCGGGTCTGCTCGCCGCCGCGTTGGAAAGCACCGCCACCTACGTCACCGATCGTCAACAGTTCGGCCGCCCGCTCGCCACCTTCCAGGCGCTGCGGCACCGGCTGGCAGAGGCCCAGGTGCGGGCCAACGGCGTCTATTGGCTGGCGATGAAGGCGGCTGGCACGCTGGACGCAGGCGACGCCGCGCTCGCCGCGCTCCATGCCCAGGAGAGCGCACGCGCGACAGTCTATGACTTCCACCAGTTCCTCGGCGCGATGGGCATGACGCTGGAGCATCCTCTCCACCTGTGGACCTACCGTCTCAAAGCGCTGATCAGCGAACTCGGCGGCCGAGGCGGGCAGGGGCTCGCGGCGGCGGAGGCTCTCTGGGGCGAAAGCTAGTGGTGAGATTCAGTCGCTTGGAACCCGCCTAAATCCTTCTCGGGAAAGGGATCGAGCGATTTCCAGAGGGACTCAAGCGTCGCGTTCTATCCACTAGGCGCGACGCTCGTCGGCCCGGCTTGGCCGCCTAATCGAAGCGTTCTGGCGGATCGGGCGGCGAAGATATTCGTCGAGAGATAGAGCAGGCGTACTTGCCTACTTTAGAGTAACATGTTATTTGATTTTGGTGTGGAGTGCGTGTATTGTGGCCTCTGCCAAGCAATTTATTTTCAATTACTGAACCCAATGACCGCCGATTATTCAATCGGTTGCGTTCTTACGCCTTTATGAATGGGGAATGCATGTCGTTAAATCTCGAAGCCGTCTTTCTTGCGGCGTTCATCGCTGTGGCTCCGCTGTCGGCTAGCGTCGCCATGGCGGCGCCTCCGCCTGCCTATTCGACCGAGAAATCCACCGTCGGCGAACTATTCGCCAACCCGCAAGCCAAGGCGATCGTCGAGAAGCAATTCCCGGGCATCTCGTCGGATGTCCGTATGACCCTGGCCAAGGGCAAGACCCTCCGCGAACTCAGCGCCACCAATCCCAAGGGCATCCCGGCCGAAAAGCTGAACATCATCGACGCCGAACTGGCGAAGGTTCACTAACGACGGTCGAGACATGCCAGCGACCGGCCGTCCGCGAAGGGCGGCCGGTTTGCTCGCGACTCAGAAGCCGAGATCAAGAATCTTGCCGTCGAAGTTACCGCCCAGCAGGTTGGTGGCCGAGGCCAGCTTGTTCTGATCGACGCCCTTCAGGTGGCCGTCGATGATCCGGTTGTAATTGCTGATCAGGCCTTCGATATCCCTGGAGAGGCGCATGAACTCGAAGCCCTCGGCATGCATGCCCTTCTGCTGGATCGGGATGTTCGAGTAATCCTGACGCGGGATCGGCGGGAACTCCTGGCTGTCATAGGCCAGGACAGTGGGCTCCATCGGCGACTGGTGCGCCTCGCCCTCGGCGACATGGGTCAGCGACCACAGCTCGAACAGGCAGCTTTCCGGACCGAGCGGGCGGATGCGGTACGAGGACATGCTCGAGAACATCGGTAGCAGGAAGTAGTTCGGGAAGATGAACTCGACCGCATGGATCGGGTCAGAGACCGCGACCGCGTTGAGGTCGGGCACGGCCTCGCCTCTGGCCTGCAGTTGCGCGGTGATCTGGGCGTTAAGGATGCCGTACCACATCATCACCGCCTGAGCAGGATCCTCCGGCAGTTCGACCTCAGCCAGCTGCTGGGCGATGGCGACTTCCTTGGCATGGACCATGCCGGACATGCCTTCGCTGAGCAGGCCCAGGTGCCTGATCTGCGCCTTGATATTGTCGCGCACGCTCATGTTCGGGTCGATCGGCACGCCGATCCCGCCGGTGTCCATGCCGTACATCATGTTGTAGAGCATCGGCGCCGCCTGCTGCAGCTGCGGATGCGTGCGCATGACGTGATAGCCTTCCATGAAGGCCTCCATCGCGACCTTCCAGTTGGCCGGGATGACGGTGGCGTACCACCACTCCGAACGCACGTTGCTCGCACCATGAGCGTCGAGCCGGCCGGCCACCGGACCGATGGTGTCACGGAACGAGGGCGCGTTGTCGTCGAAATTGATGAAGGCGCAGCCGCCCCACAGCTCGACGCGGCAAGACTTGAGCGCGAGGTCGGCTTGGTCCAGCTGGGCCTCGCTGAACATGTGCTTGCCGTAGACGAAGGTGTTCTCGCCCTCAATGTTCCAGCGCCAACCGTGGAAAGGGCAGATGAACCCGGGCGTCTTGCAGTTGCCATGCTCGCCCTCATTGACGAACGGCACGCCCCGATGGCGACAGGCATTGTGGAAAGCCTTCACGCCTTCTTTGGCGCGGACGACGATCACCGACTTGCCGAGAATTGAATATTCCACCCAGTCGCCGACATTGGGGATCTGTTCCAGTCGGCAAGCCATCTGCCAGACGTGCGGCCACAGGTGCTCGCCTTCGAGCCGGTAGAATTCCTCGTCGTAATAGCGCCGCGATGGAATGCGCTCGGGATTTTCCACCGAGAACGGCACGGGCCGTTCCGCAGCCATTGCGCCGTCTGCCATGGGATACCTCACCTGTCGCGTTTTGCGAACAGTGGTAATCGGTGGGTCAGGGCGCGCAAGCGAACCTGCCCGGTCTTCCACCGATATCGCCGCTCCGATAACCGCATTCGCCGGGGATTGATCTGACCCATTCAGGCCATAGGCTTCGGGTCACCGATCTGGCGAAGGGCAATGCCGTGAATAGCAACGAGGAACTGAGCGCGATCATCGCTCGCGACACGATCCGCGATTGCCTGGGCCGCCTCGCCCGCGGCGAGGACCGGCGCGATGCGACCTTGATCTCGGGGTGCTTCTGGGGCGACGCGGCGGTCGATTTTGGTATTTTCACCGGGACGTTCGACGAATACCTCGCCTGGGTTACGCCCGGCTCCCCGAGCATTCCGGTCACGCTGCACACGTTGGGGCAAAGCCTGATCGAACTGGACGATGACCGCGCGACGGTCGAGACCCACGTGACCGCCTATCACCGGATCGATGTCGGAACGGAGGAGCACGACGTCTTCCTGGGCGGCCGATACCTCGACCGGATGGCAAGACGCGAAGGCCAATGGCGGATCGCACACCGCACGATGCTCTATGACTGGATGAGGGACTTGGGCGTGTCGGTCGACTGGGCGCAGGGGTTGATGGGCATTCCGTTCCTGGGCGCGCCAACGGTCGGCTCCGCGAACGGCGACCCGAGCGAGGCCTTCTTCCGCTAGACGCCAGCGCTTGAAAGCAAGCTAGCTCACGGACCAACCCGCATCGACACACAGGACCTGGTTGGTGGCGTAGCGCGCCACCGGCGAGGCGAAATACAGGACAGCGCCGGCGATATCGATTGGTTCGCAGCGACCCAGCGGCGGTGGGCGGCGCGCGGGTCCCTCCGCCGGCGGTCCCTTGGCTCCCATTGCGCCCGGTGTGCCCACGCCGCCCGGCAGTATGGTGTTCACGGTAATCCCGTGCTCGACCAGCTCGAGTGCGCTGGCCTGGGTCAGGGCGGCGAGCGCGCCCTTGGAGCCCATATAGGCCGCCAGCCCCTTGATCATCTGACCCGCCAGCGAGCACGAGGCTAGGTTTACGATCCGCCCGCCCTGGCCCGCGGCGATCATCCTGCGCGCCACCTCGCGGGTCAGCAGGAAGGGCGCGCGGGCGTTGATGGCGTTCATCCGGTCCCACTCGGCGGCGGTGCCTTCAAGCAGGAGTTCGCGGTCCTGGATCCCGGCGTTGTTGACCAGGACCCAAGGCGCGCCGAGTTGTTCGGACACATCCTCGACCAGAGCCACGATCTGGGCCTCGTCGGCGAGGTTCACGGCGAACGCACGGGCTTCGAGGCCTTCGGCTCTCAGCCCACCAGCCAACGCCTCGGCCTCGGCGATATCCAGATCGGCGATCGCGACGCGCGCGCCGGCCTCAGCCAGCATCCGCACGACCCCCGCGCCGATGCCCTTGGCGCCACCTGTTATCAGGGCGACCCGACCATCAAGCGAGAAGGGGCCACTGGAAGACGTCACGGTATGTTGGGCTTGCGCAGGTTGGTCAGCGGACGGCGATAGGACAGGTCGTCGCCATCGCGCGAGGCGGCGCCGTTGAGATGGATGCCCGGCACGTCCCCGAACGGAATCGGCATGGTCGGCAGGACACCCGACCACTCGATCACCGTGCTGCGCACGGCGATTTTCCAAGCACCGACGCGGCGCTCGAAGCGGTCGATATAGCGCCCACCAGCGATCCAGTTGCTGTCGTCGCGATTGCGCGCGGCGAACAGGTAGTAGGTCTCGGTATGGGCCGTGTCGCCGTCCAGGTCGCAGCTATGGTTGAGCAGGGAGTGGTGGGTCGCCGACTGGCCGACGTCATGCATGTCCCTGGCCCAGTCATAGAGGGCGTCCGGCTGGCCGACGAACGTGCCCGCAGCGATCTGGGCGTCAGGGTGGAACGCCGACAGGAAGGTCTCGCGGTCGAAGCGGTCCATGCCCCGGCTGAACCGGGTCAGGCTGTCGAGGATATCCTGCCGGTCCAGCAGTTCCCCGAGCCGGGCGAGCTTGTCCGTGTCGCTGGTCATTTTGGTCTCCTAGATCGCTTGCCAGATTGGCGAGCCACGCTGGTCGCGAAGTGACGGGATGATCTTTCCGTCGATGTCTGTGACGCCGTAGTCCTCGGCGAGTTCGGCGGTGATGTAGGTGCCGCCCGAACGCCGCATCATCTGCGGATCGCTGGCCAGGGCGACGATCACCCGGCCCGGAAATTCGGGCGAGCAGCCAACCAGGGGGTTGGTGACGACACTCTGTTTCATCGCCGGATTATTGGCGATGTTGCGCTCGGCCCGTTCCGTGAACGTCAGGCCCTGCCAGATCGAGATCGAGGCGATGTCATACGGCTTCAGTTCGATGGCCATATCGCGCGCCATGCGGTCGACGGCTGACTTGCAGGTGCCGAAGACGACGCCGTAGGTGTAGGTGACGCCGACATAGCCGGAAATGGCCACGATCAGCCCGGACTTTCGGGGCGTCATGATCTTGGCCGCGTGCCAGGCAGCCACAAAGTTCGAGCGCACGCCTACGTCGACCATTTCCCAGTTGGAAAGCGGCTTTTCCCAGAAGGGCTTGGGCTCGGTCAGATCCCCGGGCAGGGCGAAGGCGTTGTTGACCAGGATATCGAGGCGGCCTTGCTCGCGTTCGACCTGCGCGAACAGCGCGGCGACCTGATCATCGTCAGCGTGATCGACCTGGACAGCGATTCCCTCGCCGCCGCGGCGATCACACTCGGCCGCGGTCTCGCCGACCGTGCCGGGAAGGGGGTGGGCGCCCGAGGTCACCGTCCGACCGGTGACGTAGACGGTTGCGCCGGCCTCGGCGAGGGCCAGGGCTATACCCTTGCCGATCCCTCTACTGGCCCCGGTCACCACCGCGACCTTGCCGGACAGAGCGCCCATCACTTGTCGCTCCCGGCCATGACGCGGCCGGCGGCATTCAAGCCGAACTCCTCGCGTATCTGCTGCGAATGCTCGCCCAGTTCGGGAGCAGGGCCCGCCACCTTGCCCGGCGTCGCCGAGAAGGTCGTTGGAACGCCGGGAAAGCGAACCTTTCCCTGGCGCGTTTCGACGGTCTCGAAAAAGCCGACGGCGTTCAGATGGGGATTGTCGAACAGCTCGTCCGGTGTGCGCAGGGGCGCGGCCGGGATGCCGAGCTTTCGCAGAAGGTCCAGCCATTCCTGGGTGGTGCGGGTCACAAAGGTCTCGGCCAGCAGGCCATAGAGCCGGTCTATCTGTTGAGCGCGCTTGGCCAGAGTCGCGAATTCCTCGCCCGCCCAGGGAGGCTTTACGGCGTCGACGAACAACGACCAGTGCTTGTCGTTGTAGATCAACGCCGAAACATGGCCGTCGCTGGTGCGGTAGGGCTTGCGGTTGGTGGCCACCACCCGGGGATAGTGCGCCGGCCCCAGGGGCGGCTCGAACATGGCCCCGTTGGCGTGCTCGACCAGCATGAACGAGGCCATCGTCTCGAACATGCCAATTTCGACCTCCTGGCCCTGGCCGGTCCGTTCCCGATGGAACAAAGCCATCGTCGTCGCATAGAGCGCGGTCAGGCCCGCGACCTTGTCGGCAACGATGGTGCCAACATAGTTGGCCTCGCCCGTCAGCATCTGCTGGACGGCGGTCAGGCCGCACTCGGCCTGGATAGTATCGTCATAGGCGGGTTGGTCGCGCTCCGGCCCGTTGCGGCCGTAGCCGTAGCAATTGGTGTAGACGACCGAAGGGTTGATCGCGGCCACCGCCTCGTAGTCGAAGCCCAGCTTGGCGATGGCCTTGGACCGCATCGAGTGGATGAAGACGTCAGCGGTTTCCAGAAGCGTCCACAGCGCAGCCTTGCCGTCGTCGCTTTGCAGGTCGAGGACGATGCTGCGCTTGCCGCGGTTCACATTGACGAACACGCCGGCCATGCCCGGCGTCGGGGCAACCGAGATGTAACGGGTGGCGTCGCCGCCGGGCGGCTCGATCTTGATCACGTCGGCGCCCATGTCCGCCATGATCTGCGTCGCATACGGCCCGAAGACCATGCTGGTCAGGTCGATGACGCGCACGCCAGACAGGGGGCCAGCGCCCCGGGGTTTCTCGCCCATGTATTGCTCCTCGCCGTCCCATAGCGGCTAGGCCAATGAGCGAGCTAAATCCATCCGGTTGCCCTCCGCACTGGCGATATGTGCCGGGCGGGTCGTTGTGGCCCGGCGCCGCGGCTGCTACCCGCCGAGGCAGTCAATACGCCCGGAACAAGGTCGCCAAATCGTGGATTTCTCATTCACCCAAGACCAGCAGAACATCCGAGACGCGATCCTCAAGCACTGCTCGCAGTTCCCTGACGAGTACTGGCTGGAGCGGGATAATTCGGGCGAGTTTCCCGAGGATTTCTACCGGTCGCTGGCCGACGCAGGGTGGCTCGGCATCGCCATGCCGGAGGCCTACGGCGGCTCGGGCCTGGGGATCACCGAAGCCTCGATCATGATGCAGGCGATCGCCGAATCCGGCGCCGGGATGAGCGGCGCCTCGGCCGTCCACATCAACATCTTCGGGCTGCAGCCGATCATTCTGTTTGGCACCGAGGAGCAGAAGCAGCGGTCGATCCCCGGGATCATCTGCGGCCGGGACAAGGCCTGCTTCGCCGTGACCGAGCCCAATGCCGGCCTCAACACTACCGCGCTCAAGACCCGCGCCGAGCGCAGGGACGGCGGCTATCTGGTCAATGGCGAGAAGATCTGGATCTCGACGGCGCAGGTCTCCAACAAGATGCTGCTGCTGGCCCGCACCACGCCGCTCGACGAGGTGAAGCGCAAGACCGAGGGGCTATCGCTCTTCTACACCGACTTCGACCGCTCGAAGATCGATGTGCGGCTGATTCACAAGATGGGTCGCCACGCCATCGACTCGAACATGCTCTTCATCGAGGACCTTTGGATCCCGGAAGAGGACCGGATCGGCGTCGAGGGCGAAGGCTTCAAAATCATTCTGCACGGGCTCAATCCCGAACGCGTGCTCCTGGCCTCGGAAGCGGTCGGGCTCGGGCGCGCCGCGATCGCTCGCGCCGCCCGCTATGCCCGCGAGCGGATCGTCTTCGACCGGCCGATCGGCCAGAACCAGGGCATTCAGCATCCGCTGGCCAAATGCTGGGCTCAGCTCGAGGCGGCCAACCTGATGGCAATGAAGGCCGCAGACTTGTTCGACAAGGGTCTGGATTGCGGCGTCGAGGCCAATGCCGCCAAATATCTGGCTGGCGAGTTTGGGTTCGAGGCCTGCCACACCGCCATGCTCACCCTGGGCGGTATGGGCTATGCGCAGGAATATCATGTCGAGCGCTATGTCCGTGAAAGCCTGATCCCTCGGACAGCGCCGGTCAGCCCGCACATGATTCTGAACTATCTGGCGGAAAAAGTGCTGGGACTCCCCAAGTCCTACTGAGCGATATAGCGGACGGCGCGGACTGTCCGGATCGGGAAATGTGAATGACGACGGCCAAAGACTCCTCGCTGAAGATACGCTCCTGGCTCTTCGCGCCGGGCGACAGCGAAAAGAAGATGGAGAAGGCGAGCGCCGGATCGGCGGACATCGTGATCTTCGACTTGGAAGACGCGGTAGCGCCCGAGGAAAAGCCGACGGCGCGCCGGATCGTGCGCGAGTTCCTTGATCGCCAGCCCGAAGACCGCTCGCGACTGTGGGTGCGCATCAACCCGTTGGACGGTCCGCATACGCTGACCGATCTGGCGGCGATCATGCCTGGTCGTCCTGGCGGGATCATGCTGCCCAAGTCGCGCGGGCCGGCGGATGTCGAACTGCTCGACCACTACTTGTCGGCCCTGGAGGTCTCGGCCGGGATCGAGCAGGGCTCGACCAAGGTCATCGCCCTGGTGACCGAGACGGCCGAGGGGATGTTCACGACGGGTGACTATGCCGGCGCGCCGCGTCTGATCGCCATGACCTGGGGCGCGGAGGATCTGGCCGACGCCTTGGGCGCCAGCGAGAACCGCAATCCCGACGGGAGCTACGCCTTCACCTACCAACTGGCGCGAAGCCTGTGCCTGCTCGGCGCCTCTGCGGCCAGGGTGTCGCCCATCGAAACCATCCAGGGCGATTTCCGAGACCTCGAGACCTTGCGCAAGCGGGCAGAGCAGGTGCGTCGCGACGGCTATCGTGGGATGCTGGCGATCCACCCGGCTCAGGTTGATGTGATCAACGCCGCGTTCAGCCCGACCGCCGAAGAGATCGCGGCCGCACATGAGATCGTCGACCTGTTCGCCGCCAATCCGGGTGTCGGCACGATCGGTTACAAGGGCGGTATGTTGGACCGACCCTATCTGGCGCGCGCGCAAGCGCTGCTCGCTCTGGCGGAACAGTCGTGACGGTCGTCACCGACGCGGCCGGCCTGGATCTCAACCAGTTCCTTCGCCCAGGTGATAATATCGTCATGGGCCAAGCGTGTGGCGAGCCGACCACACTGGTCGAGGCGCTGATCGCGCAGGGCAGGGATATCGGCGATCTGTCGGCGTTCATCGCGACTAGCTTTTCGGGATTGTTCACGCCGCCATCGGCGGAGAGTTTCGCGCTGTCGAGCATGGGCGCCATCGGCGCGCTGCGGTCGATGACCAAGGTGGGCAAGCTGGGTGTCATCCCCGCGCACGTCAGCCAGATAGGACCGATGATCGCCCAAGGCCTGATCGGCTGCGATGTCGCCTTCGTCCAGGTCAGCCCGGCGGATTCTGAGGGAAACCACAGCTTCGGCCTGATCGCCGACCATGTGCGAGCGGTGGTCGACAAGGCGCGCGTGGTGATCGCCGAGGTCAATGACCAGATCCCCTATACTTTCGGCGAACTGCTGCCGGGAGTTCGGATAGACTGCGCCGTTCATGTTTCGCGGAGCCCGGTAGAAGTCGCTCCGGCGAGGATCAGCGAGACCGACGAGGCGATCGCTCGGCACGCCGCCGCCTATATCGGCGACGGGGCGGTAATCCAGACCGGCGTCGGCGCGGTGCCGGACGCCATCCTGCGCCTGCTGCACGACCGCAAGGACCTGGGCGTCCATTCGGGCATGCTGGGCGATGGTTTGGTCGAGCTGGTCGAGGCCGGCGTCGTCACCAATGCCCGCAAGGCCATCGACACCGGCGTTTCGATCAATGGCGCCTTGATTGGAACCCGGAAGCTCTACGACTTCGCGCATCGCAACGCGGCGGTCCGCATGTGTGCGACTACCTACACCCACGACGCGGCGGTTCTTGCTAGTCTGGAGCGCCTGGTCACAATCAATTCGGCGCTGGAAGTGGATCTGACCGGCCAGGTGAACGCCGAGCAAAGCGGCCCGGCCTATATGGGCGGCACCGGAGGGCAGGTTGATTTCGTTCGGGCTGGCGCACGTTCGCCCGGCGGACATTCGATCATTGCGCTGCCGGCCACCGCCAAGGACGGTGTCATCAGCCGCATCGTTCCAACGCTGTCGGGTCCGGTGACCACAGCGCGCAGCGATGTCGACCTGATCGTGACCGAGTTTGGCGCGGCCGAACTCAAGGGCCAGTCGCTGGCCGAGCGCACTCGCCGCCTGATCGCCATCGCTCATCCAGACTTCCGAGAAGCGTTGGACCGCGCGGCGCACACCATCCAGCAGAGAGGCTTCTGATGAGCGACGCTGTCCTGTTCGATGCCCGCGACGACGGCATCGCCATCATCACGCTGAACCGGCCCGAACAGCGCAACGCCCTGGGCAAGGACATCCGCGACGGCCTGTTCGCCGCCTGGGACAGGTTTGAGCGCGATCCGGCCCTGCGCGTCGCCATACTGACCGGGGCAGGGGAGAAGGCCTTCTGCGCGGGCGGCGATCTGAAGGAAATGGTCGAGCGCGGCCTGCAGGTGCCGCCGCGCGACATGTTCCCCGTTCCCGGCGACAATATCGAACTGTCCAAGCCGACCATCGCAGCGGTCAATGGCGTGGCCTTCGCCGGCGGCTGGATGATCGCCCAGGCCTGTGACCTGTGCGTGGCCAGCACCGAGGCCAGGTTCGCGATCACCGAGGTGAAGGTAGGGCGCAGCTCGCCCTGGGCCGCGCCCCTCATCCACATGATCCCGCAGCGGATCATGATGGAGATCATACTCACCGGTAAGTCGATAACCGCCCAGCGCGCCTATGAGATCGGCCTGGTCAATCGCCTGGCCGAACCCGCAGCCCTGATGGACAAGGCGCTAGAACTGGCCAGGGAAATCCTCGACGGCGCGCCGCTGTCGGTGAAGGCCGGCCGCGAGACGGTGATGCTGGCGACCGAGATGGGCCGCGCCGCCGCGCTGCAGGCTGCCCGGTATGCTTCCGAATTCACCTATCGCAGCGAAGACGCTCAGGAAGGTCCGCGCGCCTTCGCCGAGAAGCGTCCGCCGGACTGGAAATCGCGGTAGCGATACGGAGGCGAGCCCGGGCGGTGCTATCAAAGCGGCATTGCAGTAGGTGAGGACGCGCGATGACCAAGATGGGCAAGATCGCCGAGACCGCCGAGGATCTGGTCGGACCGGTCACCGTTCCCGCCGAGGCCTATGTTTCCAGGGACTATGCGCGCGCCGAGCAGGACCGCCTGTGGCGCAAGACCTGGCTGCAGGCAGGGCGCATCGAAGAAATTCCCGAGGTCGGGAGCTTCATCACCTACGATATCGGCGTCGACTCGGTGATCATCACGCGGACCGGTCCGGACGAGATCCGCGCCTATCACAATGTCTGCCCGCACCGTGGCCGGCGCCTGATCGACACGCCGTCGGGCAAGCGCAACGCCAGCGGCAAGCGGATGAGTTTCGTCTGCGGTTTCCACGCCTGGACCTTCAACCTCGAAGGCCGCTGCACCTATATCGAACACAAGGACGACTGGCAGGGCGCGCTGAGCGATGAGCGCACCAGCCTGGGCAAGGTGCAGGTCGACGCCTGGGGCGGATGGATCTGGATCAACCTGGATCCCGACTGCGCGCCGCTCAGCGCTTACCTGGATCCCATTCCCGCAATGCTGGGTCCCTTCGAGACCCAGAACATGCGGTTTCGCTGGCGCAAGTGGATCGTGTTCAACTGCAACTGGAAGGTCGCGATGGAGGCGTTTTGCGAGACCTATCACGTGTCCAGCACCCATCCCGAATTCATGGAATTCGGCCAGTTCCGCGGCTGGGCCCGCAACCACGGCTTGCACACCAATATCGGCTACGATGCGCCCAAGGACATGGAAGAGGACGCCGCCAAGCTGCGCCTCGGCACGAACGGCGATCCGCGCATCACCACAGCTGAGCTGCAGAACTTCACCTGGGCAAACGCCAACACAAACACGACCCAGACCCTGGTCGACGCGGCAAACCGTCTGAAGGACGAACTGCCGGAGGGCACGCCGGGCCCCCTCGTGTTCCAGCACTGGCTCAAGTCCGCGCGCGAGCACGATGCGACACGCGGGGTGGTCTGGCCGGTGGTCGAGCCCTCGCACACGGCCAAGGCCGGCACGGCTTGGCAGGTCTTCCCGAACTTTCAGATCGGTCAGGCCGTCAACAACATGCTCTGCTACGGTGCCAAACCCTATGGCGAAGATCCGGACATGTGCATCTTCGAGGCGGCGGTTTACGAGCTCTTCCCGCAAGGCGGGGAGCCCGAGACGGAATGGGAGTACACCAAGTCCGAGGACTGGCCGCCGGTGCTCCAGCAGGACTTCGCCAACATGCAGGCCGTCCAGCAAGGCATGAAGAATGTCGGCTTCCGCGGAACCCAGCCCAATCCTTACATGGAGCGCTCGGTCGCCAGCCTGCACTACAATCTGTCCAGATACATGGGGACCGACGCGCCGCGTTCTATCGAATAGGCGCGATTTTGTCAGAGGCACGCGATCTCGGGCAATCGCCCGAACGTCGACGTTAAAAGCCGCGCACGGCGGCACAGACACAACAGGTCTTTGGGGGCGACGATCATGGCGGCAACAGGGGCCAACGCCGAGTGGCGGCGCCATTACATGCTGCCGGTCGCGGCGGGGCTGGGTTACGCGACCAGCGTCATCCACATCTACGGCCTTGGTCCCTATATCGGACCGATCAGCGAGTCCTTCGGCTGGTCGCGCACCCAGACGACATTCGGCCTGACCATTGCCACCCTGGTCCAGGCGGTCTTCAGCCTGCCTATCGGGTTGCTGGTGGATCGACTCGGGCCCCGCCTGTTCGGCCTCGCGGGTATCCTGCTAACCACCGGCGCGTTCGCGCTGCTGGGTTCAGCGACCGGCGAGCTGAACAACTGGTTTATCCTCTGGGGCTTCATGGCCTTGGCCACTCTGCCGGTACAGGCGACGATCTGGACCAGCGCCGTGGCCACCCGCTTCGAGGCGTCGCGGGGGTTGGCCTTCGCCGTGACCCTTTGCGGAGCCTCGGTGGCGGCCGCTGTGTTTCCGCTGCTCGGCAGCTGGCTGATTAGGCTCCATGGCTGGCAGATGGCGATGGTGATCCAGGCCGGCATCTGGGTCGTGATCGTCTTCCCGGTGATCTTCTTCTTCTTCCGTGGAGCCCATGACAGGCCAGCCAAGAATGTCGAGCGCGAGGCGCGGCGCGAACTGGCCGGGGCAAGCCTGGCCGAAGGGCTGCGGTCCCCGATCTATCTTCGCCTTCTCCTGGCCAGTCTGCTGTTCACCTTCACCATCATTGCGTTGGTGGTGCATTTCGTCCCGATCCTGACGAGCCGCGGCGCCGACCCGATGGGCGCGGCCGGCATCGCTTCGCTGGTTGGCGTTTCATCGATCGCCGGGCGACTGATCACCGGCCTGTTGCTCGACCGGTTCCGCGGATCTTTTGTGGGCGCGGTGGTCTTCCTGCTTCCGGTCCTCAGCGCACTTCTGCTGCTTTTCGCGGGCGAGGCCTTCCCGGCGCAAGCTATGGCGGCCCTGCTGATCGGCCTCACTCTGGGCGCCGAGGTCGATGTGATCGTCTATCTGACGACCAAGCATTTCGGCCTGAAGAACTTTGGGGCCCTATATGGCGGATTGCTCGCCGCACTGTCGGTCGGCACGGCTCTTGGCCCGCTCAGCGCCTCTGCCGTGTTTGATAAATATGACGGTTACGCCCCGTTCCTCTGGCTCACCATGGCGTTCATGGTCGCCAGCAGCCTGGCGCTCGCGAGCCTGCCCAGACCCATCGTCCGGGACTGACGCCAGACAGGGGCGGAGACAGCGTCTCCGCCCCTTTTCTTGACCATCATCGAAAAGCAGGTCGATCCGATCCTCTCGATCCGGGGATGAGCAGGCGCGCGCCTCGCGCATTGACGTGGGCGCCACCCTGGGATTATGTGATCCACAGTAGCGCATATCTTTCGGGGCGTCCGACTGGCTCTGAAACCGGACGAGACCGCTCAATGCCGCTTCTGATTGTTACGACGAGAGCAGGGCAGACCCGTTCTCTGGAGCCAGCTTCAGGGCTGACGGTCATGGAGGCTGTCCGCGACGCGGGCATCGACGAACTGCTGGCCCTGTGCGGCGGCGTCTGCTCCTGCGCGACCTGCCACGTTCATGTGGATTGCGAGTTCGCCGCCATGCTTCCGGAGATGAGCGAGGACGAAAACGATCTGCTCGACAGCTCCAGCCATCGCGACGAGCGGTCGCGGCTCGCCTGCCAGATTCGTCTGACCGACGCCCTGTGGGGGCTGCGCGTCTCCATTGCCGAAGAAGACTGAGGCTTCGCCCGACACCCAACAGACGGTCGGCCCACGAAGGCCGCTGCCGCGAAAACCGGAGGATTGAAATGCAGACCTTGGCCGAGCGCGACTACTTCAGCGATCACTCCATCCTCAAGGATCCTTACGAATATTTCGAAGCGGTCCGCGCCAAGGGGCCGATCTATCGGCTGCCCGGGCGAGACATTGTCGTGGTGACAGGTTTCGAAGAGATCCTGGAGGTGTTGAGGAACACCCAGGACTACTCCTCGGTCATCGCTCCGCAAGGGCCGGCTGCGGCCTTGCCCTTCAAGCCAGGGGGCTCGGATATCACGCCCCAGATCGAAGCGCACCGCACCCAGTTCATCGGCGGTGACCTGCTGGTCGCCTATGACGATCAACCGCACGCCATGTCGCGTTCGCTGTTGAGCCGGCTGTTCACGCCGTCGCGACTGAGAGCCAATGAAGACTTCATCGCCAGCTTTTCCGACAGGCTGGTGAAAGAGGCAGTGGCGACCGGCCGTTGTGAGTTGATGAAGGGGATAGCAACACCCTTCGTCACGCTCGTAATCGCCGATTTGCTGGGCGTGCCGGAAGGCGACCGACAGATTTTCATGGACGCCATCGAGGCAGGCCCGCCGCCCGGCAGCCTTGATAGCGGTGATCTGGAATCCCAGAACATGCCGCTGGTCCTGATGGGCATGTACTTCGCAGAGTATGTAGCGGACCGGCGCAAGGAGCCTCGCGACGATGTGCTTTCGGAGCTGGCTAACGCCACCTTCCCGGACGGTTCGACCCCTGACGCTATGGAAATCGTCCGACTGGCGACCTTCCTGTTCGGCGCGGGACAGGACACCAGCGCCAAGCTGCTGGGCAACGCGATCCGATTCATCATCGAGCAGCCCGGCCTGCAGCAACAGCTGCGCGCCGATCCCTCGCTGATCCCCCAGTTGATCGAAGAGACGCTGCGCCTTGAGGGGTCAGCCAAGATGACGGCGCGGCTGGTGCGCAGGGATACCCGTCTCGGCGATCTGGACATCGCCGCCGGAACCAAGATCTTCCTGGCGCTCGCGGCCGGCAACCGCGATCCGCGGCGCTGGGACAATCCCGCCGCCTTCGACCTCAATCGGGCGAAGGTCAAAGAGCACCTCGGCCTGGGTCGCGGCGCTCACGTGTGCGCGGGGGCTCCGCTCGCACGTGTCGAGGTGCGCGTACTGCTTGAAAAGCTTCTTGAACACACCGCCCACATAGACTTCGTCGAAGAGAAGCATGGCCCGCCGGGTCAGCGAAATCTGGAATACGAGTCGAGCTTCATCATCCGCGGCCTGGCCGAGATGCACCTTGAGCTGACCCCCGCACCGGGGTTCGTGGCGCCCGCCAGGCCTGTGATGCACGCCGAGGGGAAGTCCAAGAAGCCAGGCCTGCTTGGTCTCTTTGGCCTCGGCAGGAAGGCCGGGGCAGGTGCGGTGCCGACCGGCTATTCGACCGCGGACACCACGATCGGCGTGCTGCTGACCGACCCCGCCGTCAGAGCTGTGCTCGACAAGCATTTTCCCGGGGTCAGCGATGACGCCCGGATTGGCATGGCCAAGGGAATGACGTTGCGCAGGGTGCAGAAATTCGCCGGAGACGTCTTCACGGATGCTGCCCTCGACGCGATGGACGCAGATCTGGCCCGACTTTCCGCAAAATAGTCAGTTGCAGCTCGGCCCAGCGAGACAGGGCCAGGAAACATCAGCCGCGGAAGGTGCTGTAGTCAAAACCAAAAACGCGCTCGATGCCAGGCATCGAGCGCGTTCGGCTCTTCTCGCGAAGACGTTCGAGCCTATTCGAAAGGCTCTTCGCCCTGCAGCTTGGTGCGGTGCATCATGCGGTTGCACTTGGGATCATAGGCCTCGGCGCGGTGCATGGTGCCGGTGTTGTCCCAGACCACCATGTCGCCGACGCTCCACTGGTGGCTATAGCTGAAGTCTTCCTGGGTCGCCCATTCGCGCAGGCCCACGATAACCTGGGCGCTGGTGGCGGCGTCGACATCAAGGACGCGGTGGGCTGTGCAGCCCATGACCAGAGACTTGCGGCCCGAGGCGTGCTTCCACACCAGCGGCAGGTTGTTCTCGCCAATCGCCTGCATGGCCTTCAGCTTTGCCAGGCTCGGTTCGGGCTCGTAGTAGAACACCGACGCCCAGACCGAGTGGGCCACGCGCAGCTTCTCGTATTCCGCCTTCTTGTCGTCGGGGAGGGCGTCGTAGGCGGCGTAGGTGTTGCAAAAGCCGGTATTGCCGCCCCAGGTCGCGGGCACCTTGCACGACAGCAAGGACGCCAGGATCGGCACGTCGTTCATCGTGCCGTCGATGTGCCAGTAGAGCGAACCCTTCAGATATTCGGCGGCTGCCGGATTTTCCTTGATGTCCAGCGTGATCTTGGTGATTTCCTCGCCACCACGGTGTTCCGGGGCGAACGTGCCAAGCGTCTTGGTAAAGGCGATCTGCTCTTCGTCGGTGAACTTGATCTCGGGGAAAACCAGAACGCCGCGCTCTTCGAGCAGCGCGCGGATCTCCTTGCCCAGCACACCCGACAGCAGCTCTTCCTTGGTGTTCAACACCCGGCTGCCGATCTTCGGCTTGATCGTCTCATGCGACATGCGGGTCAAAACTTCGACGGACATACCACGTCTCCCCAACGGATTGTTTTTAGTTGCTGAACACATGTTCAGCATGGCTGGTTTTCGCAGTCAAGCCCCGCCCGGTGCGACAGATCAGGCCAGCAGCCGGTCGAGCCACGCATCGACAAAGGCTCGCGCATCCGCGTGTCCCGCGCGGATGCCCATTTCGCCTTCCATCACCAGGGCGCGGCCGATACCAGCCAGCACCAGGCTGAAGCCGGCTGGCGTGCCGCCGCCCGAAGCCGCGAGTCTTTCACCGATCAACTGCTCCAGCAGGCCGACCTGGCGCGCACGCATCGCCTCGCTGTGGCGGGCGATCTCGGCGCCGATCACCTTGCGATGGTTGGCCAGCGCCACGAACTCAAGCGCGAGGGTGGTGCGGCTGGGATCGGCGAAGAAGCGCCACAACGCCCGTAGCGGGTCCTCGCTCGATAGCGCCTTTTCGATCATCTCGTCGCTCTGTGCCGCGCCGCGTCTGAACACGGCGAGGAACAGGTCGTCGGTGGTCGGGAAGTAGTAGTGGACCAGCGAAGGCTTCAGCCCGCCGCGGATCGCAACCCGCCGGGTGCTGGCGGCGGCATAGCCTTCCTCGCGGATGACCTGCTCGGCCGCAGCGAGGATCTGCGTCCAGGTTTCGGAATTCTCTGCGCCAATGCGCCGCTTGGGAGCCATGGCCGGAGCATAGGGGGCGACCTGTTCGGCGCAAGTTGCGAGTCCTGCGGCCAGCGAGGCGCTCATTTCACGAAGGTCTGAACGAAAATCCGGCTCACCGCCGTCTAATCCTCGTTGTGGAATGCCGCGCCAGCGCCATCAATCTTGCTCGCCAGACCCATGCCCGTAGCCCCTCGGTTCAGGCCGATCCCATATAGCGGCCGCCATTGGTGCTGATCGTCTGACCGGTCATGTAGTTGGCCTCTTCCGACGCCAGATAGGCGCAGGCGGCGGCGACATCTTCTGGCTGACCGATCCGCTTCATCGGCAACGTCTTGGCGAAGGCGTCGGCGTCGATGGGCGCGCCGCGCAGCATCGGCGTATCGATGAAGCCCGGGGGCACCATGTTCACGGTGATGCCCGTCGGCGCGTATTCGAGGGCCAGCGCCTTTGTCAGACCCAGCAGGCCGCCCTTGGACGAAACATAGTGCGCCTGCGCGACCGAGCCCGACTGGACCGACGACGAAGTGATGTTGATGATCCGGCCCCAGCCGGCGGCGAGCATGTCTGGAATGACCTCGCGGCAGAACAGGTGAGGGCCCTTGAGATTGATCGCGATGGTGCGGTCCCAGACCTCTTCGGAGATATCCATATAAGGCACGAAGGTCGCGATGCCGGCATTGTTCACCAGGATAGTGATCGGACCCAGCTCGGCGCGGACCTTCGTGGCCGCTTCCTTGATCGCCGCTTCCTTGGCGCAGTCGGCGACCAGCGCCAGGGCCTTGCCACCGGCGTCGGTGATCATCTTGGCGGTCTCGGCGGCGCCTTCACCATTCAGGTCCAGGACGGCGATGGCGGCTTCGTCGCGCGCCAAGCGGACGGCGATGGCTCGACCGATCCCCGAGCCAGCGCCGGTGACGATAGCCACTTTTCCCTTCAACGACATTCCGACTCTCCTGATGACATGTATGGCGGCGGGCCGGCTTAGCTGAGCGTTTCTTCCGCAGTGGTAGCGGGCTGCGTCGCCCTAGCCCGAAGCGCGGGCCGTCCCGTGACGTTTCGGGCCGATATACGGGCAACCCTGTCGATGGCCACGTATTCCCGCACCGCGATTGAGCGGCGGTTCACGTTTGAACAGGATGGTGGGTCGGCAAGTCAATTGCGGCGACGGCTGCATCGCCGGTGCGGATTTTCGCCCCGGGGCGACCACGTGTTCGTAATGGTCGCAGCAGTGATCAGGTTGCGCAGGCCCCGGTCGCCGCAGACATGAGACTCGCCTCGATTATGATGCACCGTATATCACGCTAGCATGGCAAGCTTGATCTCAGGTCCGACGGACGCCCGGCAGGTACGCACGCGCAACAGCTTGCTGGACGCGCTACTGCGTCTGCTGGAGACGCGCCCCTTCGAACAGGTGACCATTCGCGAGATCGCGCAGGAAGCCGGCATCGGCTACGCCACCTTCTTTCGCCACCATCCCTCGAAGGACGCGCTACTGCACGACCTCGCGGCGGGGCAGATCCGCGAATTGCTGGATCGAGCGCTCCCTATTCTGCTCACGACCGACAGCCGGCAGTCCTGCATCGCGCTGTTCAGCTATGTCGCCGAGCGCCGCGAACTCTGGACGGCGTTGCTGACGGGCGGCGCGGCCGCGACTCTCAAGCAGGAATTCACCGACCAAGCCAGGCGCATCGCCGAGGATCAGGGGACGGGCGGAGGCCTCATCCCTGACGAGCTCCGGGTCGTCTTTTCGGTCAGCGCCACGGTTGAGATCCTGGCCTGGTGGCTCAAGCAGGACGTCGCGTTTGATGTCGAGCGCATGGCCGAAATCCTCGACCGACTTGTTGTTGGACCATCGCTCGCCATCGACTGAAACGCGCCGTCGGGAAGGCTCAGTCGCTGACCAATCCAGCTCCTGCATCGCGCCCAGCCCAAGCCGCGACGCGCGCGCCGTCGGGATTGGCCTCGACCCGATCCTCGTAGTTGAAGATCTTCACGGACCGGTCCGTGAGCATATAGGCCGGCCAGCCAGGTCCGGGGGTCAGGTGACGGACGAAATGGGCGTAGTGCCCCACCATGCGCTCGCCAAGCGCGCCGCGCTTACCGCTCAGGGACCCACCACGCGCAAGCGTCGCCCGGAAACTCTGCATTGGCCAGGTCAGGGTCAGGTCCAGACCATGCGTCGCTCCGGCGATCGGATGGTTGTAGTCGAAACGATAAAACCAAGTCGGACTATGGTTTGCGTGACGTTCGGCGAAATTGCGCGTCGGCATCACGAAGGTCAGGTCCGTCGCCAGCGCGCGTCGCCCCACCGTCGTGCGCGGATAGGCGGCGAGGATGCGCGCTGCATGGGCTTGGCCCAGTTGACGGACGAGCAGCATCTCGATGTCCGGCCATTTGGTGGGCAAGATTTCACCCGGCATCAGTTCGAACAGGCGGATCTCATCGCGGGCCGCGCCCGCGATGAGCGGGACAGGGGCCGCCGGTTGGCTCAGCGCGTCAGCCAGAGAGCCCGGCAGGAGATCATCGTCGAACCACGGCGCGGCGGGTATCGTCCCGGGATTTTCAGCACCCACGGTCGCCTGCGCTTCGAACAGACGCCGCAGATCCATCGTTCGCATTGCCACCAGATCGCCCTGATCGACGCCCAGAACCTCGGCGAAGCGCCGGGCGAATTTGCGACTTTTCTCGCGGCTATGGATCAGGCTGAGCGCCCCGCTCTGCATGATCGCGCCCCGAAACAGCGGCCATGCCGATTTGGCGTGGAGCAGCAGCGACACCGACATCGACCCTGCCGACTGGCCGCCGATCGTCACCCGCTCGGGATCGCCGCCAAACGCCGCGATATTGTCGCGCACCCATTCCAGCGCCGCGATCTGATCGCGCAGGCCCAGATTGGAGGGAATGTCCGGCAGTCCCAGCGCCTCGCCGAAATTGACGAGGCCCAGAACGCCGACCCGGTAATTGATGGTGACCACGATGACATCACCAGTCTTGGCCATCCGCGACCCGTCATAGGCATTGCCGGTTCCCACCACGAACGCGCCGCCGTGGATCCAGACATAGACCGGCTTGCGGCCCACATCCTCACCGCCCTCGGGGACGTAGATGTTCAGGTCCAGGCAATCCTCGGCAAACGTGGGCTTCTGCAGCATCGCGCGTTTGGCCGAATTTCCGTACATCTGCGGGCATTGCGAACCCATCGACGTCGCGTCGCGAACGTCGCTCCAGGGCTCGACTGGCCCGGGCGCCGCGAACCGCTCCTGGCGGGCATAGGGCACGCCCAACCAGCGCCTGACGCCGTTGGCTGCCTTGCCCTGAACAACACCGGCCAAGGTCTTGATGGTCAAATCGCTAATGGTACGTCCACAATGATGATGTCGAGGCTTTCATGAGCGGAGCGTCCGGTCATCCCACATGCGATCCGCCGCGCCGATGCATCGGCACGGCGATGGCCGTGCGTGACCACTATTTCGCGAGCTTCAGATGCTTCTGAAAGAAGCCGGTCATGACGTCGAAGGCTTCGCGCGATTCCGGCAGGCCGGGATCGTAGAAGAAGGCGTGGCCCAGACCGTCCCAGACGTGGAGGTCCGCCATCACGCCGGCCTTGACCAGTTCGCGATGCGTGTTGACCGCCGCGCTCATCTCCATCGCGCGGGTCGCGGTGGTGAGCAGGGTCGGCGGGAAGCGCTTGAGAAGGTCGGTCGAGACCACGGGCGACACCTGCGGGTCTTCAAGATTGGCGCCCTCGAAATAGCCCAGGCTGCGATTGTGCGACTCAAGCGCCTGGAAGGGGCGGGCGAAGGCCCGACTGTCGCCGCCCCAGCGCCCGTCCGCCGATGCGCAGAAGATTCCGATCGCGGCTGGCAGGGGCAACTTCTCCTTGATGAAGGCCGCGATGGCTTCGGCGGTCAACAGTCCGCCCGCCGAGCAACCGAAGACCGCGATGTCTTGCGGCTTATGGGTCTTGAGCAACTCGCGATAGACCGCGACGACATCCTCGGTGGCCGCCGGATATTTGGCCTCCGGGGCCTGGCGGTAGGTGATGCTGACGATCTCTGCCCTGGCGAGGCTGGCCAGCGGGATCGACTCGACCATTCCGGTGCCCGCCGCCATGCCCATGACAAAGCCGCCGCCCGGCAGGTTGAGAAGGATCTTCTTTGCATTGGCCTTGGGGACGCCGCTGGCTGGCGTCACATGGATTGCTGGGACGCCCGCGATCACCGCCTCGCGGGTGGTGACGGGGTAAAGCGCTTTTAGACGATCGATCTGCGGCGCCATGTACTGACCGATCTTCGGTCGGATCGCCGGCACCATGCCGGCGGCGAGCATCTGGCGCATCTGCGCTTCCTGATCGGTCGGCTTTCTCGGGATCGCCTTGCGGGCTTCGTCGCTCAGATAGATCGAAGGCGGCAGTTCGAAGGAGGGGACGACGACGGTCCCGTCGGGCTTGATCGACCCGGCGCCGGCCTTTTCTGCGGGGGCCTCTTGGGAATGCGCCAGCTGGGTCGAAAAGCCAGCGAGGAGGGTGACGGCGGCCGCCGCGGCGGTAAGGGCTGAGCTCTTGGCATTCATGTCTCTCTCCTTGGCGTGATCGCTTCGACCGGCGATTATATTATGTTACAAAACATAATATGCTTGCTTGCAGCGATCACGCAAGCGAGCTACCCACTCCTCTGTGAAGAACATTGCCGACCCCAGCGAGACCGAGGGCTTCGCCGATCCGTTCCAGGACATGCTCAGCTTCCAGCTCAGGCGCACGTCGGTGGCGGTCATGTCTGCCTTGGCGAGCGAGCTTGATCCGCTCGGTCTCAATCCGAGCGAAGCGTCGTTGATCATGCTGATCGGGGCAAACCCCGGCTGCACGCAAAGCGCGATCAGCCGTGCGCTGCGCGCGAAGCCGGCCAATCTGGTGCCTCTGATCAATCAGCTGTCCGCGCTGGGCGCGCTGGAACGTGTGTCCGGCCGGGGAAGGGCCATCGCCCTGTCTCTGACGGAGAAGGGGCGGGACCTGCATCAAAAGGCGAAGGCGGTTTTCGAGCGACACGAGGCGCGGATCACACGCGGGCTGCCAGCCGACAGTCGCGCGGAAATGATCGTCATGCTGCGCCAGGTTTGCATGGACGCCTGCTGCCCGGGACATGACGAGGCGGGCGACTAGCGCCCCTCGGTCACTTCGGTTCCGGCTCGACCCAGTCTGTCCGCAACGCCCGGTCGGACAGGTACTTGGTCGTGGTCCAGCCGCCGTCGACCACGATGGTCTGACCGTTGATGAAGCCCGCGCCCGGCGAGCAGAGAAAGGCGATGGTGCTGGCGATGTCCTCGACCTTGCCCAGGCGAGGGAAGGGCGTCGTCTCGAAGTTTACGCGCTTGAACATCTCGTCGTCGAACCGGTGACGAACCATGTCGGTCATCGTCACGCCCGGCGCGACGCAGTTGGCGCGGATGCCCTTGGGTCCATAGTCGCAGGCGATGTGTTCAGTAAGCGAGGTCAAGCCGCCCTTGGCCGCCGAATAGGCCCCACCGCGCCGCCCGCCGATGACGGCATAGGTGGAGGTGACATTCACGATCCCGCAGCCCATGCCCATGTGGCCGATCGCTTCGCGGCACAGCCGGAACGGCGCCCGCAGCATCACGTCCAGAAAACCGTCCAGCGTCGCGTCGTCGGTTTCATGCAGCGGCTTAGGGCTGCCGGCGCCGGCGTTGTTGATCAGGAAATCGATCTTGCCAAAGCGCTCGAGCGCCAGGGCCACGATACGCTGAGGCGCGTCGTCGGCGGTCACGTCTATCGACAGTGTAGCGAGGCGATCAGGGTCGTTGATGGTCGTCGCCAGGGTGGCCAGCTTTTCCGCATCGCGGCCGACGCCGACGATCGCCATGCCGGCGTCGTAGAGCATCTTCGCCGTGCCCAGGCCGATGCCGCTTCCCGCGCCGGTGATGATGGCTACCTGCATGATCAACTGTCCTTCCCGCCCTGCGTCAGTCTCTGCTGACGCCGCATTTGGCCTGGGCTTGTCAAGCAATCGCCTTTGGGCGCCGGCATTCATCGCCATGCCGGATTATCGCATCGGCCGGTTCCTCTGTGATTTCGGTCGGTTACGACGGTGATTTCGCCGTGATACGGCCACTAGACGCTCATTAGATGAAGGATGCTCGCATGACTGAACTCAGATTCGATGGTCGCGTCGCCGTCATCACCGGCGCGGGAAGAGGGCTGGGTCGCTCCTACGCGCTGTTGCTCGCGGCCAAGGGTTGCAAGGTCGTCGTCAACGATCCGGGTTCCAGCATGAAGGGTGGAGACGCCGACATCGGCGTCGCCGAGGAAGTGGTCCAGGAAATCAAAGCCGCAGGCGGCGAGGCCGTCGCCTCCACCGCGTCGGTCGCGACGCCTGAGGGCGGCAAGGCCATCATCCAGACGGCTATCGACACCTATGGCAAGATCGACATCCTGATCCACAATGCCGGCAACGTTCGCGGCGCGCCGCTGAAGGAGATGACGCAGGAGGATTTCGACTCCGTCCTCGACGTCCATCTGCGCGGCGCCTTCCACGTGGTGCAACCGGCCTTCGCGCTGATGTGCGACGCCGGCTATGGTCGCATCGTGCTCACCTCGTCGATCGGCGGGCTGTACGGCAGCCGAAACCAAGCCAACTACGCGGTCTCCAAGGCTGGCTCGTTCGGCCTGTCGCACGTCGCCGCCATCGAAGGCGAAGAGTTTGGCGTCAAGAGCAACGCCATCGTGCCCGCCGCCGTGACGCGCATGGCCGAAGGGATCGACACGTCCATCTATCCGCCGATGGAGCCGGACCTCGTCGCGCCTTCGGTGGCCTGGCTGGCGCACGAATCCTGCTCGATCACCGGTGAATTGCTGGTCTCGATCGCCGGGCGCGTGGCCAAGGCCTATGTCGCCGAGACCAAGGGCGTCTACCAGCCGTCCTGGACGATCGACCAGGTCGCCGAGCGGATGAACGAGATCGGCGACCGGACCGACCCGGTGATCTTCGAGCCGGTCCCGGGCGGTCATGGTCAGCATATCGGCTACAGCTTCGGAATGACCGCAAGCGGCGACTGATCCAAGCGCTGCTCCGGGCTCCAGACTTACAAGAAGTCTGGAGCCTAAGGCGCGGCCGTCAGAGTCGCTCGGATGCCTTGCTTCAGAACCTTGCCGGCGTCGTTCTTGGGCAAGGCGTCCCAAAGCGCCACCGCCTCGGGATATTTGAACCGCGCCACGCCAAAGCCCGCGAGGAACTCGCCGAGGCTGGAAACATCGGGTGACGCGCCGTTGCGGGGCACGATCACGGCCACCGCCCGCTCGCCGGTTCTCGCATCGGGCACGCCGACGATGGCGATCTCGGCGATGCCGGGATGAGCAATCAGCAGATCCTCGATTTCCTTGGGCGAGATGTTCTCCCCGTTGCGGATGATCAGATCCTTGATCCGGCCCGTAACGACGAGGTGGTCGCCGTCCACCAGCCGTCCTTGGTCGCCGGTGCGATAATAGCCTTCGTCGTCGAAGGCGGCGGCCTCGTCCTCAGCGTGGACATAGCCGACCAGCATCTGCGGTCCGCGCGCGCGGATTTCGCCGTCGTCCGCGATCTTGACGCTGGCAATGCCGGGACGACCGTCGGTCTCCGCTGCGTGAGGCAGGTCATCGCGATCGATGACTCCCACCGTGGTGACCGGCACCTCGGTCGAGCCATAGACGCGACTGACGATGGCGCGCTCGAAATAGCCAGCGGCCTCACGAATGAGTGCAGGCGGAACCGAGGCTCCGCCGCAGATGAACAGCTTTAAGTCGGGCAGGCGCGTCTCGGCTTTTCGCGCCGCCGCCAGCAGGTGCTGCAGGAAGGGCGTGGCGCCCGCCATGTGCGTGCAGCGCTCCCGGGTCATGATCTCGACGGCGGCGTCGGGGTCCCAGCTTTCCATCAGGATCGCCGTCGCGCCGAGCATTAGCGGGGTCTCGAATGCATAGATCGATCCGCCGATATGGCTGATGGGCGAGGGCACCAGGAAGCGGTCGCCCGGCTCGACCAGCCAGTGCCGACCGATCTGGCGGATCAGGGCGTTGAGCGAGTTGTGGGTGTGCATCACGCCCTTGGGGCGTCCCGTCGTGCCGCTGGTGTACATCACCATGCGGACGTCGTCTGGGTTCAGCGTCGGGAGGAGCGCTGTCGCGTCCTCGTCGAACAACCGCGAAAAGGCTGTATGGCTGTCACTTTTACCGCGAACGACAACGACTTCCGGCGGTGTTTCCAGCGCCTCCGCCACCCGGCCCAGCATGGCCGCGTAATCGTGGCCTCTGAACGTGCCGGGCACGAAGATCATGCGACTACCGATATCGGCCAGCATGAATCGCAGGTCGTGATCGCGCAGCGACGGCAGGATCGGGTGGGCGACCATCCCGGCCAGGGTCGCGGCCATATAGATCACCGCCGCCTCATGCCAGTTGGGCAACATAAACGAGACGACACTGCCGGGTGCGAAACGGGTCAGCATGGCGCGCGCGAGACGGCTGGCCTGATCGTGCACATCTGCCGCGCTGAGGCTTTTGACGCCGTCGATGACGAGGACGCGATCCGGGGTCTCTGACGCTGCGCGATGCAGAGCGTCGGCGCAGGTTTCGGTCCGCCACCAGCCGTCGGCATAGGCTTGCTGGGCCAGAGCGGCGTTCCAGCGAATCCGCCACCCGGCCGGGGTCGTGCGTGTCGCGTCTTCCGCCTGCGTCATGAGCGCACCAGTCTCTCTGCGTGGTCCATCGCCGGATCTATGCTGGTCGCGCCGGGCCGGAGCAATCGATGCGCCCAATCGAGCGCCCGGGCGATCAGCCAGGCGGCGGGTCCTCAAACAGCGCCTTCAGCCCGGGTCGGTCGATCTTGAACGAGGGGTTCTTGGGCAGGCTCTCGACGAAACGCCAATGGGCTGGAATATGGGTCGAAGGCAGGTGTTGGCGAAGATGGGCTTCCAGGTCCCCGACCTCCGGCCGGGCAACGCCAGGCCTGAGTTCTAGGGCCGCGCCAGGCACCTGCGACACTCTCGGATCGGCGACGCCGACCACCCCGACGGCGGAGATCGCCGGATGCAGCAACAAGGCTCGCTCGATCGTTTCGGGCAGGACCTTGAACCCGCCTCGCATGATCGCGCCATCGGCCCGACCACGATGGAACAGGAAGCCATCGCTGTCGATCACGGCTATGTCCGACGTCCTGATCCACTCCGGTCCCATGCGCGGCGAGACGATCTCGAGAATGCCTTCCTCGCCCGCCCCCGAGATCGCGTCGGTGACGGGATCGCGTACCCGGAGCTGAACGTCGGCCATGGCCCGGCCGACGCTGCCAAATTTCGCATCGCCCCACTCGGCCCGCAACTTCGGGGTCATCGCCACCACGGGCCCCCCGAACTCGGTCGCGCCGTAGGAGAGCAGGATCGGGATCCCGTACTTTTCCTCGAAACGGCGCTGCACGGTCGGGTCCAGCGGCGCCGCGCCGGTGCTGAAAAACTTCAGCGAGGACAGGTCTTCGGCGGGCAGGTCGGCGTCCAAAATCATGGCTACCGCGGCCGGCGGCGCCCCCCCCGCCTTGGGTCGATAGCGGACCACGAAGTCGCGCCATTTCTCGACGGAGAACCGGTCCAGCAGAACGACACGCTTGCCCCGCAGCAGCGAGGCGGCGACGCTGTAGATTCCCGAAATATTGCCGATTGGGAACGACATCAGGAAAGGTGGTTCGTCCGGATCCTCGATCAACGTCATGCCCTGGTTCAGGACAAGCCCGGCGATGACCTCGTGAGGGATTGGAAATTGCTTGGGCGGGCCGGTGGTGCCGCTGGTCAGGATCTCGACCTGCGGAGCGTCGGCTGGATCGGGCCGCGGGGCGCCGCTTTCGAGGCCGGGCATCAGGCGCGCCCGCATCCCACTCAGACCGATCGCCGCCATACTCTTTGCGGCCAATACGGCGCGGACCTCCGGCGTGAAGTCTTCATCGGCCATGATCGCGACGGGCGCGTCCAGCCGCTCGATGGCGGCGGCGATCGCGGCGGGCGATTGAAAGGCATAAATCATCCGCACGCTCCGCCCATCGGCCAACATAGCCACCAGAGCGGCGAGGGCGGAGGGCCTGTTGCGCGGGGCGAAGATCACCGGGCCATGCGCGCCGGCTCCGCTCTGGGACAGCTGGAGCCGAACATCTTGCGCCAGCGCCTGAACAGAACCCCAGTCAAGCCACTCACCCTCGAACTCGATAGCGGGGCGCGACGGCACAATGGCGAGGGTTTGCTCGCAAAGCTCGGCCAAGGATTTCATGAACGAAGTCTAGGCTGCATTCCAGGTCCGGCAAGGCGAGGGCGCATCGCCGGGGCGCTCAGTGCCGTTTCGGGTTAAGTGCAGTCAGCGCTGGCCGGTGTGAAGGTCACCTCGATATCGACCATCAAGGCTTCGATGGCGGCGACGCATCGTCTGCGCTCCAGAAGAGCGTCGGCCAGGACGCCATGCAGCGCCTGGGCATAGGACTCGGAGTCAGATCGCTGGGTCATCACGGCCCGGATGTCGGCGATCGGCACATCGACCGTGCGCAGCAGGGTGATGGCCTCCAGGAGCGCGACAGTGTCCTGATCGTAGCGCCGGACGCCCCGCGATCCGCGTCCCGATGACACCAGGCCGATGGCCTCGTAGTGGCGCAGTGCGCGCGACGTCACGCCCAGGCGCGTGGCCAGGACATTGATCGGGGTCAGCACGTTAGGCGACCGCAAGGGCGCCGATGTCGCGTTCAGTCGCGGCGCGGACGTCTCATGGGTGGTCTGCTGAAAAGCCATCAGGCAAACTCCACCAGCACTTCGTCCGCCGCGACGGGATCTCCGCCCTTGGCGTTGACGGCCTTGACGACGCCGTCGCGCTCGGCGCGGATGATGTTCTGCATCTTCATGGCTTCGAGG
>NZ_JAFCSZ010000032.1:0-34970 GCF_049895765.1 Caulobacter sp. DWR1-3-2b1
CTCCATCATCCCCTCAGCAGGGGCGCCCACGATGCCGTGGAATCCGTGCCCACCATCGCGTGGAAATCGTGCCCATGATGCCGTGGAATACGCGCCCACGATGCCGTGGAATGCGCAGCAACGGCCAGCCAGTCGGCGAAATCCGGCGCGGAGGTCATATCCGGAAACCGCGCATCTGATTGCCGCCGTCGCAGAGGATGACCTGATTGTTGATGAAGCTGCCTTCTTCGGAGGCGAGGAAAACACCAAGATTGGCGATGTCCTCGGCCGTGCCCTGACGCTTGACCGACTGCATGCCCTTGAGACGCTCCCAGTTGTCGTCCGCCACGCCGCCGCGCGCCGCTTCGGTCTGCATCAGACCTGGCGCGATCCCGACGCAGCGGATCTCGTCGACGCCGAACTGCATCGCCATGGCGTGCGTGAAGACGTTGAGCGACGCCTTGGTGATCCCATAGGCGGTCGCCGGGTTGTAGCTGGCCATAGAGGACTTGTTGATGATCAGTCCCTTGGCCTTGGCGAGCGCTGGACGCAGCGCCTCGGCCAGCAACATCGGCCCGATGGTGTTGACCGCGAAGAAATGCTGCCACTTGGCCTGGCCCAGCCCGAAGAAGCCGCGCGAGATTTCACCCGCATGCAGACCAGCGTTGTTGATCAGCACATCGAGCCGCTCGTGCGTAGCCAGGATCTCTCGGCCGAAAGCCTCGATCTCGGCCTCCATCGCCACGTCGAGACGATGGGTCGATGCGCTGCCGCCGACCTCTTCGACCAAACGCTTGCTCTCGGCCAGCCCGGCCTCGTTGAGGTCGGCCAGGATCAGGTGCGCGCCCTCGCGAGCGAAGGCCAGGGCATAGGCGCGGCCCAGCCCGCCAGCAGAGCCCGTCACCAGTACGGACTTGCCTGAAAAACGCTTGGTCATGCTCTGGATCCTTGCTGGCTAGGTCAGCCGCGTGAAGGTGACGCGCGCGATCCGCCAGCCTTCGGGCGTCAGGCGAAACTCGTCGGAATAGCGCCCCCTGACGAGATCCACCTCTCCAGTTTCACGGCGCTTGAGGTGGGCCATCACGGTCCAGTCGCCGGTGGCCGTTTCGCCAGCGATCTCGATCATCGGGGTATGGATCATGTGCAGGACCCATTCGGAGTTGCCCGCGATCGCCGTGCAGAGAAACCGGCCGAGCGCCTCGGCGCCGACCGTCGGCTCGAAGCCGTAGTCGGCTGCAACATCCGGCAGAAAGACCGAACCGAAGGCCCTCAATGCGCCATCGGGATCGCTTGCCGCGCTGTCGGCGACGGCGCAATAGCGCGCCTTCAGGTTCTGAATGGCCAGGACATGGTCGGCCAGCGCCGTCACGCCTCGAGCTCCAGCCGCTTCACGACCGACGCCTTCAGGTCGGCGGTCTTGATCTTGGCGCTGCCGGTCAGTTGCACTTCCTCTTCAGTGAAGAACAGAACCCGGCGCGGCACCTTGTAGCTGGCCAGTTCTTCCTTCGCGAAGGCGCGCACGCGTTCCTCATCCAGAGTCGCCCCGGCGTGCGGAACGATACAGGCAACAACCAACTCGCCCAGCGTATCGTGAGGCACGCCGACGGTCTGGGTCACCTTGACCCCCGGGCACTGCTTCAGGATCGTGTCGATCTCAATGGGCGAGACATTGGCGCCGCCCGTCTTGATGATGTCGTTGAGACGACCTTCCCAGTACAGACGCCCGGCTTGATCGACATAACCACCGTCACCCGTGCGGAAGAACCCTTCGGCGTCCAGTGTCTCGTCGAGCGGCGTGCCGATATAGCCCAGCATCAGTGTTGGGCCCTTGACGGCGATCTCGCCGCGCTCGCCCATCGGCACGATCACGCCGGTCAGCGGATCGACAATCTTGAACACGCCGCCCGGCTGAGGCTTGCCGCTGCTGCCCGCGATCTCCTTGTCCGAGGTGCCCGACGGATAGATCGCACTGATCGTGAAGGTCTCGGTATTGCCGTAGGCCGCCATCGGCTCGCGCCAGGTGGTCTTGACCGTCGGGTGACGGCCCAGCGGCGTCCTGGCGTCGACATATTTGAGCGCGGACAGATCGACGTCGTTCCAGTTCGACGCCGCCTCTAGCTGGGCCCATTGGTGAGGCCATGCGACGGCCATGGTCGCCTTTTCCGCCTGCATCAGCGCCAGCGCTTCCTCGGCCTGGAACGTGGGCTGGAGGACAAGGGCGCCGCCGCCCGACAGGGCGCCGCCGATCGCCATGCCGAAATTGCCAGACCAGAAGAAGCCATTGGCCGACCAGATCCGCACATCGTCGCCGGCAGCGTAATAGCGCCTCCAACGCCACAGCTGGAGCGTCACGCCACGGTGTGCACTCAGAATGCCCTTGGGCTTGGCGGTCGATCCTGACGAGAAGAACAGCACGCCATGATCGGCCGGAGTCACGGCTGCCGCCGTTGCGGTCACGAGGTCATGGGACACCGCCTGGCCGCGCGCCAGGAATGTTTGCCAATCCTCGATCGCTCCCTCGCCGCCCCCGACCGCCGCGATGTGGCGCAGGAACGGAAATTTCGGCGCGGCAAGGCCGCCGGGCTCGGCCGAGGCGATGGACGGCTCGAGCGCCGTCACCATCTCGGCAAAGTCCTTCTTCAGGACATGACGCTCCAGCAGCAGGACCGAGCAGCCCGCGGATTGAAGCAGATGCTCCAGTTCAGCGGCCGTCGAAAAGGTGCTGAGCGTGGTGGCCACGCAGCCCGCCAATGCGGCGCCGAACACGGCTGAGAGAAACTCTGGCCGGTTGGTCATCAACACGCCGACGCGCGTCCCCTTGCCTGCGCCACAGGCCAGCAGCGACCGTGCGACCGCATTCGCCTGATCCCACAGATCGTCATAGGTCCAGCGGATCGCGCCGCCGGCCTCGTGCAGGACCAGCGCCTCGCGCGGGCCAAAGCGCTCGGTGACATCGCGGAGCCAGCCCCCCAACGTCAGAGCGCCCAGGCCCTCCTCTTCGGAAAGAGGAGGACCCGAGATGATCGAAAGCGGCCGATCGGTCATGTGTTACCTGCCTTCGCCGCTTATTTAAGCGGCAGCTCGACGTCGGCGGTCGACTTCACCAGCACCATGCCGTCCTGGTTGGCGAGGGTCAGCACCACGCGCACCAGGGGCATGCCCCATTCAGTAACGTCCCGCTTCTCGACCACTTCAGCGTCGAAATAGGTGACGTCGCCCTCGAAGGAAGGACCGCGGAAGTCGGACTTGATCCAGCGGACAAAGCCTTCGTGTCCGGCCCAGAAGGCCAGATAGTCGGTCGCCCAAGCCTGCATGGTGGCACCGTAGCCGTAGGACCGGCTCATGCCGACCTCGCCAGCCTTCTGGTCGTCGACGTGACCACGGGACGGGCCGAGGTACAGGCCATCACGTTTGCGCGGATCGATGAACGCGCCTTCCTCGTCGAACCCGAAGCCTTCGGCCCAGCCAGGATCCTGATAGACCCAGGGATCCTTGACGCCCTCCGGCGCGACCCACTCGAAACTGCCCCAGATGTTGAACAGGAAGGCGCGATACTCCGTCGCGAAGCTGGCCTTGGTGTGCGGGCCAATCACGCGGCGCGTCAGCTTGTCGCCGACCTGGACTTCTTCATAGCGTGGCGAGACGCCCTCTCGGTTGGACATCAGCCAGTCGAAGCGGATCTTGTCGACGACGGCCATTTCGTCCGCCGACCAGCCCTTCAGCTCGCCGATCATCGAATCGTACATGCCGCGCTTTTCGGCCTCTTCCTTGAGGTAGCGAATGGCGGTCGAACGCGATTTGGCGACCAGCGAGCCGTCTTGCTTGTAGTGCATCGTGTCGCCGCGCGCGAACATGGTGGGGCCGGCGAACTTGGTGTCGGCGACCTTGTAATCGTGGAAGCGACGCTCCTGGGTCAGGTGGTCGCCCGGCCGGATACGCGAGCCGTAGTACCACCATTCCTCGCCACCGAAGATGAGGTGGGAGTCCTTGATGTAACCGACGCAAGCCGGCGCGCAGCCGTGGCCGTAGTCCATGGCGACCGCGATCGATTGCGGCGCGACAAGGCCGCCGAACTTGGTGTTGACGGCGAAGGTCGGGTCCCAATGGATCGGGTTGGGATAGTCCATCGCCATCACCCAGCGACGCAGGTCGCTCGGGGCCAGCGGATCGCGGATCTGACCGCCGCCGATCAGGATGCCAACGCGGGGCTCGACGTCCGAGAGGTCCATAGTGACCTGAGTTTCAGTATCAGACATTTTCTCAGCCTCTCTTAGCGGTTCACATCGACGAGGACGCGGCCGCGCACCTTGCCGTCGAGCAGGTCGGCGGCGGTGGCGATGGCCTCGCCAAGGCCGATTTCTGTCGCGATCACATCCAGCAACGACGGATCGAGGTCGCGCGCCAGGCGCTCCCACGCGACGAGGCGCGAGGCCTTGGGCGCCATCACGCTATCGACGCCCAGCAGGCGAACGCCGCGCAGGATGAAGGGCATGACGGTTGCGGGGAAGTCTGCGCCCTGGGCCAGGCCACACGCCGCCACAGCACCGCCATAGCGGGTCTGGGCGCAGGCATTGGCCAGGGTCGCGCTGCCGACCGAGTCGACAACGCCGGCCCAACGCTCCTTCTGCAGCGGCTTGCCGGGCGTGGAGAGTTCGTTGCGGTCGATGATCGAGTCAGCGCCCAACTGCTTCAGATAGTCGGCCTCCGACGCCTTGCCAGTAGAGCCCACGACGGTGAAGCCCGCCTTCTTCAGAAGCGCCACCGCAACGCTGCCGACGCCACCGGTTGCGCCCGTCACCAACACTTCGCCCTGCTCCGGCGAAACGCCAGCCTTGATCAGCGCCTCGACACAGAGCGCGGCAGTGTAGCCGGCCGTACCGATGGCCATCGCCTGTTTGGACGAGAAGGCCGAGGGCAGCGGCACAAGCCAGTCGCCCTTCAGACGAGCAACCTGAGCAAGACCACCCCAATGGGTTTCACCCACGCCCCAGCCGTTCAGAACAACCTTGTCGCCAGCCTTCCAGTCGGGGTGTTGCGACTCACGCACCGTGCCGGCGAGGTCGATGCCCGGCGCCATCGGGAACTTGCGCACGACCGGCGAGCGGCCCGTGATGGCAAGGCCGTCCTTGTAGTTGAGGGTCGAGAAAGCGACGTCGATCGTGACATCGCCCTCGGGCAGTTGGCTCTCGTCGACCTGCGACACGGCCACCGTTTGGCCCGCCTCGGTCTTGTCGATCAAAATGGCTGAAAACATCGTGCTTCACCTCGGGTCTTGCATGGCCACGACCTCCTTGCGAGGCGCGGCGCCTTGCCCTGGCTGGAGGGCCAAAGTTGCAAATTCTCAGGTTCGACACTTCCTATTATCGCCTGCCCCGGTCACCCAAAATCATGGACGGCGAGCGATTCATCGCCCCCCCGCTACGCGGCGCGGATAGGACGATCCTTTCCCTGACCGCCTGGTTGAGGGGCGGGAAATTCGGCGACGATCTCGGGAAACTTTTCCTCCCGCATGGTTCCGTAAAGCGAAAGTCGGACACTTTCCCTCGCGAAACGACGGGCTAGCGCGCGTCGTTCATCTTCGCTCTTTTCATGCGACTTGGCCCATACCGGCCACAGGAAATTGCCCGCCAGCAACATGAGCGAAAAGACCTCGCTATCAATACCGGGCTTGGCCATGTCGGTCTGGGCGAAGCGGCGGAACGAACCGGAATATTCTCGCCAGAACGGGTCCTGTGCAGGCTCGTCCGAGGCGAGCAACTGCAAGAACCAGATGCGACACAGTACGGGATTGTCGACCGCGAAATCCGAGAGCGTGGTCGTCAACCGCATGACATCGACTTCTTCGACGCGACGGCGCTTTGCGGTTTCGTGATCGCCAAAGGCGGCATGAAACAGTTGGTCCGAGACCGACTTCGTCGTCGCCAGCACCAGATCGTCGCGCGTCTGGAAATGCTGGTAGGCCGTGCCACGATTGATGCCCGCCAGGTTTGCGACCGCCGAAACACTGATCCCTTCAAGCCCATCCTTGGCCAGGAGCGCGCGAGCCGCTGTCAGGATCACTTCACGCGTGCCGACAGGATCACGGGGGCGGCGCGTCCGGACCTTCGTCATGCGATGTCCTCGTTACTCGAAAAGTAGCCAACGGTCAGGGACATACACTTCTATTCAAGGACCCGATAACGCAAGTGTTTCGGATTGAAACCAAAGCAGCGGATGGCTGGTAGCCACCCGCTGCCTGGATATTCATGCCTGCTTTGAAAATAAAAAGCGTCCCCTAGAGCCCTTTCCGACCTGATGGCTTCATCAGGGTCGTGCGAAAAGGGCTCTAAATCAGCAGTTTAGAGCATTTCTCGATCCGATAACCGTTTCACACTTATCGGAAAATGCTCTAGCGCGAACCGAAGGCCACCCGGAGATTGACGCCGAACTCACGAGGCGTCGTCGTAGTGATGCCCGTATAGGTGCTCGTCGTCGTCACGGCGGAGGGGCGACCGGTGATGGTAGGAACGCCACCAATGATCGCGCCCGGCAGTTGTTGGTACGTGGTCGACAACGGGTTGCCACGGGTCAGGACCTTGTTCTCATCGAGCACGTTCTTGCCGTAGAAAGACAGGTCCCACTTACCGTCGGCGTCACGAATACCGGCGAAGATGTTGAGCAGGCCATAGGCGTCGACGTCGTCGAACTGGCTGGTCGGATCGCCCTTGGACTCGGCGCTGTAATTATACAGACCGCGAGCATAGCCTTCGAGCTTGTCGGAGATCGGCAGGCGGTACTCGGACTGAACGGTCGCGCTGAACGGCGCCTGGAACGACGAGTTCTGCGACAGCTCGCAGCTTCCCACGTTGTTGGCGCCAACCGCGGCTTGCAGCTGCGTCAGCGAAGGCGCCGACGTGACGGAGTCCGGCTTTCCATCGCTGTTCAGGTCGTTGCAGGGGACGGTGCCGTTCTTGATCCGGCCGTGGGAATAGCTGGCGACAAGGCCAACGTTCCACTGCGGAGTGACTTCAAGGGCGACTTCGCCTTCCACACCATAGACCGTGACCGGTACGGCCGCGACGAAGTTGAACTCCGCCACCTGTTGGGCCGTGCCGCCCGCGCCGTTGGAGACGGTGTTGACGTAATAGACGCCGTTGGGAGCGCGATAAGGATAGTTGGCGAACTTCTGGTGGTAGCCGCTGACGTTAAACCGCGCGCGACCGTCCAGAAGCGTTGTCTTGAGACCCGCTTCATAGGACTTGGACGTTTCCGACGGAAGGTTGAGGAACGACTTCTCCCGAGCCGACTGCGCGAGGCTGAAGTTACCGACCGCGCTTATACCCGGACGGTAGGACGACCCGGTGTTGGCGTAGATCATCACATCGCGCGACAGCGAGTGCTGGACCGAGGCGGTATAGATCCACTTCTTGTCGGCGTGAGTGTCGCGCGCCGTCAGCACGCCGCCAACCAGGAGTTCGCCCACGTCGCTGTAGTCGATGTGTCGCAGACCACCCGAAACGTGCGTGTTGTCGCCGAAGTGTGCGGTCAGATTACCGAAGAAGGCCTTTTCGCGCGAGCTACCACCGCGGCCGATCTTGGTTTGAACCACCTGGGCGACGCCGCCGCCAAACGCCAGCGGCAAACGCACGACCGTCGGCCGGTTCAGCGTCGTCGGCGTGAGGTTCTTGTTGTCGAAGTAACCGATCGCGTAGTCGAACATGTCGAGCACACGTTCCTGGTTCTGCAGCCGGATTTCGTGCGACGTCGATTCAATGTTGGACGCCGTATACTGATAGGTGTTGGTGGTCGGGAAAAGGTTGGCCGGATCCTGGCTCTCGTCCGAGCGGATAGCCTGCGTGTAGTTTTGGCCCTGATAGATCAGCTGTTGTCCCGAGATCGAGATTTCTGCGCGCCAGTTATAGATGTTGTATTTCTGAGTGATGATCCGCGGGTTCGTCTGGAACGAGCGCTGGTCGTCGGCGCGGATCAGGGTCGGGCTGGCGGGCGCGGTTGCGTTGACGACATTGAAAGACTCGACCTGATTGAAGTTCCTCAGGTCGCGGTCAATGCGCTGATACATGCCCTCCAGGCGAAGCCATTCCGCCGGAGTCACCAGCGCGCTGAAACGGCTGCTCTGGGTCTTGCTCCTGGGCTCGAGCTTATTGCCGAGCGAGCGCACGCGGTTGGCTTCGTTCTCATCAAAGAGGCCGGCGACGCGAATCGCCGCGATGCCTTCGATGAGCGGGATGTTGACGGCGGCGTTGAGGTTGGTCGTCCCGATATCGCTGCCGGTGAGACTGGCATTGCCGCCGTAACGGTAAAGGTCAGGTTTCTTGGTCGTGACTGTGATCGAGCCCGAAGGCGAGGCGCGGCCGCGCAGGGTGCCTTGCGGTCCGCGCAGAACTTCGATCTGACCCACGTCATACATCTGCTGCAGCACGACACCGGCGGTGATCGGCGCATCGTTCAGATAGAATTCGACGGTGGGGTTGTTGCCGCTGGCGTTGATGTCGAAATTGACGCCGCGAACCTGGGCGTTGCCGCCGGTGCCGTTGGCGTTGCTGCTCAGCGTCAGGCCGGGGACCAAGGTCTGGACTTCGGTGAACTCGCGAATGTTCAGCTTCTGGACGGTGTCGGCGGTCACGGCGTTTACGACGGCCGGAACGTCCTGGATGCTTTCGTCGCGGCGGCGGGCCGTGACGATGATCTCGGTCAGGCTGGCGACTGGCGCTTCCTCGGCGGCAGGGGCGGTTTGCGCCAACGCCGACATCGGGACCAGCGGCGCCATCAGCGCCAGTAGACTCACGCCCCTCAAGGCATTGGCGTAGATTGACTTCACGGTGTGTCCTCCCCTTCTGGACCCGTCAGGCGACATCGCTTATGCAATGCTGCGCCCGCAGGCATTATTTCCGCCATCCTCACGTCTGACGTCACGTAAGCAAAGGCCTGCTTGTCCGAGCCGCGGCAGATATCGCCGCTGCGATTGCGCGCCGCGCGCCGCTTGCTAGACCGATGGCTCGAAGCGCTCCAGCGCTGCGCTGGCAGCCTTTGGGCGCATTGGGTCGCATCAGAATTTTGCCCCCACCGACACACCCCAGGTCGTCGGCGAGTTCCAAACCGCTCCTATGCCCAAAGTGTTGGAAAGCACCTGGGCGCGGTGGCGCTTGTCTGTGACATTGTTGCCAAACACTGCGACCGAATAACAGTCGGACGGGTCCACCCACTGTGCTCGCAGCGTTAGAACTTCATAGCCACTCTGTTCGAACTGCTTGGATGAATCGAAATAGAACTTCGATGTGTAGTAGAGATTGCTCGATAAGGTCAGCTTACCGTCGGCAACCGGCGTGGAGTATTTCACGCCCAGATTCCCCGTGAAATCGGGTGCTCGTTGCATCTGGTAACCGCTCGAATCGTTCACTGTCTGGGTGAGCGATCCCGGTCCGATCGCGCCGCAGGCCAGGGCGATGATGGCGCCGGTTGGGTCGCAATAGCTGTAGTACGGAGCCTGCTCGAACGAGCGATAGCGCGCATGGGTATAGGCCCAGCCGACATTGATATCGAGTGCGTCCGAAACCTTGTAGCGCGCCGATCCTTCGAGGCCGTAGATGCGCGATTGGGCGGCGTTGGTGATGACCGCCGCTCCGCTCTGGAAGCTCGAAACCTGCAGGTTTCGGTAGAAATAATAGTAGCCGGAGAGATCGAACGACAGGCGCTCGCCGTCGTACTTGTAGCCGGTTTCCAGGGCGTCGATGTCTTCGGGCTTGATCGGAACCAGCGACTGGCCGCCGACATTGAGGATCCCCGCTTTGTAGCTTCGGCTGTAGGAAGCATAGACGCTCGACGTGTCCGAAGGCTTGTAGCGAACCACGACCCGCGGCGTGAACCGGTTGGTCTTGAAGTCCGGAACCTGCACTCTGGATTGGGCGATCGGGATGTTGAAATAGGCGTCCTTGACTTCGTCATGGCCGTAGCGCCCGCCCGCCGTGACGAACAGTTTCGGCGAAATCTCGTAGGTCAGATCGAGGAAGCCCGCATAGGAGTAGGTCGTCGTGCTCGATCCGCCGAAGGTAAAATACGGCGGGGGGCCGAAGGCCGCGCTGATGATGTAGGTGTCGCGGTTCTTGAAATAGTAGAGGCCGGAGGTCCACTGCAGCGCCGGGCCGGGCTTCGATGTCAGCAGAAGCTCTTGCGTGACCGTCCGGTTCTCGATGCCGATATAGATATTGAAAAGATTGATCGCGGTCGCATCCAGATCCTGGAGATTGACGGCGGAGTCCGTGCGGTACTGGGTGTAAGAGGTCAGATTGGCGAAGCCGAGATCGGCCCTGACAGTACCCTGGAAAGTGTCGGATGTGTTGGTGAAGCCAACCGGAGCCGGTGGGTCGATCGCGACCTCGCCGGGCTTGGTCGCATAGGTCGAAGGCGGCGCGTAGAAATAGACGAGCTGGCGGTTGGCGGTGCTGTTGGAGCCATAGGCAGCCGTCGGCACGCGCGAGAGCATGCCGGAGCTACCGTCGCGATCAACATAGGCGTTGGCGAGCAACAGCGTGGGATCGTCGGCTTCTGAGTGGCCGTAGCGCAGCAGAACGGAAACGTCGTCCGAGACCTCGGCCTTGAGACCCGCGCGGATCGACCAGTTCTCGTAGGCGCCGACCTTCTTGTCGTCATTGATGACATTGCGGAAATAGCCGTCGCCTTTGCGAAGCTGGCCTTCCACGTCGAACGCGATCCGATCCGTCAGACCGACGGTGGCGTAGCCCTGATAGTTCTGGGCGTTGAAACGGCCATAGCTGGCCTTGAGCTCGCCTGCGGTCGTGGTGCTAGGATCGGCCGTCGTCACCAGGATGGCGCCGCCTGTCGTGTTGCGGCCAAACAGCGTGCCCTGCGGCCCCTTCAGCACCTGAATGCTTTTGACCTTGGTCAGATCGAACGCGGTCGACTCCGGGTTGGCGACGTAAAAGCCATCCACATAGATGCCGACATTGGGTCCGCCACCCGAGGTCGTAACCGCGGTGCCGACACCGCGAATGGTCGGCTGGGAGAAACTGCCCGCGCTGTCGAAGCGCAGGGCGGGGGTCAGGCGCGGGATGTCCGACAGCTGCTCCACATGGGCCGCCTCCAGCTGCGAGGCGCTGACGGTCGTTATGGAGATCGGAACGTCGCGGGCGCGTTCGTCGCGACGCTGCGCTGTCACGATGACTTCATTCACCGCAGTCCGAGTGTCGGCCGCCTGGGCCATCGCGACGCCGGGCGCGATGCCCAGCATGGCGGTAAGCGCGAAAACCGAAGTCATGGTTCGGCCGGAAAGAGCCTTCATTTTTCACTCCCCTAAGCGCATATATTATTATTTTTCAAGGCTTTGAGGCCAACGTTCAGGCGATTGCCCGCGCGCCGATCTGTCCCGGTTCGTGTCTGCTGACCCGACGCCGAAAGCTTCTCTTGGAATTACATTGCTGCGTAACGCGCACGGCGCCTACTCATGGGTAGGATCAGCCAAGCCTTCAGGCGCGTATATCGCCCCGGCGATTGAGGCCCGGTGGATGGCGGCGGCTCACAAAGGCCGCCGCCGAGAGCGTCAGGCCGGCCCCATGCGGAAAACCACCAGCTTGTTGCCGTCCAGATCGCGGAAATAGGCGCCGTAGAAGCCGTTGGGATCGGGGCCGCGGACGCCCGGCGCGCCTCCGCACTTGCCGCCCAGCTCGATGGCCTTGGCGTAGACCGCGTCGACAAGCGCTCGGCTCGGCGCGGCGAAACCCATCTGGCTGCCATTGCCCACCGAGGCCTCGCCCTCGAACGGTTTCCCGATCAGGAACATGCCGCCTTCCGCGCCCTTATAGGCGGCCATATCGGGCCGGTCATAGGCGAGAACCGCGCCCAGCAGTTGGGCGATCGGATCGTAGAAGGTTCGCGCTCGCGCCAGATCGCGAACGCCGTACCGGGCGGTGGTCAACATGTGCCTTCTCCTTGGGTTTCGATAAGATCTAGGCTGTCTCGGCGGCGGGCGGACCCGATCCATCGTTAGATCGGTCGTCGAAACTCACCGTCCGCCCATCGCGGCCCAGCGCTCGGGGACCATCCACACATATTCGGTGTAGTGGCCCAGCCACGAACGGGTATCGACGTACACGAACTCCAGCATGCACGGCGTGCCACCCTTCAGCACGATGGGGAAAGGCTGGGTCTCGACCCGGGCCATCAGGGCGTCAAAGTCGTCCACGACGTGGCAGACGTGATGGAAGGTCAGGCTGTCATCCGCCGGCAGGGCGTCCCGATAGAGGGCGAGAACATCGCCTTCCTTGGGCTCGATCAGCTCGTAATTCAGATCACCGACCCAAGCGAAGGCGAGCTTTTGCACACCCCTGCCCTCGCCCTGAGGCGTCCAGATCTGGACCGGAACCTCAAACTCCATAAGGGCTCGAAGGTCAGCATATTGCCTGAACCCGGCGACAGCCTTGTCGACGTCCCGCGTCACATACGCGTTCTGGTAGTGGCGGCCGGTGCTCACGGCCTAGCCCTCCCGAACGATGTCGTACTGCGAGAGATAGCGCTCGAAGCGCGGCGTCAGCTTTTCCACCGACAGGCCGTACTGCTCCAGGGCGTATTCGTGCTTGCCGAACTTGCCCTGGGGATTGTCGGCCAGCCAGGCCAGCATCGCCGCCTCGGCCTCGGCCGTTAGCGTGTCGCCCAGATCCGCATATAGCTTGCGGATCGCGCTCATCGGATCGCGGGTGATGTCGGCATAGTGGATGTCGACGATCCGGTCGTGGCCGAGCTTCTCGCGGGTGTCCATGATCCGGTCCAGGTGCAGTTGCGCCTGATAGGGGCAATCTTCCCCCAGCCATTCGTAGTCGATCTTGCCGGCGTAGCCCCGGTGGGCCATCGACAGGATGCTGCAGAACGAGCTGGTGGCGGTGAAAGGATCGCGGTGCGCCCACACCAGCCGCGCGTCGGGATAGATCGAAAGCAGGGTTTCCAGCCACAGGGCGTGGCTGGGCATCTTGAGGTTCCAGTTACCGGGCGCATCGGCCTGGAGCAGTTGCAGGAAGCGCTTGTGATACTTGTAGGTCGAGCTCATGTCGGTCGACAGCAACCAGTCGCGATAACCTGGCAGCTTGCCCCGTGCCTCATAGGCCAAGCCCTTGAAGTCATGCATCATGAAGAACATGCACTCGTTGGGATAAACTGCTGAATTACGATAATATTTTCCCATGTCCGGATATGCGGCGAGCATTGCCTTTTCCTGAGCCAGCTTGGCGATGGCGCGCGGATCGGTCTTGAGCGTCGCCGTGGTCGGCGGGGGCACGGGCTCTTCGATTTCCCAGGTCAACGCTGAACGACGGGCCGGGTCGCAGGCCAGCAGATTGCTGAGCAAGGTGGTGCCTGTGCGCGGCATGCCGAATACGAACAGCGGACGCTCGATGGGCCGGTCGAGCAGCCCCGGGCGCTGGGCCAGATAGTCAGTGGTCGCAAGCCGGTCGCTGAGCATCTGGACCAGATTGCCGCTCATCCGCTCCAACAGCGGCTCGGGATGCTCGCTGGAATTATAGTCGGCGAGGAGGACATCGAGCCCTTCGCGCCAGGAATTGGAATCAAACTGGTTGAAACCAGTTTTCTTCATGGCCTGTTCGACCAGCGCATCGGCAACGAGCGGCTTGCTCATGGCGTCCTCCCACATTCTATTTTGAGGGCATCATGAGGAGCGCGGCGGTGCGCGCCAACGCGGATACATGTCGCCATCCAGACGAACTATCGATGCCGGGCCATAAGGCCTCAGCTGAGCGTGCGCAAATGCCTCTGGCGGAAACGAAGCGGCGTCACGCCAATCGCCCGGCCGAAAGCGTAGGAGAAGCTTGAGGGGGACACGAAGCCGAGCGCGAAGGCGATCGACTTGACGCTGTCGTCTGACGCCAGCAGGCGCTTGGCCATCTCGATGCGCGTCAGGGCGATATGGTCTCCAACGGTACAACCGCGGCTGGACCGAAAACCGCGCGTCAGCTGGCGAACCGAGAGGTTGCAAAGGGTGGCCAGCTCTTCGAGCGTCGGCGGCGTTCCTCCCTTGTGAAGCCGCTCGTCAATGAGATGCAGCCGCCATGACGCCAGCCCTCCGGTGATGGGCCCCTCGGCAATGGCCTCGCAATAGCGCGCGACCTCGATGGCGAGTTGGCTGGCGACCAGCTCGGCCAGAGCCGCGCTGCCGGTGCCTCCGCGCCGCGCTTCCTCGGCCAGCCGTGAAAGACACGAGCGGATATGGGGGTGGACGATGTCCAGCCCGCCCGCCAGACGCCGGTCGGTCCATTCAAGGCCGCCAGGCAGCCACCGATCCACTGCTTCCTCGTGGATCTCGCAGACGATAGAGGCCTGATTGTCGCCAACCTCCGTACGGACGTGCAAGGCCTCGCCGGGCGGGACCAGAAAAATCTCGCCCAGTCTCTCGAAGCGGTGCGGACCCCAGCGCTCGGAATAGCAGCCCCTCGCCTTCTCCGGACGTGGAGTCAGGCACAGGTCGAGCCAATAGTGGTCCGTGCGCCGGAACATGTGGTTGGTCGGTTGGGCATTTGAAAACCGCATGATGCGCGCGTGCCCGTGAGGGATGGCCAGCTCCGCCTCGAAGACAGTCTCGGTATAGGTGTCGGACTTCACCAGCCTCACTCCCCGCCACGTCCCGCGCGTTCGCCTTTGGCCATCTGGCAGTAAAATGGCCTGCTGTCGATAGTCGGGCCAATTGCGGCCGGCGTCGGTCTGCTCAACATTCACCGATATTGATCGGCCCGGCGAACAAGGGCGCGACGGAGGAAACAGATGTCCAAGGGTCTTTTCGATTGTACCGGCAAGGTCACGCTGGTCACCGGCGGCAACAGCGGCATTGGCCTGGGCTTCGCCCGTGGCGTAGCCAAGGTCGGCGGCGACATCGTGATCTGGGCGCGCAACGCCGAACGCAACGCCGAAGCCGCTGAAGATCTATTGAAAGCCGGCGCCGGTCGCGTCCGCACCTATCAGGTCGACGTCACCTCCGAGGAACAGGTCATTGCCGGCTACGCCGAGTTGATCGCCGACATGGGCCGCCTCGACTGCGTGTTCGCCAATTCGGGTCGCTCGGCCAAGCAGCATTCCCTGCTCGATATGCCGACCGAGGAATGGCACGACCTGCTCAACCTGAACCTCCACGGCACCTTCTTCACGTTGCGCGAAGGCGCGCGGGCCATGGTCAAGCGCGCCGAGGCCGGCGAGCTGGGCGGCAGCCTGGTGGGCTGCGGCAGCCTGTCGATGTTCCAGGGCCTGGCCGGCCGCCAGAACTACGCCGCGTCCAAGGGCGCGCTGGGCGCGATCATCCGGGGCATGGCGGTCGAGTTCGGCAAGTACAAGATCCGCGCCAACACCATCGCGCCGGGCTTCATCGTTACCGGCATGATGGCCGGCGCCGAGCATGTGATCGACATGTTCTCGCAACGCACGCCGATCGGCCGGGCGGGCTATCCCGAGGACTTCGAAGGCATCGGCGCCTTCCTGGCCAGCGACGCCTCGTCGTTCGTGACCGGCGAGACCATCACGGTCGACGGCGGTTACATGGTCCGACCGATGTGACCGGGGCCACGACCATGCACCTCCTCAACATCCACGACGTCAATGATGTCCGGCTCGACGCCTACCAGCGGCCGGAACCGGGTCCCAGAGACGTCGTCGTCAAGATGAAGGCCTGCGGCATCTGCGGCAGCGACCTGTCGTATATCAAGAACGGCGGCATTCCGGGTCCTGGCAAGCTCACCGCCCTGGGCCATGAAGGCGCCGGCGAGATCATGATCGTCGGCTCCGAGGTCGAGGGGGTCGTGGTCGGCCAAGCCGTCATAATCAATCCGATGATGACCCCCAGCTACATTGGCAGCGGCGGCCCGGAGGGCGCCTTCACCGAGGAGCTGCTGGTGCGGGATGCACGGCTGGGCGACAGCCTGCTGCCGATCCCCGAGGGCATCCCCTACGACATCGCCGCCATGTGCGAGCCGCTCTCGGTAGCTCTGCACGGTATCAACCGCGCCGAGGCCAAGGCCGGCGACAAGGTCGTGATCTTCGGCTGCGGTCCGATTGGCTTGGGCATGGTGATGTGGGCCGTCGATCGGGGCTGCAAGGACGTGATCGCGCTGGATCTGGCCGAGGAGCGTCTTGAGCGCGCCCGCGCCCTGGGCGCTCACACGATCAATCCAGGACACGAGGACGTGGCCGCCCGGATCAAGGAAATCCATGGCGTGGAGCGTGTGTTCGGCCGTGAGAAGGCCGGCACCGACGCCTATATCGACGCCGCTGGCGCGCCCTCGATCCTTCATGACGTCGTCATGCTGGCCAAGACCCACGCGCGCCACGTCATCACCGCCGCCTATCTGAAGCCCATCGAGCTTCCAGCCGGCCCGATGCTGACTACCGAAATGACGATCACCACGGCGGTGGGCTATCCCACTGAAATGCCCGACGTAATCGCCGCCATGCCGCGCCTGCGCGACAAGATCGCCGCCCTGATCAGCCACACCTTGCCGTTCGACCGGGTGCTGGAAGGTCTCGACATCGCCGCCACGCCGCAATCGGCCAAGGTGATGATCGCTTTTGCGGAAACCAGCTCATGAGCGCCACCGACAAGAAGACGCCCCTCGGCGCGCTGGTGATGGCGGGACAGGGCCAGACCGAGGCCGAGGCGATCACCGACACAATCTTCATGGTCAAGGACATCTCCAACGCCTATCTGGTGACCACCAGCGACGGCGACCTGCTGGTTAACACCGGCTTCATCGGCAACGGCGAGCGCAACAAGGCGCTGTTCGCGCCGCATCGCACCGGCGCGCTGCGCCGGATCATCCTGACCCAGTCGCATGCCGACCACTACGGCGCCCTTCCCGAGCAGAAGGAAGACGCAACCCAGGTGATCGCCGGCGCTGGCTTCGTCGAGACGGCCGACTATTTCGACCGTCTGGCGCCGTTCCTCGGTCGCCGGTCGGGCAAGCTGTGGGCCTCGATGACCCGGCGCAGCGGGCCGCCCCCTGTGCCGCCCGTGGTGATGCCCGATCTGGAAGTGGCAGACGTCCACCGCTTCGAACAGGGCGGTCACCTGTTCGAGGTGGTCAAGACGCCGGGCGGCGAAACGCTTTGCGTGGTTTTCGTCTGGATGCCCGACGAACGCACCGTGTTCACCGGCAATCTGTTCGGCCCGGTCTGGCGCGCTATGCCCAACCTGGTCACGATCCGGGGCGACAAGCCGCGTCTGGTCCGCGCCTATCTAAAATCGGTGGAGGCCGTCCGCGCGCTCGAACCGGAGCTGGTGATAACCGGCCACGGCGAGCCGATCCGCGGCGCCGACAAGATCCGCGCCGATCTCGACATTATGCACGCCGCCGTTTCCTACCTGGAGCGCGAGACCATCGCGGGCATGAACGCCGGCAAGACCGTCGATGAGCTGATGGACACCATCGTTCTGCCGGACGACCTCGTGATCGGCGAATTCCACGGCAAGACCTCATGGGTCGTGCGGGCCATCTGGGAAGAAAATGCCGGCTGGTTCCACTTTGAGGATGGCACGACCGGGCTCTACGGCTCGCCGCGCTCGTCGGTAGACAAGGATCTCGTCGAACTGGCTGGCGGAGCCGCGCCGATAGCCGCCCGCGCTCGGGCGCTGGTGGAACAGAATGAGCCGTTGAAGGCGCTTCACCTGGTCGAAATCGCCTTGGCGGCCGACCCAGTAAACGCCGGCGCCCTGACGGTTCGAAAGGCCGCGCTGGAGCACTTGGCTGCCGCGAACCCGGGCTCGAACCTGAGCCAAACCATGTGGTTGAAAGCCGAGATCGCCGAGGTGGATACTCGCCTGGCGGCCAGCCAGGGCGCCTGGCGGATAGCCGGTCTATCCCGGCCCCAAGAAAGCATTGATTGCGGGCGGCCGCCCTTTCCGGTCGAACCGCCTGCGGAGAACTGACCCATGAAGACACTGACCCATCTGGAACGGCTCGAAGCCGAGGCGATCCATATAATGCGAGAGGTCGTCGCCGAGGCCGAGAAGCCGGTGATGCTTTACTCGGTCGGCAAGGACTCGGCCGTGATGCTGCATCTGGCGCGTAAGGCGTTCTATCCCTCGCCGCCGCCCTTCCCGCTGCTCCATATCGACACGACGTGGAAGTTCAAGGAGATGTACAAACTCCGCGACCGGATGGCGACGGACAGCGGCATGGAGCTGCTGGTCTATCAAAACCCCGAAGCGGCGGAGCGGGGCATCAATCCGTTCGACCATGGCGCGCTTCACACCGACATGTGGAAGACCGAGGGCCTGAAACAGGCGCTCGACAAGTACGGGTTCGACGCGGCCTTCGGCGGCGCGCGGCGCGATGAGGAAAAGAGCCGCGCCAAGGAGCGCATCTTCTCGTTCCGCACCACGACCCACGGCTGGGATCCGAAGAAGCAGCGCCCGGAACTGTGGAACCTCTACAACGCCCGCAAGAGCAAGGGCGAGAGCATCCGCGTCTTCCCGATCAGCAACTGGACCGAGCTCGACGTCTGGCAATATATCCAGTTGAACGACGTGCCGATCGTCCCGCTGTACTTCGCCGCCAAGCGCCCGACCGTGGAGCGCGACGGCATGCTGCTGATGGTCGACGATGATCGCTTCCCGCTTCGGCCAGGCGAGGTTCCAGTGGAGCGCTCGATCCGGTTCCGCACCCTGGGTTGCTATCCGCTGACCGGCGCGGTCGAGAGCGAAGCCTCGACCCTGTCGGCGATCATCCAGGAAACCCTGCTGACCACCACGTCAGAGCGGCAAGGCCGGGCGATCGACAAGGATGCCGGCGGCGCCGGCATGGAAAAGAAAAAGCAGGAAGGGTACTTCTGATGTCGACGCTCAATACAAAGGACAGCGTCTACCAGACCGAGGCCCTGATTGCCGAGGACATCGACGCCTATCTGGCCGCCCACCAGCACAAGACCATGCTGCGCTTCATCACCTGCGGGTCGGTGGACGACGGCAAGTCGACCCTGATCGGCCGACTGCTCTACGACAGCAAGATGATCTTCGAGGATCAACTGGCAGCGCTGGAAGCAGACTCAAAGAGGGTCGGCACCCAGGGCCAGGAAATCGACTTCGCCCTGCTGGTCGATGGTCTCGCCGCCGAGCGCGAGCAAGGCATCACAATTGATGTCGCCTACCGTTTCTTCGGCACCGAGAAGCGCAAGTTCATCGTCGCCGACACCCCCGGCCATGAGCAATATACCCGCAACATGGTGACCGGCGCCTCGACCGCCGACCTGGCGGTGATCCTGATCGACGCCCGCAAGGGCGTGCTGACCCAGACCCGTCGCCACTCGTATCTGGCGCACCTGATCGGCATCAAGAACCTGGTGCTGGCCGTCAACAAGATGGATCTGGTCGGCTACGATCAGGCCAAGTACGACGCCATCGTCGCCGACTACACCGCCTTCGCCAAAAGCATCGGCATCACCGCCTTCACGCCTATGCCGATCTCCGGCTTCAAGGGCGACAACATCACCGACCCCAGCGAAAACACGCCCTGGTACAGCGGCCCGACGCTGATGCAGCATCTCGAGACCGTCGAGGTCGGCATCGCGACCGACCAGACCAAGCCGCTGCGCATGGCGGTACAGTGGGTCAACCGCCCCAATCTGGATTTCCGAGGTTTCTCGGGTCAGATCAATAGCGGAACGGTCAAGCCGGGCGACGCCATCCGCGTGTTGCCGGGCGGCAAGACCTCGACCATCAGCCGCATCACCACCCTGGGCGCCGACCTGGACGAAGCGGTGGCCGGCCAGTCGGTCACACTGTCCTTTAACGACGAGATCGACTGCTCGCGCGGCAGCGTCATCGCCGCCGCCGACGCCCCGCCCGAAGTGTCGGACCAGTTCGAGACGACGCTTGTGTGGATGGATGACGAGCCCTTGATCGTGGGCCGGGCCTACTGGCTGAAGCTGGGAACCCAGCTGGTCTCGGCGACCGTTCAGCAGCCCAAGTACCAGGTCAACGTCAATACGATGGAGCACCTGGCGGCCAAGACGCTGGAGCTTAACGCGATCGGGGTGGCCGAACTGACGACCGACCGCCCCATCGTGTTCGAGCCCTACGCCGAGAACCACACGTTGGGCGGCTTCATCCTGATCGACAAGATCACCAATGCCACGGTCGCCGCCGGTACGCTGCACTTCAGCCTGCGCCGCGCCCAGAACGTTCACTGGCAGGCGACTGACATCAGCCGCGAGGCTCATGCCAGCCTGAAGAACCAGAAGGCCAAGGTACTGTGGTTCACGGGTCTGTCAGGCTCGGGCAAGTCGACCATCGCCAACGAGGTCGAAAAGAGCCTCGCCCTGATGAACCGCCACACCTTCCTGCTCGACGGCGACAATGTCCGCCACGGGATCAACAAGGACCTGGGGTTCACCGAGGCCGACCGGATCGAGAACATCCGCCGGGTCGGCGAGATCGCCAAGCTGATGGCCGACGCTGGCCTGATCGTGCTCACGGCCTTCATCTCCCCCTTCAGGGCCGAACGCGACATGGTTCGCGCCATGCTGCCCGAGGGCGAGTTCGTCGAGATCTTCGTCGACACCCCGCTGGAGGTCGCCGAGGCGCGGGACGCCAAGGGCCTCTACAAGAAGGCGCGGGCGGGCGACCTGAAGAACTTCACCGGCATCGACAGCCCCTATGAGCCGCCTCTGCAGCCGCAGATCCGGGTCAACACCGTGGAGATGACGCCGGCCGAGGCCGCCGAGTTCATCATCCGCCAGATCATGCCGCTCAAATGACCAGCGCCCTGAACGACGTCGAGCTCGCCGCCCATCTGGCGGAAACAGCAGGCAAGATCCTGCTTCAAGTCCGGGAATCCGGCCTGTTCAGCGCGAAAGCGCTGGGCAAGGCCGGGGACCAGACCGCCAATCAGTTTTTGGTGCATGCCCTGCGGGAGCAGCGGCCCGACGACGGGCTGCTCTCCGAAGAGATGAAGTGCGACGGCTCGCGCGTGGGGCAAAGCCGGGTGTGGATCATCGACCCTGTCGATGGCACGCGCGAATATGGTGAAGGCCGCACCGACTGGGCGGTGCATGTCGCCCTAGCCATCGACGGCGTGGCGACGGTCGGCGCGGTCGCCCTGCCCGGCCTGGACCTGACCCTGACTACGGGCGAGCCACTACCCCTGCCTCCGGCGAACAGCCCGCCGCGCATGCTGGTCAGCCGCACCCGTCCCGCTGCCGAGGCGGTGGCTGTCGCCGAAGCGGTCGGCGCCGAGCTTCTGCCCATGGGCTCGGCCGGGGCCAAGGCCATGGCCGTGGTGCGCGGCGAGGCCGACATCTACCTCCACACCGGCGGCCAGTATGAGTGGGACAGCTGCGCGCCTGTGGCCGTCGCCCAGGCGGTGGGGCTGCATGTCAGCCGCGTCGACGGGTCCCCGATCCGCTACAACAACGAAGACCCCTACCTGCCCGATGTGCTGATCTGCCGGCCAGAGCTGGCCGAGCGGGTCCTGGCGCTGGTCAAGGCTATGCCCAAGGCGGCGGCCGAGTAGCCAAGCGGATAATCAACCGGTCAGGCCAGGGGCGCGCTCGGCTGTGTAGTCTGCTCGCGCCATGCCCGCTCAGAATCTCGTCTCGAGACGCCGGACGCGAAAAGCGCCCGGCGTCTCGAGATAGAGCCCGCGATCAGGCGGCCGTACGGCTCGGCAGTTCGACGATCGACGAGCCCATCGCCGACATTTCACCGCGATGGGTCAGGGCTTCCTGCTGGATCTCGATGTAGTGCTTGCCGTTCTGCACGAACTTGCGAGCCACCGTGCCGTCGATGAAGATCACGTCACCATCCGGGTTGTGACGGCGGATCTGGCACTTGCTCTTGTGCAGGAAGCCGGCGTCGCCGATCCAGTTGGTGATGTGGTGGGTCAGCCACGAGCAACGCTCGGGACCATAGTCGTAGGCGCCGGGCGCGCCGACTTCCAGGGCGAAGGCTTCGTCCCAGTGAACGCGCTCAGGGCAGTCCGGCACATTGAAGCGGTTCTTAATGCCCAGGCCCGGGTGCTTCTGTTGCATCTGCCAGGCCATCTTGTTGGCGCGGATATAGAGACCGCCCCAACCCTGCGCATAGGCGATGAAGCCGGTGACGGTCATCGGACCCTTGATCATGCGCGGCAGGGCCTCGCCTTCACGGACATCTTCCCAGTAGCGCGGGGTCGCGCCGCGGATTTCCTCGGCGGCGTAGATCGCAGAATATTCGGCCAGTTCCTCTTCGGTGAACGGGACCACGCGGCCACGGGCTTCGGTGTATTTGGTGCCGCGCTCGCGGGCTTCGTCGCGATCGGTGCGGAACACCCAGCTGTTGCAGTCAGCGACCTTGTCGCCGTGCTGGTTGAAGAAGTCTACGTGATAGATCTGCTGGAACGAGCGACCGGCGAAGCGGGTCTGGTGCTCGATCAGGTCCTTCAGCGACGCCTCGGTGCTGATGGTGTCGTTGCGCAGAACCGGCTTTTCCCAGGTCCATTCCGAGCCCGCCCACATGGCGTGGACGCCCGACAGGCCGCCGACATAGCCCGAGACGATCCGGCTGGTGCTGAACAGGAAGCTGGGCAACGCCACCAGCGAACCGTACTGCGACTTGGCCGCATATTCCGGATCGCACCACAGCGGGTTGTCGTCGCCGATACCGTGGGCGTAGTGGCGGATGGCGTCGCGGGTCGCTTCATAGTTCCACGGCTCGACCGTGTCGGCAATCTTGACGCCGATCCGCTTGCGCAGATCGTCTAGGCCGGCCTCGGTGATCTTCGGAAAGCGGTTGACGGTCTCTTCGAGTACGTCGGTCATCTAGTTTTCTCCTGGAAATTCAGTTGACGGGCACGGCCGCCGCAGCGGCCTCGCGGTCGCGCAGAACCTTGCGGTTCACCTTGCCTGCGGGGGTTTTGGGGAGCTCGTCGGTGAACTCGACGATGCGCGGGAACTCATGCTGAGCCAGTCGCTCGCGCGTGAAGTCCTGCAGTTCCTTGACAAAGGCGTCGCTGGAGGCGCGGGGCGAAACGACGAAAGCCTTGACCACCAGGCCGCGCGTGGCGTCCGGCGCGCCGATCACGGCGCATTCGTTGACGTCTGGATGCTTGAGAAGCGTGTTCTCGATCTCGACCGCGCTCATCGTCCAGCCGGCGGAGATGATGACGTCGTCGGCGCGACCGGCGTGGTGGAAATAGCCATCCTCGTCGATCTTCGCGAGATCCTTGGTCGTTTCCCAGCGGTCGCGACGCCACAGCATCAACTCGCCAATGACGCCGGGAGCAGTCGCACTGCCGTCGGCGTTCTGGACCTGCAGCTTCAGGCCGGGCACGGGCTTGCCCAGCGAACCCGGCTTGACTGTGAAGTCGTCGGCGCCGGGATAGTTGACCAGCACCACGCCGATCTCGGTGGTGCCGTACATGCTGCAGGCCGGAACGGCGAAGGTCTCGTCGATGAAGCCCAGCGTCGCCGGATCGATGGGTTCGCCGGTGTAGGACAGCTTCTGGATCGAGAAGTTGAAGTCGCCCGCCTTTCCGGTGTTTTTCATCATCCGATAGTGGGTGGCGGCCGCCGACATGTTGGTGATCTTGTAGTCCTGCAGCGCCTTCATCAGCCGCACCGCATCGAACCGGCCGGCGAAGGTGCCGGTGGAGACGCCCAGCGCTAGCGGCGCCAGCGTGCCGTGCCACAGGCCGTGGCCCCAGGCGGGCGAGGACGGGCAGAAGAAGGCGTCTGTGGGCCGCACGCCGGTGCCGTACAGCGCGGCGAACATCAGGGTGACCAGCGCCCGGTGGGTATGCTTCACCGCCTCAGGCAGCTCGCGCGTCGTGCCGGATGTGTACTGAAAGACCGCCAGGTCGCTGGCCCTGGACTTCGGCGCGTAGGTCGCCGGATAGGTCAGGATCTCGTCGAGCAGGCCATCGTCCGCGATGACGACCCGCAGGCCGTCGATCTGACGCGCCAGCGGCGCCTTCTCGGTGTTGGTGATCAGGATAGTCGGCTTGCAGTCGTCGATGCGCAGCCGCAGGGCGTCGGGACCGAACAGCGTGAACAGCGGCACGCTGATCGCGCCGGTCTGCATCGCGCCGAACAGGCAGACATAGAAGGGCAGCGACGGCTCGAGCATGAAGGCGATGCGGTCGCCCTTCTGGATGCCTTGGGCGTCCAGCCAATGGGCGAAGCGCGCGGCGCCCACGGCGATCCCGTCGAAGCTCAGGATCTCGTCGCGACCGTCGGCGTGAGCGATGCGCACCGCAGGCCGGCCTGAGCCGTCGGCATGACGCGTGATGCACTCATGGGCGATGTTCAGCTGGTCCTGATCGCGATCGAACAGCTCCCACAGTGCGGCCGAATTGGCGTGCGCCTGGGCGTCTGCGAAACGCGAATAGTCAGTCAGCTTCACCATGGGTCCACCGGTCGGTCGGGAGCAAAGCGACGCGCAATCGCGCGTCGGCTCGGGGTGTCGGCAGGTGGACCCAAACGCTTGATGTTGTAAATATAGAATGATATTCAATATATTGAATGACGAAGTCTCCTCAGAAAACTCCACTCGATCGCTCGCTCGCCGCGACCGTGAAGGAGAGCAAGGCGCCCGCCATTTCCCGGGCCGCCGCCGTCCTGCGTTTGCTGGGCAAGAGCGACACGCCCTTGGGCCTTCAGGGCATCGCGCGGGAGCTCGGTCTGGTGCCCAGCACATGCCTGTATGTCTTGCGGGCCTTGGTTGCGGAGGAGCTCGTGTCCTTCGATCCCGACACAAAACGCTATGCTCTGGAGGCTGGAATCCTGACCCTCGCGCGGCAATGGCTGCGGCGAAACCAGTTCCCGGATCAGGCCCAGCCGGTGCTGGATCGCATCGCCCAGGACTTCGGTGTGACCATGCTGGGCGTGCAAATTGTGGGCCTGGATCACATCATCGCCGTGGCGGTTTCACGCTCTGGCAACAACATCCAGCTCAGCACCCAGGTCGGCAGCCGCTTCCCCGCGCTGATCAGCGCGACCGGACGATGCATCGCCGCCTACGGCGACTATTCAGATGGCGAGCTCGAAGCGCGGTTCCACACGCTGCGCTGGGACCAGCCGCCGACCTTCGAGGCGTGGAGGCAGCAGGTCGCCGAGACCAGGCTCCAGGGCTTTAGCGTCGATGACAGCAGCTATATCGCCGGCGTCACGGTCATCGCCGCGCCGGTCTGGAAGCGAAGCGGCAATCCCAGCCACGCCCTGGTCGCAATCGGCATCAGCAGCACCCTCAAGCGTGGCGGCATAGCGGCTGTGGGCGAGGCCCTGTTGTCGGGCGCGCGCGACCTATCCGGAGACATGATGGGCGGATAGGCTTGGCTAACCGGCCACCCGCAGCGCCAGCACGCTGCCCTCGGCGTCGGCCGAGATGTAGAGCGTTCCATCGGGGCCTGCGGCGATCCCGGCGAACGGCCCCATCGGCCCCGACATGTTGCCGATAGGCCCAAGGAATTTCGGCGTCACGCCTGCCGGTGCGCCGACTGGCAAACCCGACGCGATCGTGCGGCGAGCTCTGCTGGTCAGGTCGTACTCGATCAGGTCCTTGGCCAGCGCATCGACGACATAGAGCAATCGGCCCCGAACCAGGATGCCCTGCGGCTCCCTGAGCCCATCCACGAGGGTCTCAGCCCGACCGCCAGACAGCTTGACCACCCTGCCCGCTCCGGACTCCGACACGAGGACAGTCCCGTCCGGCCCGATCGCCACGCCCATTGGCTCGTTAAGCCTTGAGGCCAGCACCTCGGCATTGCCGTTCTGGATCGCCAGCACCCGGCCACCGCCGGCTTCGGCGAAGACCACCCCGCCGCCCGGCGCGACCGCCACGCCGTAGAGGCGGTCATAGCCCTCACCCAGGAACTCGCTTTCCATGGCCGCCGGCCGCCAGCGCGCCACGTGGCCATTGGCGGTGGTTACGATCACCTCGCCGGGTCCGGACGCCGCTACGCCGCGAACATAGCCCGGGCAACCGGGCGTGAAGAGCATGCCTGCCACCTGCCGGTCCTGGCCTGGTCGCACGAAATAACAATAGGGCCCGTCCGCCGCGAACAGCTGACCGTCCTCTAGAACAGCCAGGCCCAGCGGCCAGTTGAAGCCGTCAGGGACCACCGAGCGCAACTTGCCGCCGGCAAGGATCTCGTTGACCTGACCCGAGATGCTGGAGACGAAGATCCGGTCGCCGACGAAGGTGACGTTGTCGAGGCCCGCCGCGACCGTGGCCAGCACGGTGCGGTCGCCATTGCGCGGATCAATCCGCAGCACCTGGCCGCTGGCCACCTGGGTCGAGATAAGGAAGCCCTGAGCGTCGAACTTCACCGAGTCCGGCACGCCCAAGTCGCGGGCGACCACTTCATGTGCGCCGCCGTCCAGGCCGATCCGCCAGATCTCGTTGAGGCCCATCACGGGAAAATAGAGCTTGTCGTCCGGCCCTACGTCCATAGCGTTGGGCATCGGCACATCGGTCGCGATCATGCGCGGAGCCCCGCCGTCGCGGTCCAGCTCCATGATCCGGCCGCCCATCTGGCACTCGCCAGCGATCAGTCGGCCTTGGTGAAAGGTGATCGGATTGGCGACGGGAATGTCGCCATAGACGACGCGCGTCGTTCCGTTGGGCGCGATCATGCTGACGCGGCCTTCGGTGATCTCGGTGGCGTAGAGGTTTCCCGCGTCGTCGAACACCAGGTCGTCGGGCGCGACGATAGCGCCGCCCTTTGAGGTGATGATTTCGACCACGCCGGTGTCGACATCGATGGCGCTGATCGTGCTGCCCGACACCTGGGCGACATAGATCCGCCCGTCAGGACCGGTCCGCAGGCCGTTGGCGCCGAACAGACGGCTGGGCGGGGTGACCCGCTCCAGCGTCCAGCCCTCGGCGACGGTGGCGGGGACCGAGGTCGTGTAGCGCCCGTGTTGCAGCGACATGTTTGGCCTCTCCTGCGGGCGCGGCCCGCCCCTAGTCCAAGGGCGGCCCAGCGCCATGTGGCGAGGGCCGCATTAGCCCGAAATGATCGTGTCGTTCGGCGCCCTAGAGCCCTTTCCGACCTGATGGCTTCATCAGGGTCGGGATAGAAGGGCTCTAAATCAAAAGTTTAGAGCATTTTTCGATCCGATAACCGTTTCACACTTATCGGAAAATGCTCTAGCCGGCCGCAGGAGCCGGCGCGTAGCCGAGCAGGCTCTTGGTCTCCAGATATTCGTGGAAACCGAACTCGCCCCATTCACGCCCGTTGCCGCTTTTCTTGTAGCCGCCGAAAGCCGCATTGAAGTCAAAGCCGCCGTTGATGCTGACCCAGCCGGTGCGCAATTGGCGCGCGACAGCATTGCACTGCGCCGCGTCGGCGCCGACCACATAGCCGGCCAGGCCGAACGGACTGTCATTGGCGATCTCTACCGCGTGGTCGATGTCGTCGTAGCCGATCATCACCAGCACCGGACCGAAGATTTCCTCGCGGCCGATGGTCGTGTCGTTGGTGGTCACGAACACCGTGGGCTTGACGTAATAGCCCTTGTCCAGACCGTCGGGACGGCCCGGACCGCCGACGACCAGCTTGGCGCCTTCGCTCAGGCCCAGCTCGATATAGCGCTGGATGTCGTTGTACTGGCCCTTGGAGACCACGGGCCCCATCGCCACATTGCTCTTGGGGTCGCCCACCGTGACGCCCTCGGCGCCCTGGCGCGCGGCCGCAATGGCTTCGTCCATCCGCGACAGGGGCACCAGCAAGCGCGAGCCCGCGCTGCAGGTCTGACCCGAATTGACCATCATGCCGCCCGCCGCGGCGGCGACGTTCTGGGCGAGATTGGCGTCGTCGAGCACGATGTGAGCGCTCTTGCCGCCCAGCTCCTGGCAGACGCGCTTGACGCCCGGCGCGGCGTTCTTGGCGATCTCGACACCCACGCTCTCAGAGCCGGTGAACGAAATCATGTCCACTTCGGGATGGGTCGAAAGCGCCGTCCCTATGACACTGCCGCTGCCCTGAACCATGTTGAACACACCGGCCGGAACGCCGGCAGCATGGATGATCTCAGCCAGGATCTGGGCCGAATAGGGCGCCAGCTGCGGCGGCTTGAGGATCATGGTGCAGCCGGTCGCCAGCGCCGGGAAGACCTTCACGGCGATCTGGTTCATCGGCCAGTTCCAGGGCGTGATCAGCGCGCAAACGCCGATCGGCTCCTTGACGGTCAGGGTGGCGCCACGAAGCGTTTCGAATTCGAACGTCTTCAGAACTTCGATGGCCGTGGCCAGGTGGCCCGAGCCGAGGCCGACATGGAAGCCGTTGCCCAGCGCGCTCGGCGCGCCCATTTCCTCGGTGATGGCTTCGCCGAGCTCCTGCTGGCGGCGCTCATATTCGGCCTGGATCGCCAGCAGGACCTTGAGCCGCTCTTCGCGGCTGGTCTTCGACCAGCTGGAGAAGGCCTTGCGCGCGGCCGCGACGGCCTTTTCGACGTCGGCGACGGATCCCAGAGAGATCGTGCCCGACACCTCTTCGGTCGCCGGGTTTATGATATTGGTGGTCTTCGGCTCGATCGGATCGACCCACTGGCCGTCGATGTAGAACTTGAGATATTCGCGCATGACATCTCCCTAGAACCACCGAGTTTCACATCCCGGTTTCTTGAATCGTCAACGCCGGACCCTTGCGAGCCCGGCGTTGATCTGGATCGATTTACTGAGTGCCTTCGGCGTACCAGGTACGGAACTCGGCATATTTCGGCATCTCTTCCGAATTGGCCTTCGGGTCGATCGCCACGTGGATGACGGCGACCTTGCCGCTGGCATAGGCGCGCTCGATAGCCGGGCCGATGTCTTCGGCCTTGGTGACGAATTCGCCATGGCAGCCGAAGCCTTCGCCGATCTTGTCGAAGCGGACTTCCTTGCTCCAGTGCGTGCCGGTCTCGTTGGTGCCCTGACCGAAGGTGCGCTTGTAGACGCCCACTTCCAGACCCCACTGGAAGTCGACGCCCACGACGCAGACCAGCGGCAGGTTGCAGCGCACGGCCGTCTCCAGCTCACCGATATGGAACAGGAACGAGCTATCGCTGGTCAGCAGCATGCCGGGGCGCTTCTTGCCCGTGGCGGCCTGGTCGGCCAGCATCGCGCCGGTGGCGTAAGGCAGGCCGGTGCCGATGTGACCGAAGTTCTGGTTCCAGATCACGTCGTGCGGTTTGCACATCGAATAGGTCCACTGGAAGATCACCGTAGCTCCGCCATCGCGGATCATGATGCCGTCCTTCGGGAACGCCTTGGTGGCCTCGACCACGAAGCGCGAGGTGTGCATCGGCACGTCGCCGCTGCCGTCGCTCTTGGTCAGGGTCTCGGCGGCCAGCGAGTCTAGCTCGTCTTGGCCGTCCTTCATGAACTTGGCCAAGCCTTGGGCAGGCGGACGCGGCGTGTCCTTCAGCGCGGCGATCAGTTGCGGCACCACGCCGCGAAGATCGCCGACCAGCGGCACGTCGATCGGACGGTTGACGCCGATGGCGGTCGGGTCCTGCTCGACATAGATCCACTTGCGGATGGCTTCGTTCTTCACCCAGTAGCGCCAGCGGCCGTAGTGCACCGGCTCGCCCAGCTCGGTGCCCAGCGCCAGACAGAGATCGGACTCCGTTACCGCCTCGATCGAGGCGTTCGAGAAGACGTACTGGAAGGTGCGGTCTTCCAGGCCGGGGATGAAGGAGGTGCCGCCCGAGGTCTGGATCACCGGGCAGTTCATCAGCTCGGCCAGTTCCTTGACCGCGGCGCCCATGCGCGTGGTGTGGACGGCGTGGCCGACCAGCAGGATCGGGTTCTTGGCTTCCCGGATCAGCTTGGCCGCTTGAGCGACCATGTCGATGTCGGCGCCCTGGTTGACCAGGCGATAGCGCGACGGCGGCAGCGGCTCGGGCAGGTCCAGCTCTTCGAGAATAATGTGGCTGGGATATTCGATATAGACCGGACCCGGCGTGCCGCCGATGGCCTGACGGATGCCCTCGCGGATGATCTCGTCGGTCTGGTCGGCATATTCGATCGAGGCGGCGTACTTCACCGAGTTCTCGAACAGCGGCATCTGCTTGACAAACTGGATGCGGCCGCGACGGACGCGCTGCTCGGTCACCCGGGCGCGTTGACCGCTAAGGAAGATCACCGGCGAGTTCTCGACCAGGCAGCACTGGATGGCCGGCGCCGCGTTGGCGATGCCCGGGCCGAGGGTCCCGATGCAGAGCGCGGGCTTGCCGGTCATGCGCGAGGCGGCTTCGGCCATGAAGCCGGCGGCGGCTTCATGGTGGGGCGCCACGACGGTCCAGCCGCGGGCCTCGGCCTCAAGGAACATGTGGACGAAGTTCGGATCGGGGATGCCGAAAAGGGTGTTGATCCCTTCGGCCTCGAACAGGTCCAGGATGCGCTTGTAAACGGGTACGCCCATGGAAAGTCCCTTTATGTCTGGCTCGGCGGGCCGTTCGCGATGACAGGAATTCCTGACGACAGGCGAGCGGCGGGATGATGACTTGATCGGTGCATAGAGGCCTCCCAGACCGGCCGTCAATGAAGCCTCCAGAGCCATCGCCCCTACGCTATCGACGGGCCATTTTGCTGGGTTTCGGCCCCATCGGTTTGGCGATATCGAGCCGTTGCTGACGCACGAAAAACGCCCAGCTCCATCGCGGGAACCGGGCGTTTTCGTGCATGGATAAATCGGCCGCGCCGGCTTACTTCGGGTCGAGCACGCTAGGTATGCCGCGCTCCATATAGCGGGCTAGGTTGCGGTGGAAATTGGTCACCTTGCGCTCCTGGTGGGGGTTGGGCAGCGGGCCGCGGAAACCGCGGGACTTCATGCCTTTCTGCACGCAGGACATGTTTGAGAAGTCCTGCGCCAGCACGGCGCCCCAGTTGTCGGCGTTCGCCTCGGCATAGACCCATTCGGTCTTGGGCCCTTGGCCTTCGGGGAAGCGCTCGATGGCGTAGGACTCGAAGATGCATTTGTTGGGATCGTCGCCGTAAGGGCGCGTGCGGTAGCAGAGCGCGAAGGTGATCCCCTGCAGGATGGCGGTGTTGGGGAAGACGTTCCAGGCCAGGCCGGCCTGGCCCATCTGCTCTGGCGTGATCGTCGGCCATTCGACACCGCGCGCCGCGTCGTCGGCCTTCGCCGAGGCCAGCCAGTGCCTGATCACCTCCTGCGGCGGCGTGCCTTCGGGCAACTCATCGACTAGCCGCCTGGCCGCATTGACCAGGGTCTCGGTCGTGCTGGCGTTGTTGACGGTCTGGTAGATCTCGTTCTGCAGCTCATAGGTCGAGATGCGGGCGTCAGCGCCCTTCCCTGCCCGTGTGATGCTGCTGCTTTCCGTGGTCTTCTTGGACGCATCGCGCTCGTCGAAGCCACTGACGCCGTGCAGGCCGTAGGCGGCGCTATAGGCATAGTACTCGCCATATTCGAGCAGCTGCGGATGGGTGCCCGCGACATGGTAGGGTTCCATGAACGCTTCCAGCGCGGTCTTCCAGTTACAGTCATAGACCACCCACTGGCGCCACTTGTAGCGCATCTTCTCGAACTGGAACGGATCCAGGATACTGGCGGCCGGCTCAAGATATTCGCGCAGCGGCGCTGCTTCCGGATCCATGTTGACGAAGATCCAGCCGCCCCAGATGTCGGCCCTAATCCGGCTCAGCGAGGTGCGCTCCTCGGTAAGCGCGCCCTTCCAGTCCTGCGGATCCAGGATGTAGGTGTTCTTGCCCTTGAGGTCGAAGGTCCAACCGTGGAAGCCGCAGACGAAGTTCTTCTTCTTCCCGCAGCCCCGGTTCTCGCCTTCGGGTACATCGACCAGACGGCGGCCGCGATGCGGGCAGACATTGTAATAGGCCTTGATCGAGTCCGGCGCATCGCGAACCACCAGGATCGACTCGTCGCCGATCTCATAGGTGATGTAATTGCCGACCTCGGGGATCTCCTCGACACGCCCAGCGACCTGCCAGACCTTGGCCCAAAGCCGGTCGGCCTCCTCCTCCGCATATTCGCGGGAAAGGAAGGCCTCGGTGGGATAGGTCAGCGGCTCTTCCAGATCGTCGACGCTGATGTTGACCGGCTTGTTCATGACGCTCGTCTTTCGCCTTCTACCCCCAGGTTGAAATCAATCACCCCGTCAGTTCGATAGCTTCAGCCCCGGCATGTCGCCTGTCGAACGCCAGTCCTCCAGCAACCTCTGGAACGCGTCCCAGCCCGGGCCGTAGGCGCGGAACAGCCGCCACTTGGCCTTGTCCTCGCCTTCGTTGTTGAAATAGCTGGGCGTACATTCGTGCGTGAACGCCGTCATGTCGATTTCCATCGACTCGAAGTGGCTGACGTAGTCCTCCTGCGCCTGCTGGCTCGGCTCGACCACACCAGCGCCGCGCTTGAGCGTTTCGCTGATAATGTGGGCGATGTGATAGCCCTGCCGGCCGTTCTGTTCGGTGACCGAGGCGTTCAGGCCGCCCTGGATGTAACCCATGTAGAACTGGTTCGGAAAACCGTGGGTCATCACCCCGTGGAAGGTCTTGGGACCATCGGCCCAATGGCGGTAGATCGACAGGCCGTCCCGGCCCTCGATGGTGTCGATGCCCCAACGGCGATCCAGGTCGCTGGTTACTTCGAAGCCGCTGGCGAAGATCATGCAGTCGACTTCGTATTCCTTGCCGTTGGCAACGAAGCCCTTCTCGGTCATCCGCTCGACGCCCTTGGTCAGCGACACGTCGATCAACTCGACATTGGGACGGTTGAAGGTCGGGTAGAACGTATCGCTCGACAGCGGACGCTTGCAGAGGAAGCGGTAATAGGGCTTCAGCGCCTCGGCCGTCGCGGGATCCTCAACCAAGGCTTCAACCCGGCGACGCAGGCGTTCCATCACCCGATAGTCGATGACTTCGCGCTTGGCGACATAGTCCTCCATCGACAGCTGTGGCCAGCCTTCGGCCTCCATTTCGGCGGCGAAGTTGCGGGCGATCTCGGTCCAGATGTCGCAGATCAAGTCCTGCTCGCCGGGCGCGAAGGCTTCCATGGCGGCGCGGTGGAAATTGGCCTGGCGCGCGCTCTGCCAACCCGGTTGCAGCGACTTGGCCCATTCATGATCGGTCGGCGGATTGGGTCGCTCGTCCACGCTAGAAGGCGTGCGCTGAATGACATAGAGCTGCTGAGCGTACTTGCCGATATAGGGCGCCACCTGGATGGCGGTGGCCCCGGTCCCGATGATCGCCACGCGCTTGTCGACAAGCTTGTCCAGCACCGGGTTCTTATAATCGCCGCCGGTGTAGTCGAAGTCCCAGCGCGCGGTGTGGAACATCTTGCCCTTGAACGTCTCGATGCCCGGGACGCCAGGCAGTTTGGGCATGTTGAGCACGCCGCTGGCGACGATCACGAAACGCGCCAGCAGTTCGTCGCCGCGATTGGTCGACACCCGCCAACGACCGATGCTCGCGTCCCAGCGCAGCCCGTTGCTCTGGGTGTGGAAAAGCGCCTTGTCGGCGAACTCGAACTTCTCGGCGATCTTCCGGGCGTAACCCTGGATTTCCGCGCCGTCCGTGAACTTCTTCGACGGCACGAAACCGGTCTCTTCCAGCAGCGGCAGGTAGATGTAGGATTCGTTGTCGCACTGGATGCCGGGATAGCGGTTCCAGTACCAGACGCCGCCAAAGTCGCCGGCGCTGTCGATGTTTCGGAAGCTGCTCACGCCAGCCTTGGCCAAGTGATAGGCGGCCATGATTCCCGACCATCCGGCGCCCAGAATGACGACGTCCAGCTCCTCGGAAAGCGGCGCGCGCGGCTCGACCGGCGTGTGCGGATCGGTGACATAGTCCTCGACCACTTCGCCACCGGTGGGACGGACATACTGCTCCTGCCCTTCGCGCCGGATGCGCTTGTCGCGCTCGTACCGATACTTCTCCCGCATCGCGGGGATGTCGATTTCACTGGCCGGGGGCGTCTGAGTGGGCTCGCAGCTCATGGTTCACTCCCGAAGATCATTTTCGCGGCCCGCTTAATCAACAGGGCTGTCCACTTTGCAGCACACTTGCCCGGACGACCGCCGCCACGCCATAGGGCGGGCAAGAATTCGCCCGCGCGATGAGTTCGGCCCCTTTTGGGTATCTCAAAGCGCGCTAGGCCTTCCGAACGAAGGTGGGGTCGTCCGGTCCCGGCATCCCCGGAAAGGCGCCGTAGTCCGTCGGCTCGATGAACGTTCCGCTCAGGTCGGTTGGGCCGTGATAGGCCATGCTCCAGTGGCGCCACTGGAAGCGCCACGCCCCGTCCTCCTCGACATAGCGGTCGTAATAGACGCCGAAGGTGATGGCCGTGCTGCCGTCCTTCTTCTTGGCGAATTCGGTCATCTGCAGGCGCCCGATCGCGGAGCCGTCACCGACCTCCAGGATCGGTTGGCCCGAGACCAACTGGATACGCTCGCAGCGGCCCAGCAGGTTGCGGCAAGCCTCCGCGATCTCGTCGCGACCGCGGATGTGCATGCCCGCGATCTTCCATTCGCCCCGCGTTGCGAAGCATTCGGAAAAGCTTGTAGCGTCCTGGCGCCAGACAGCGTCGACGAAGCGGGCATGAAGCTGGCGGATGCCGCAGTCGGCCGCCACGAAATCGGTCATTGGGTCATTCTCCGTGTCGGGCGACAAAGATCGCCAAACGCTCTGGCCACTATCTTGATGGCGACGCCGGGAACGTCGTCTTCTTGGCCCGATCACGCCATCCGGGCCGGCGCCCCTACAAGTCCGCAAAGGCAACTATCGCACACGCGATGAGCGCCCAATCGCTATGGGAAGTTGCGGCCAGGCTTTGCATAATCGGCTCAGTCCGTTGACGCGGTTCGGCGCTCGGCTCGATCAGAATAATAGATGAGGACCCTGTGCGGGCCATTGACCATTTCATAGCGGGGGCGAGCGCGCCTGGCGCTTCTGGCCGTTTCGGCGACGTCTTCAATCCCAACACCGGCGAGGTGCAGGCCCGGGTTCAGCTGGCGACCGACGCCGAGCTGGACGCGGCGGTGCAGAACGCGGCCATGGCCCA
>NZ_JAFCSZ010000033.1:0-34114 GCF_049895765.1 Caulobacter sp. DWR1-3-2b1
CCCGCCGAGAACGTCTGGCAGTACCTGCGACAGCGCTTCCTCTCCAACCGGGTGTTCGACGACTACGACGCCATCGTCCAAGCCATCTGCGAAGCCTGGAACAGCCTCATCGACGAGCCGGACCGCATCAAATCCATCGGTCATCGCCAATGGGCCACAGGTTCACGCTAGGGGCGATTGGTATTAGCTGGAACGCGCTCGCTCTTGCCGTGACGATCGAACAGGTCAGAGGGAACGACGAAAATCCGCCCTTGCCGACGTGGCTTTCAGACGACTACGCAAAAGCGTGGCGCGAGTTGTTCAGTTTTGCCCTAGCAATTTTGCCAAGCGCGAACGACGAGAACCTCGTCAACAGTGCCCTCGCGGTACTCGCACTTCAGAAGGGTCAGCCGATGCTTGCCCGAATGGCCATTCTCACCGAGTCGGAACGAAGTGAAATGCTCAATGAGGTTGGCTGGGGCTAATTCAAGCCTCCACCAGCTCCGCCACCCAGGACGCCGCCAGTTCGCGGTTGCGCGGCAGGTCTTCGGGGAAGTCCATCTCTGCCCAGTCCAGGCCCTGGATCGACTGTACTCGGACCACGTCGTTCTCTTGGGCGATCTGGTTGATGACGCTGAGATACCAGCGCTTCAGGCCCTCGGGCGTGCGCAGGGCCGCTTCGACGATCTTCGTGAACAGGGCCGCGCCCTCGGGATCGAAGCGCAGGAAGCCGATCGACTCGGCGTCATAGGTCTCGATGGTCTTGCCGATGGCGCGCAGCGACAGGCCTTCGGTCGCCACCTTCATGTCGTCGGCGTCATAGCCAGAGGGTTTGCGGTCGATGGTGACGGTGATCGGGGCCGGCGGGGCGGCGATCAGGCGTTCGGCGATGGCCGGCTCGAACAGGGTGTCGCCGTTCAGCAGCAGGAAGTCGCCGACCATCTCGCCGCGCGCCAGCCAGCAGGTGGCCAAGTTGTCGGTCAGGCCGAAGAACGGGTTGAACAGGGTGCGAACCGTCATGCCGGGCAAATCGAGGCCCGCAATCTCGGCCTCCACCGTGTCGGCGGCGAAACCGGTCACGACCACCACCTCGGTGATCCCGGCCTGGCGCAGATGGCGCAGCTGCCAGTGCAGCACGGTGCGGCCCGACAGCTCGACCAAGCACTTGGGGCGGGTGTCCGTCAGGGGCGACAGGCGTTTTCCCTGGCCCGCGCTCAGGATGATGGCTTTAGTCGGATGCGCCACGGCGACTCGATTCACTTCTGGCCGCACGCGTCGGCATCTGATTCAGGGCGGCAAGCTACAGGATACAGCGGCCTCCATATAGGGCCGGCGCGCTTGCCCGGCGAGGGGCGGAACGCCGCATTCAAGCGCTGCGCGCGACAGTGGCGGCGGGCGCGTTCAGCGGCGCCGCGTCACCCATGGCCTTCCGCTCGCTATAACGATCAACCAGATAATCGGCATGGCCACGCGTCAGCAGGGTGAACTTGACCAGTTCCTCCATCACATCGACCACGCGGTCGTAATAGGCCGAGGGTTTCATCCGGTTGTCGTCGTCGAATTCCTTCCAGGCCATGGCCACCGACGACTGGTTGGGAATGGTGATCATCCGCATCCAACGCCCCAGCAGGCGCAGGGTGTTGACCGCGTTGAACGACTGCGAACCGCCGCTGACCTGCATCACCGCCAGGGTACGCCCCTGGGTCGGACGCACGCTGCCCATCTCCAGCGGGATCCAGTCGATCTGGCTCTTGATGACGCCGGTCATGGCGCCGTGCCGCTCGGGGCTGCACCAGACCTGCCCCTCCGACCACAGCGACAGGGCGCGCAGTTCCTGCACCTTCGGGTGATCAGCGTCGACCGAGTCAGGCAGCGGCAGATCGCGCGGATCGAAGATCTTGGTCTCAGCGCCGAGGCGCTGGAGAATCCGTGCGGCTTCCTCGACCAACAGCCGGCTGAACGAGCGCTCCCGCAACGACCCATAGAGCAGCAGAATCCGGGGCGGGTGCTCCGGCCTGCCAGCCACCAGCGTCGAGACATCGGGGCCGCTCAGATAGCGGGTGTCGAGGGCGGGCAAATCGGTCATGGGCGCTCCAGAGACATCTTCACAGTGTCACATACTTCGATTATCGTCGAAATATGGAAATGACCAGCGCCGTGACAAGCCTTTCAGCCCTCGCCCATGGCGGCAGGTTGTCGGCGTTCCGGATTTTGGTCCAAGCCGGCGCGACCGGACTGGCGGCCGGCGAGATCGCAAGGCGCCTGGAAATCCTGCCCAACACCCTGTCGAGCCATCTGGCGATCCTCGACCATGCCGGCCTGATCCACGCCCGGCGCGAGGGCCGCTCGATCATCTACACGGCCGACTATGGGGCGATGCAGGGGCTGCTGGGCTTCCTGCTGGAAGACTGCTGCGGCGGCGCACCAGAAATCTGCCGGCCGCTCAGCGACATGCTCGCCAAGGCCGCCGACTGTGACGGAACCTGCCTGACCGAACTGGAGATAGCATGACCGACCAAGCCCGCCCTCCCTTGAACGTCCTCTTTCTCTGCACCCATAATTCAGCGCGCTCGGTGCTGGCCGAGTCGCTGCTGAACAGGATCGGCGCCGGTCGCTTCAAGGCCTGTTCGGCCGGCTCGATGCCCAGCGGGACGATCAACCCGCACGCCATCCATCTGCTGCAGCATCTCAACTACAAGACCGAGGACCTGCGCTCAAAGGCCTGGGACGAGTTCGCCAAGACCAACAATCCCGAGGCGCCGGATCTCGATTTCGTCTTCACCGTCTGCGACAACGCCGCCGGAGAGGTTTGCCCTATCTGGCCGGGCCAACCGATGACCGCCCACTGGGGCATTCCCGATCCCTCAGCCGCGACCGGCACGGAGGCGGAGATCGCCCTGGCCTTCGCCGAGGCCTACCGCCAGCTGAACGCCCGGATCACGCTCTTCTGCGCCCTGCCCATGGCCTCGATCGACAAGCTGTCGCTGCAACGCCGGCTGGATGAAATCGGCAAGACGCAGGACTGATGACCTTCTCACTCTCCCGCCGCCTGGCGGCCGAAGCGCTCGGAACCGCCCTGCTGCTGGCTGTCGTCGTTGGCTCCGGCATCATGGGCCAGCGCCTGTCCGGCGGGAACGACGCCATCGCCCTGCTCGGCAACACCCTGGCGACCGGCGCGGCGCTGGTCGTGCTGATCACCGTGTTCGGCCCCATCAGCGGCGCGCACTTCAACCCGGCCGTCACCCTGGTGATGGCCGCCCGGCGCGAGATCGGGCCCCTGGCAGCGGCTCTGTACATACCCTGCCAGGTCATCGGCGCGATCCTGGGTGTCTGGATGGCCCACGCCATGTTCGCCGAACCCATCCTGCAGGTCTCGGTCAAGTCGCGCGGCGGCGGCGCGCAACTGTTCTCCGAGGCCGTCGCCACCTTCGGCTTGATCGCGACGATCCTGGGCGTCTCGCGGTTTCGGCGTGAAGCCGTCGCCACGGCGGTAGGCCTCTACATCACCGCCGCCTACTGGTTCACCGCCTCGACCTCGTTCGCCAATCCGGCGGTGACCCTGGCCCGCAGCCTGACCGACAGCTTTGCGGGCATAGCCCCGGCCTCGATCGCTGGCTTCGTCATGGGACAGATGATCGGCGCCCTGGCAGGGGCCCTTGCCTTCGCATGGCTCCTGATGGAAAAGCCCGCCCATGAAAAATCCTGATTTCCCCGTTGTCATCTTCCACAACCCCGGCTGCGGCACGTCGCGCAACGTGGTCGAGATGGTCCGCGCGGCCGGCTACGAGCCCAGTGTCATCGAGTACCTCAAGGCCGGCTGGACCCACGAGCAGTTGCGCGAACTGGCCGGTGAGGCGGGCCTCTCCTTGCGCGAACTGATGCGCGACAAGGGCACGCCCGCCGAAGAACTGGGCCTGCTGAATCCCGCCGCCACCGACGAGGCTATCCTGGCGGCCATGGTCGAGCACCCGATCCTGGTCAATCGGCCTATCGTGGTCACGCCGAAGGGCGTGGCTCTATGCCGGCCGTCGGAGAAGGTGTTTCCCTTGCTGGACAAGACGCCGGAAAGCTTCACCAAGGAGGACGGCGAGGTCGTTTCGCTCGAAAAATAGGGTTCTCCGGGCGCATTGATCCGCATGCGGATTGCCGATCGCGCGGGCTGTCGCTAAATCTTGATAAAAGTCGGTCGAACGCGTTTGCACGCGACGCGTTCCTCCGTTTGGCCCAGCAAAATCCGGATCTATCGTCATGACCAAGTTCCTTGGAGCCGCCGCCGCCCTCGCGCTGCTGGCCGCCGCCGACACCGCCTATGCGGCCCGCGACTATGTCTGGGCCGCGGGCTCCTCGACCGTTTTCCCCTTCTCAACCCGCGTCGCCGAGAACTACGCCAAGAAGACCGGCAAGAAGTCGCCCAAGGTCGAAAGCCTGGGCACGGGCGGCGGCATCAAGATGTTCTGCGGCGGCATGGGCGAGAAGTTCCCCGACATCGCCAATGCCTCACGCCCGATGAAGAAGTCCGAGTTCGAGGCCTGCAAAAAAGCTGGCGTCAAGGACATCATCGAGCTGAAGATCGGCTTCGACGGCATCGTCGTGGCGATGGACAAAAAGGCCCCCGACTATAATTTCAAGCTCGAGCACCTGTATCTGGGCCTGGCCGACCAGACCCTGCGCGGCAGCCAGTTGGTCAAGAACCCCTACAAAACCTGGAACGAGGTCGGCGCCGGCCTGCCCAAGACCCGCATCCTGGTCTATGGCCCGCCGCCCACCTCGGGCACGCGCGATGCGTGGATCGAATTGGCCGTTGAAGGCGGCGCCGGCAAGCTGCCGACCCTGGCAAAGATGAAGGCCGGTGACGAGAAGGCCTTCAAGGCCAAGGTCGCGCCGATGCGCACCGATGGCGGCTGGGTCGATGCTGGCGAGAACGACAACGCCATCATCGGCACGATCCAGAAGACCCCCAACGCCATCGGCGTGTTCGGCTATTCGTTCCTCGAGCAGAACGCCAACAGCATCAAGGCCGCCAGCATCAACGGCGTGAAGCCGTCGATCCAGACGATCACCAGCGGCGCCTATCCGATCTCTCGGTCCCTCTATATCTACGTGAAGAAGAGCCAGATTGGCGTGACGCCGGGCCTGAAGGAATTCGTGAACGAGTTCGTGTCCGACGCCGCCACCGGCCGGGGTGGCTATCTGCAGTCGCGCGGCCTGATCCCGCTGCCGCCGCAAGAGCACGAGGCCAACAAAGCCAAGTCCAAGGCCCTGCCGGTCATGACGGCGCCCAAGTCCTAAGGTCGATGCGCGGTCCCGGATCCGCTCCGGGACCGCGACTTCGTGCAATCGCACCCAAGACTCTTGACCTGTCGGGGCGTTAAGCGCCCCATGACCGGCCCGCCGACGGAGAGCTTCATGGCCGAACGTGTCGAAGAACGCCTGCAAGACCTCGAACGCCTGGTGATCAAACAGGCCGAGCGGATCGAGGAACTGGAACAGCACCTGGAAGCCGTGATGCGCATGGCGCGTCACGGGGCGCTGAACGCCAACCTGCTCGAAAACGAAGCGGCGTGATCCCTGAAGAACCCTAAGAGCATTTTCCGATAAGCGTGAAACGGTTATCGGATCGAAAAATGCTCTAAACTTATGATTTAGAGCCCTTTTCGCCCGACCCTGATGAAGCCATCAGGTCGGAAAGGGCTCTAGTTGGTGGGCTGGTCGGCGCGCGAGGTCATGCCCGCTGCTGCGGCGTCGTCGGCCATCTGCGAGTCGATCGGTGGAGTCTCGCGAATCGGCGTCGGGCCGGTCACCGGCTCGGCGACGACCGGCGCCTCGATCTTGCTAGGTGCGGGCGCGGCGACAGGACCACGAGCGATAGCTTCAGCCGCCGCATCGTCGGCGGCCGAGCGCATCTCGTCGGAGCCTTCGTCGTAACCGCCCAGGCCGGCGGTCAGGAACAGGATGACGCCAAAGGTCGCGATAACGCCGACGACAAAGCCCAGGAAAATCCATCCGAACGGATTGCCACGACGTTCAGCGCTCATTCCCGACCCCCTGCCCTTTCGGGCCTAGCTTCCCTGCCAGCGCCGGAACGGCCCGACATCGACATGCACGAACTTGCTGTCGGGATAATAACCGACGCCGCCCCGCTTCAGATCCAGCGCCGCGGCGCGGAGTTTGTCGAGGGCGACATCCTCCAGATAGATGTCCATGGCCTTGCCGTCCATGTGCAAGCTGCGTTTGGCCACCTCGCCACTGCGCTCCGACAGGAGTTTGTTGCTGGCCGCCGAGCGGTAGCCCGAAATGATCTGGAAAGCCGTCTTGGTCTCGGTCTCGCGATGGATGTCGGCCAACATGTCGAACAGCTGGACGTTCATCGGCGCGACCTCGCCCGTGCGATGGTCGCGCAGCACCTTGTTCAGGGCGTCCAGGGCGTCGGGAACGTAGGTCCCCTTTTCCCAATACACGGCCTGCAACTTTTCGGCAGTGTGAAGGTTATACAAAGACACCCACTTGGGTGCGGTCTCGATGACGGGCTGTATCGCGACAACAGGCGCGACAGCCGGCGGCGCCTGGGCTTCCAGAAGCGCGCCGATGATGTCGTCCTGGGCATGAGCCGACGGCCCAACCGCAGCCGCGCCGAGCGCGCTCAGGCCAAGCTGAAACAGCCTACGTCGTGCGATCATAACGCTATCCTCGACACCATACTGGCGGCAGGACACCCCAGCCTGACCCGAAGGTCAAGCTGAGCCAGGGAGAGATGCGGCGATACGCTGCACCAGAAGCTTGTCCCAGCCATAGGGATCGTCGCGGAAATTGACCTGGCCATCCGGCGTCACATAGGCCGTCCAGTAGAGCAAGAAGACCGCAATCTGCTGTGGCAGCTGGGCGCGGACGGTCTTGCCGCTGGCGATGGTCTCGTCGATGAGCTGAGGCGTCCAGGTCGGATCGCCTTCCATCACCGCGCGCGCCAGATCGACGGGTTTTTCCACCCGCACGCAGCCGTGGCTGGCCAGCCGGCTGAAGCTGGCGAACCGCGCGCGGCTTGGAGTGTCGTGCAGATACACGCCAAAGGGATTGGAGAAGTCGAACTTGATCAGGCCCAGGGCGGCCTTGGGACCGGCCTTTTGCTGCAGGCGCGAGGTGCCCTCTCCCGTGGGAATGACGATGAAGTCGTTGCGCCGCAGATAGCCCGGATTAGCCCGCTCCTTGGGCCACAGCTCCTTGGTCGCGATCGAGGACGGCACATTCCACGGTGGATTGAGCACGATGCTGTGGATGTTCGACGACAGCATCGGCGTTTCGTCGCCCGGGCGGCCGGTGACGGCGCGCATGGTCAGGGTCGGAGCGTCACGATGAAACACCGACAGCACGGCGGCGGCGATATTGACCTGGATGCGGTCGGCCGGCAGCACCTGCGGCAACCACCGCCAGCGCTCCATATTGGCGACGATCTGGTCGAGGCGCAGCTCGACCGGCGTGTTCAGCGCAGCCAGCGTCTTCTTGTCGAGCACGCCGTTGGGATTGAGGCCAAACCGCTTCTGGGCTCGCATCAGAGCCTGGGCCAAGCCTTCGTCGAACAAGGCGACACCGTCGACGGCCACGCTCGGATCCTCAGCGGCAAGCCGGGCTTCCAGGGCCGGGACGCGAGGATCGGTCGAACCGATCTTCAGGTCGGCTCCGGGCGGCAGCATGGCCCAGCCACCGCGCGCGGCGATGTCGCGATAGGTGACCAGGCCCCGGCGCAGGGTCTGGTAGCCGGTATAGGGCGGCGGCAAGGTGTCCAGCCACGGCCCCAGACGATCCTGGGCGACGGCCTGGACGAATTCCTGGCTGGGGTCGTAGAGCGCAGGGCGCAGACCCCAGTCTGTCCGGAAGCTGGTGGCCGGCAGCCGCCCGGAACGCACAGCCTTGGCATAGGCGAGGGTCAGGCCGATCAGCTGGGCCTGGCCCGTCTGGCGCGCGGCGACATCGCGCGAGGTCACCAGCGCCAGGGCCTGATCCGGCGCATAGGCGCCCAGCTCGAAGCCGTGGCTCGGCGCCTCGGCCAATACGCGGGCCAACAGCTCGATCTGGTCGGAGCGCAGATTTACGGCATAGGGGCTGGCAGGGAACGCCAGCGGCTGCTGCGGCGGAGCTTGAGGCGCGCGCGCGCCAAACTGCGAAGGTCTCTGGGACTGGGCGTGCACCGCCCCGCTGGTCAGGAGGGACAGCGCCCCTGCGACCAGTGCGCAAGATAGTCTCGACAACCCGCTCACCGCCTATGGATCTCGTAACACCCTGCCGCGCGAAGGATCCGCGCAGCCTCAAATGGCCGTTCGAACCCGGGTCCGTCAACGCGAGTATCGTGAAAGGCGAAACGCCGCTGTAGCCCGATGGTTCTTTTCAAATGATAGGAACCCGGAAGCCACACTAACGGTTTCCCATGTGTCGTCAGGCCGACCTTAGGTCTCGCCACAGTCCGGAGACCGCGTGCCCCAGAACCTCGACCTGTTCCCCATCGGCAACTGCGCCGTGAGCGCGCTCATCGACCGGACCGGACGCTTTGTCTGGGCCTGCGCGCCGCGCGTCGACTCCGATCCGGTGTTCAGCGCCCTGCTCAGCGATGTCGATCCCCAAAGCGCCGCGGCGAGCGGCGTCTGGGACGTCGAAGTCGAAGGTGCAGTGACGACCACCCAGGCCTATCTGCGCAACACGCCAATCCTGCGCACCGAGATCACCGACGCCGACGGCGCCCGGGTCGAGATCATCGACTTCGCCCCACGCTACGAGCAGTTTGGCCGCATCTTCCGGCCTACCGCCTTTATCCGCCTGATCCGGCCGGTCGCCGGCACGGCGCGAATCACGGTGAGGGTGCGCCCCACCGCCCAATGGGGCGCGCGGCTGGCCGAAGTCACTTCGGGCTCCAACCACATCCGCTATCTGTGCTCGGACCTGACCATGCGGCTGACCACCGATTGCCCGGTCTCGCACGTTCTGGAAGAGCGCACCTTCCGGCTTGAGCAGCCCATCGCCCTCTTCCTCGGCCCCGACGAAGGCTTCGACGCCGATATCGGCTCGACCTGCGAGCGGATGCTGCGCGAAACCACCGCCTACTGGATGACCTGGGTGCGAGGCCTGGCCATTCCACTGGAATGGCAGTCCGCCGTGATCCGGGCCGCGATCACTCTCAAGCTCTGCGTTCACGAAGAAACCGGAGCCATCGTCGCGGCCCTGACCACCTCGATCCCTGAACATTCCGACAGCGGCCGCAACTGGGACTACCGCTACTGCTGGATGCGCGACGCCTATTATGTGGTCCAGGCCCTCAACCGCCTGGGCGCGGTGGATATACTGGAGAACTATCTGGGCTACCTGCGCAACATCGTGGACCGGGCGGCCGGCGGCCATATCCAGCCGCTGTTCGGCGTTGGGTTCGAGCCGCAGCTGACCGAGCGCTTCGCCCCTGACCTCCCCGGCTATCGCGGCATGGGTCCGGTGCGCATCGGCAACCAGGCCTTCGAGCACCAGCAACACGACGTCTATGGCCAGATCGTGCTGTCCAGCACCCAGGCCTTCTTCGACGAGCGCCTGCTGCGTCAGGCGACGGTCGACGATTTCGAAGCGCTGGAGCCGGTGGGCGAGCGCGCCTTCCAGCTGCACGACCAGCCCGACGCCAGCCTGTGGGAGTTCCGGGGCCGGGCCAATGTCCACACCTATTCGTCGGTGATGTGCTGGGCCGCCTGCGATCGCCTGGGCAACGCCGCCGAGAAGCTGGGCCTGACTGAGCGCGCCGCCTTTTGGAACGATCGCGCCGCCAAGGTGCGGGCCACCATCGACGAGGCGGCCTGGAACCCCGAGCTTGGCCGCTTTGCCGCGACCTTCGGCGGAGACGAGCTGGACGCCAGCCTGCTGCAGTTGGTGGATCTGCGCTTCATCAGCGCCAACGACCCGCGCAACATCGCCACCGTGGCGGCGGTTGAAAGCGGCCTGCGCAAGGGCTCCTATCTGCTGCGCTACGCCATCCCCGACGACTTCGGCGAGCCCAAGACCGCCTTCAACATCTGCACCTTCTGGCTGATCGAGGCCATGCACCTGGCCGGCCGCGCCGACGAGGCCCGCGCGCTGTTCGAGGACATGCTGGCCCGCCGCACCGCCGCCGGCTTGCTGTCCGAGGACATCGGATTTTCTGACGGCGAGCTGTGGGGCAACTACCCCCAGACCTATTCTCTGGTGGGCCTGATCAATTGCGCGGTGCTGCTCAGCCGGCCCTGGACTTCGGTGCGCTAAGCCGAGCCTCACCTTGGCGCGGCGGATCGAAAGCCGGACTTTGGCGTTTCTGTGGTCATGTACCGTTTTGAAGAGGGGCGTCTGGTAATGACCACGACCGGGTCGACCGCGAGACACCAGCCCCACGACCTATCCCCACCGCCGGCCTTTCCCCCGGCGTCGGCCGCGCTTTTCCTCGACCTCGACGGCACCCTCACCCCGATCATGCCCCGCCCCGAGCAGGTAGGGCCAGACAAGCGCCGGGCGATGCTGATGAAGCGCCTGGCCGCCACCCTGCACGGCCGGGTCGCGGTGGTCAGCGGCCGCGCACTCGACGATCTGGACCGCATCCTCGAACGCGGCGTCACACCTGTCGCCGCCGTCCACGGTCTGGTGCGCCGCGACGCCGAGGGCCACGTCGTCACCTCTACACCGCATGCTGGCATCCCTGACGCTCGCCAACTGCTGCGCGACCTGGCGCGATGCGACAAGGGTCTGCAGTTCGAGGACAAGGGCGTCAGCGTCGCCCTGCACTACCGCAACGCGCCCGCGACCGGCGAGGCCGTGGTCGAGGCCGCCGAGCGTATCGCCCGCACGACTGGCCTGGTGCTTCAGCTGGGCGACATGGTCGTCGAACTGCGCACGCCGGGCCAAGACAAAGGCCAGTCAGTCGCCGCCTTCCTGCGCGAACGGCCCTTCACGGGTTCGACCCCGATCTTCGTGGGCGACGATCTGACCGACGAGGATGGCTTCGCCGCCGCCGCGCGGCTGGGCGGCTACGGCATATTGGTCGGCGAGATGCGGGCGACTTCAGCGGCCTACCGCCTGAAGGACACCGCCGCCGTCTCGGCCTGGCTGGAGGGCGTCGCGACGCTGATGCCGGCATGAGCCGGCTGATCGTCGTTTCCAACCGGGTCAACCCGCCCGCCAGCCGCGAAGCCGGCGGCGAGGGCGAGGGCAGCGTCGGCGGCCTGGCCATGGCCCTGGCCGCCGCCCTTCGCGAATATTCCGGCATCTGGTTTGGCTGGAGCGGCAAGACCACGCCGCAATTCACCGGCCAGCTGTCCATGCAAAGGGTCGATGGCGTGACCACCGCCACCGTGGATCTGGAGGAAGGCGACTACCAGGAATATTACAACGGCTATGCCAACAAGACCCTGTGGCCGCTGTTTCACTACCGCGTCGACCTGACCGCCTATGACCGCTCGTTCGGCGAGGGCTATAACCGGGTTAACAAGCGCTTCGCCGAAACCCTGCTGCCGCTGATCGAGCCGGACGACATCATCTGGGTGCACGACTATCACCTGATCCCGATGGCGCGAGAGCTGCGGCGGATGGGCGTGACCAACCGTATCGGATTTTTCCTGCATATCCCTTGGCCGGCCCATCAGCTGGTGGTCACCCTGCCCCGCCACCGTCCCTTGGTGGAGGCCTTGTTCGACTATGACTTGGTCGGCTTCCAGACCGAGGAATCTCGCCACGCTTTCGAAGGCTACGTCGTTTCCGAAGTGGATGGTTCGGCCGGCTCGAACGGCCACCTGACCGCCTTCGGCAAGACGACGCGCGCGGCGGTCTTCCCGATCGGCATCGACGCCGAAGACTTCGTCCGCATCGCCCACAGCCCCTGCGCTCACAAGATCTATGACCGCATGCTGGCCCACAGCGTGTTCCGCAAAATGGTCGTGGGCGTCGACCGCCTCGACTATTCCAAAGGCCTGGAAGAGCGGCTGGTCGGCTTCGAGCGCTTCCTGCACGACAATCCCGACAAGCGCAGCCAGGTGATGCTCCTGCAGATCGCCCCGCTGTCTCGCGATGAGGTCGAGGCCTATCAGGATCTGCGCTCGCGGCTGGACGGTCTGATCGGCCGGATCAACGGCGCCTATGCCGAAATGGACTTCACGCCGATCCGCTACGTGAACAAGTCCTACCGCCGCGATGAGCTGGCCGGGATCTATCGCGCGGCCAAGGTCGGCCTCGTGACGCCCCTTCGCGACGGCATGAACCTGGTGGCAAAGGAATATGTCGCCTCACAGGATCCCGAAGATCCCGGGGTGCTAATCCTTTCGCGTTTCGCCGGCGCGGCCCGGCAGCTGTCGGACGCCCTGATCGTCAATCCCAACAGCCCGGAGGAAATCTCCGACGCCCTTAGCCGGGCCCTGGCCATGGATCTGCCTGAGCGCAAGCGACGTTGGGAAGCCATGTTCGACAACGTTCAGCGTCGAGACGTCACCGCCTGGCGCGACGACTTCGTCGGCGCCCTGACTGCGTCGGCGCAAGAGATCCAGCCGATTCCGCCGCCCAGGTCGCTGCTGGAGGCCTCCTCCTCGGCCGAGGCCGAGATGGAGGCTTCGTCGGGCCTGCAACTGCAGCCGTCCGGCAAGGCTGACAGGCCTAGGCCCGCGCCGTCCGAAGCACGCGGCTTTGGATGATCGGCAGCAGGAAAGTCGCGAACAAGGCCAGGTTGGGTAAGGCGTTCATCGCATAACCCGTCGCGATGGACATCGGCGTGTCGATCACGAACCAGGCTGTCACGCCGCCGACCAGCAAAAGCCAGATAGGCCGGGCCCGGTCGCCTAGAGCCCTTTCCGACCTGATGGCTTCATCAGAGGCGGGCGAAAAGAGCTCTAAATCAAAAGTTTAGAGCTCTTTTCGATCCGATAACCGTTTCACACTTATCGGAAAATGCTCTAGCAGGATCGCCGCCTGGATCACCGCCGCGAGCGTGATGCTCCAGCCGATGGTCACAGCGCCCATCACCGCCAGGCTAAAACGCATCTGGGCGTTCAGATCCAGGGGCATGGGGCCGTTCAGAATACCGAAAAATAGACGGGCCGGGCCGTTGGTTGTCTCAAGCCCGCCACAGACCAGAACAGCGCCAAACACGCCGACCGCCCAACACCACACCGTCAACCATTTGCGCCAGAAGCCTGACATCGCCTTCTCCCAAGTTGTGATGGTGCAAGCTTGGGAGACGGATCGACCCCGGACAATTACCTGTCAGGTCATGGCGCGGCGATGCGCTCAGGGCTCCAGGGCCAGAGACATCCGCGCATAGACAACCACCTCGGGCCAGACTACCGGCGCCGCCACGGGCCGGGGCGGACCAACCGGTTGCGCCGACCAGGCGCCGACGGCAGCGGTCAAACTCATCGCCATCACCAGCGCTCCGCCCGTGGCCGTGCGGTGCAGGGTCGGTTGCGGCCGGGTCAGCATGATCACCCGCTCTTCCAGCGGATGCAGCGCGGCGGCCGGCCAGTGGCAGCCCAGCGGCAGGGCGCGAGCGCCCAGCTGAGTCTTCAGGAGCGTCCGCGCATAGAGGCCGCGCTCGCGCGACAACCGGCCCATGACCCGGGCGTCGCAGGCCAGTTCCTGGTCGAGCCGGGCTTCACGCACCGCCAGATGGATCAGCGGATTGAACCAGCCCAGACACTGGATCAAAGCCATGAGCGCATTGATGCGGGGGTCCAGCCGCTCGATATGCGCGCGCTCGTGCGCCCGGATCACCGCGCGTTCTGCGATGGTGAAACGGGTCTGATAGTCGTCCGGCACGATCATGCGCGGGACCAGCACGCCGACCACAGCGGGGCCAGCCCGGCCCAGGCGGGCGCGCTGCATGAACCGCGACTGACTCCAGACCAGCAGGGCCAGGGCCAGCGACACGCCAACCAGCCACAGGCCGCCCAGGATCGCGGCATGATCGCCCGACATGATGAAATGACGCGCCGCCACGACGCCGGGCTCTGCCGCGCGCGCCGGCAGCAAAGCCGCAAGACCCGCGGCCACGGGCAGAAGCCACAGCAGATAGGCGATCTCGGCCCCGAACAGAGCGCGTGTCGGATGACGCAGAATCAGCGCCAGCAAGATCGCCAAGCCGGCGGCCAGATTGCAGAAGGCCAGGTGGGTTAGAACCTCAGCCGCCATGTTCCAGATCCTCGATCAGGCGCTTGAGGCGCGCGATCTCCTCGGCCTTCAGCTCGCGATGCTGGGCGAAGTGGCTGATCATCGGGGCCAGCTGGCCTTCGAACAGGCGATCCAGAAGCCCTTGGCTCTCGGCCTGGACATAGACGCTGCGGGCGATCAGCGGCCGATAGCCGTGCTTGCCCTCGGCGCGCTCGGACTTGATGGCCTTCTTCTTCAGCAGGCGGTTGATCAGGGTCTTGACCGTGGCCTCGCCCCACGACTGGCTGGCGCCAACCTCGGCCACCAGTTCGTCGGCCGTCAACGGCTCCCGCCGCCACAGCGCTTCCATGACATGACTTTCGGCCGAGGTGATATGCATGCTCATTACATCCGTAATACCGCCCGACGGTATACCCGTCGCGCTGTCTGTCAAGCGATGGCGAGCATCAGGCTACGGGTGCGCGACGTCCGCCCGCCATCGCCAGCACCAAAGCCTCGATTTGTCGGCTGACGACCGTCGTCGTGCAGGCCGGTCTGCTGGTCAGCCGAGGACCAGATGGATGCGCTGATCCGAAGACGCCCACCGCCCGCACATTTGCCGGCATGGCGGCGGAGCGACGCCGTCAAAACGGGCGTTCCTGACAAAGCGCGATCTTGTCTGCCGGTGTCTCGCGGCCTCATTGTCAATGACACCGGTTTCCATTAGAGACGTCGCAGACCCGTCGAACGGGCTGTCGGGTTATAGTAGGGAGGATTAGCGGCGTGACCGTTTCTGCGGCCGAGAGCGATGTGTTCGCACCGGCGTCCATAGCTCCCAAATTCATTCAAGCGCGCCTCTCCGGCGTCTCCGTCCCCGGCTATCCGGGCGGCGTGCTTCCCGTCACCATGGCCGACGGCTACGCCGTTCAGGACATCGCCATCGATTCCTGGCCTGACGAACTGATCGGCTGGAAGGTGGGCTATGTCCCGCCGCAGCATCAGGCCCGCTTGGGCGCCGAGCGTCTGGCCGGCTGCATTTTCAGGAAGAACCTCTGGGAAGCCGGCGCCGCGCCGACCCCGTTCCGCGCCATCGACGGCGGCTTCACGGCCGTCGAGGCCGAGTTCATCGTCCGCCTGGGCAAGGACGCGCCCGAGGGCAAGACCGAGTGGACCGCCGAGGAAGCCGCTGAATATGTTGGCGAGCTGATCCTGGGCGTCGAGATCGCCGGCAGCCCGCTGCAGACCATCAACGTGCTGGGGCCGCCCATCGTGGCCTCGGACTTCGGCAACAATGACGGCCAGATCCTCGGACCGGTGCTCGCCAACTGGCGCGACATCGCCTGGGAAGACATGGCCGTCGAGACGACCATCAACGGCGTCGTCGTCGGCAAGGGAACGGCGGCCTCGATCCCCGGCTCGCCGCTCGCGGCCCTGGCCTTCCTGCTGGGCCATGTCGCCTCGCGCGGCCGTCCGCTGAAAAAGGGCATGCTGGTCACCACCGGCGCCAGCACCGGCATCCACGATGTGGTTGCAGGCGACGCGGCAAAGGTTAGCTTCGGCGCCTTGGGACAGGTGGAGTGCATCGCCGTCCCGGCAAAATAAGAAACGACAATCCAGGGTAAGGAAGACGTGTCCATGGTCATGCCCACAGCCCCCGAGCCGTCCGAGAAGATCGGTCGGTACCGGTGGGTGATCGTCAGCCTGCTGTTTGCGGCGATGGTCATCAACTATGTCGACCGCCAGACGATCGGCATTCTGAAGTCCGACCTGTCCAAGGAGTTCGGCTGGAGCGAGGGCGACTATGCCGACCTCGTATTCTATTTCCAGCTGTCCTACGCCGTGGCCTATCTGGCCTGGGGCAAGATCATGGACAAGATCGGGGCCCGGTGGGGCTTCGGCATCGCCTTCGCCATCTGGCAGATCGCTCACATCGCCCACGCCGGCGCGCGCGGCCTCAACGGCTTCATCTTCGCCCGCATGGGCCTGGGCGTCGGCGAGGCCGGCGGCTTCCCCGGCGGCATCAAGGCCGTGGCCGAATGGTTCCCCAAGAAGGAACGCGCCTTCGCCACCGGCATCTTCAACGCCGGCACCAATATCGGCGCGATCGTCACCCCGCTGGTGGTGCCGGGCATCGTGCTGGCCTGGGGCTGGCAGATGGCCTTCATCGTCACCGGTGTGGCCGGCCTGATCTGGCTGCCGATCTGGCTGATCATGTACCGGTCGCCACGTCAGCATAAGAAGATCGGCGCCGCCGAACTGGCGCATATCGAGCAGGACGAGGCCGATCCGGTGGAGAAAATCCCCTGGATCAAGCTGCTGACCAAGCGCGAGACCTGGGCCTATTCGCTGGGCAAGTTCCTGATCGACCCGATCTGGTGGATGTTCCTGTTCTGGCTGCCCGACTTCCTGGGCAAGCGTTATGGCCTGGACCTCAAGACCTTCGGTCCGCCGCTGATCGCCATCTATCTGCTGAGCGACGTCGGCAGCGTCGGCGGCGGCTGGCTGTCGTCCAAGTTCATGAAGATGGGCTGGAGCATCAACCGGGCTCGCAAGACCACCATGCTGATCTGCGCCCTGCTGGCCGTGCCGGTGATGTTCGCCGCCGAGGCCGACAGCGTCTGGCTGGCCGTGCTGATCATCGGCGTCGCCACCGCGGCCCACCAGGGCTTCTCGGCCAACCTCTACACCCTGCCGTCGGACGTCTTCCCGCGCGGAGCGGTGGGTTCAGTGGTCGGTATCGGGGGCATGCTGGGCGCCTTTGGCGGCATGGTGTTCTCCAAATATATCGGCAAGGTCCTGGAGGAGATCGGCACCTACACCCCGATCTTCATCATCGCCGGCAGCGCCTATCTGGTCGCCCTGCTGGTGGTCCACCTGCTGACCCCAAAGATGGAACCGGTGAAGTTCTAGGTCTTCTCGCGTCCTGAAATCAGAGCCCCCGTCGCTTTGGCGTCGGGGGCTTTTTTCTGGCCTGCGGTCGAGCCAGGGCCTATTTCGAGCGACGGTTTCGAGGAGTTCGCTCATGTCCCCCGCCCCGCTCAAGGTCGCCCTGGTCGGCTATGGCTTCGTCGGCAAGACCTTCCACGCGCCTCTGATCGCCGCCACGCCGGGTCTGGAACTGCACACGGTGGTCTCCAGCGACGCGGCCAAGGTGCGGGCCGACTTTCCCGAGGTCGCGGTCGTCAACGCAGATCTGGTCCGGGCCGTAGCCGATCCGGCGATTGATCTGGTCGTCATCGCCACGCCGGACGCCCTGCATGCGAGCCAAGCCCACGTCGCCCTCGACGCCGGCAAGCACGTGGTGATCGACAAGCCCTTCGCTGTCACCCTGGACGAGGCGCGCGCCATCGCCGACCACGCGAGCCGAGCCAAGCGCCTGGTCAGCGTGTTCCAGAACCGCCGCTGGGACGGCGATTTCCTCACACTCCAGGCGCTGATCGAGCGGGGCCATCTGGGCGAGATCGTGCAGTACGAGAGCCATTTCGACCGCTTCCGCCCGCTGGTCCGCGACCGCTGGCGCGAGAAGCTGGGCGCCGGCGTGCTGCTGGACCTGGGACCCCACCTGATCGACCAGGCCCTGGTGCTGTTTGGCAGGCCCAAGGCGATCTATGCCGACATCGCCGTCCAGAAGGAGGGCGGCGTGGCCGGCGACTATTTCCACCTGCTGCTGCGCTATCCGCGCCTGCGGGTGCTGCTGCACGCCAGCCAGATGACCCAGGCCACCAATCTGCGCATGGCCGTGCACGGCACAAAGGGCAGCTTCATCAAGAGCGGCCTGGACGCCCAGGAGGACCACCTGAAGGCCGGCATGAAGCCGGGCGAGCCCGGCTATGGCGACGATCCGCGTCCAGGCGTTCTGATTCAGCTGGAGGACGACGAGCCGGTCAGCACGGCCGTGCAGCCCCTGCCTGCCGACTATCGCGCCTATTATGCCGGCATCCGCGACGCGATCACGAGCGGCGCGCCCAGCCCTGTCCCGGTCGAGGAGGCGCTGCTGGTCATGGAGGTGATCGACGCCGCCCAGCGCAGCGCCGCCGAACGCCGCGAGATCGCCCTGTGAGCATCGCCCCGGACCTTGCCCTGATCGCCGAGCAGGAGCGCGAGCTGATCTTCCCGCGCTTCACCCTGGAGACCGCCTGGGCCTTGGGGACCGCCCTGCGCGACGCCGCCCTGGCCCGCGCCGCACCGGTGGCGATCGACATCAGCCTGCACGACCGCCCGCTGTTCCATGCCGCCCTGCCCGGCGCCGGACCTGACAATGCCGACTGGATCCGCCGCAAGCGCAACACCGTGCTGCGGCTGGGAACCAGCACCCTGGGCATAGGCCTGAAACTGACCGCCTCGGGCGAGACGCTGGAGGGCCGGTATGGTCTGTCGCTGCGCGATCACGCGGCTCATGGCGGCGGATTTCCGCTGATCCTGGAGGGCCTGGGCTGTATCGGCGCGATCACGGTCTCGGGTCTGCCGCAGGTGGAAGACCACGGCCTGATCGTCCAGACGCTTGAGGCGCTTCTGGCGGCGTAGGGTGTCAATTGGCGCCTAGAGCCCTTTCCGACCTGATGGCTTCATCAGGGTCGGGCAAAAAGGGCTCTAAATCAAAAGTTTAGAGCATTTTTCGATCCGATAACCGTTTCACACTTATCGGAAAATGCTCTAGAGCCCTTTCCGACCTGATGGCTTCATCAGGGTCGGGCAAAAAGGGCTCTAAATCAAAAGTTTAGAGCATTTTTCGATCCGATAACCGTTTCACACTTATCGGGAAATGCTCTAGTGGGCCAGGCTCTTGTCTCCGCGTCGTGCGGACAGGGACAGGCCGACGTCCAGACCACGTCGCCACTGCAGTTCGGCGTCATACAGCACCCGACCGTCCATCAGGGTCAGGCGCAGCACCATGCGGGTGGGCAGCAGCAGCGTCCGGCGCATCGCCACCCGCGCGCCAAACGCCGTCAGGTCCAGAACCGCCACGGGTTCGGCGCGATTGGCGCCGGTGATCAGGTCGCCGCGCAACAGGCAAGCCCGCCGGCTTTCGGCGCGCCGCTCGACCGGCTGTTGCAGATGGACTTCCGCGTTCGACATGACCTCAAGCTAAAGCTTCAGGCGTCTAGGAACGGTTTGCGAAGGTGGTAAGCGAATGGTGAAGCTAGGCTTGGCCGATGGCTCCGTCGATCGCCTTCATGTGTCCCGCAGATCCTTCTTGTTCGTTCGATAGGCCTTCTGAAGCGTCAGTTGCCGGCGCCGGTCGGTCTCTTTGGCGATCCGATCGGCCTTGTCTTCCACGGCCGCCAGCTCCAGGCCCAGCTTCTGGAAAGACGCCCAGCGGTCGGCGTCGAGAGCGCCGCTTTCCAGTGCGCCGCGCACCGCGCAGCCGGGTTCGTTGGCGTGACCGCAGTCGCGAAACCGGCATTGCTCGGCCAGGCGCTCGATGTCGTCGAAGACCACGGCCAAGCCCTCCTCGGCGTCGATCAGGCCGACTTCCCGGATGCCGGGCGTATCCAGGATCATGCCGCCGCCGGGCAGCAGGACCAGCTGGCGATGGCTGGTGGTGTGGCGCCCCCGGGCGTCGGCCTCACGGATCTCCTGGGTGGCCATCCGCTCCTCGCCTGACAGCACATTGACCAGGGTGGACTTGCCGACGCCCGAAGAGCCGATCAGGACGCAGGTCTCGCCCGGCGCGATCTGGGCGCGCAGGGCGTCCAGGCCCACACCCTCGCGCGCCGAGACGACGATCACCGGACAGCCCGCCGCCAGGCCGGCGACCTGCTCGGCCAGGGCCTGAGGCTCGTCGGACAGGTCGGACTTGGTCAGCAGCACCACGGGCCGCGCGCCGCTCTGCCAGGCGGCGGCGAGGTAGCGCTCGAGCCGGCGCGGATTGAAGTCGGCGTTCATCGAGGTGACCACGAAGGCGACGTCGATATTGGCGGCGATGACCTGCAGGGTCTGGACGCTATCGGCCGCCCGGCGCGCAAAGGCGGTGCGGCGCGGCAGGACGGCATGGATGGTGGCTGTGCTCTGGGCCTTGTTGACTGTCAGCGCCACCCAGTCGCCGACGACCGGATGCCCCGCTTCTCGCGCCTCGTGCAAGAGGCGGCCGGCCGGCTTGGCGCGCAGCTCGCCGTCGTCGGTGGCCACCAGATAGGCGCCGCGTCGCTGGACGACGATGCGCCCGGGGGTCTGACCGGCACGGGCATGCGGTTCAAAGTCCCGCGCCAACGCGTCGGACCAGCCATATTGATCGATCAAGGGCGACGTCTCTCAAAGCAAGCCGGCAGTCTAGCATCCCGCACGCGGCAAGGCTTCATCCCGAGCTTCGTCAGGCGTCGATCTTGTATCCTCCCTGCTTCCCGCACCTAACCATCTGAAATTGCTCGCCGCCCGCGCCCGAAGTCCTCCGGGATCGACGCCGCCGTATACTGTCTTCATCTCGAGGCGATGGGGAGGGCGCGCGGCCAGCGACCTTCGCGGCCTTGGGATGTGGTCGAGCGGGGACAGGTCCGAGGGGGATACTCGGACGGTCCGGGACCTGGTTGCTGGCCAGGCCCGCCCGCCGTCGGCGTGGACGGAGACAAACAGGCGTGACAGTCCGCGAGGGCCCGCCTGCTCCGACCTTCGCTCCGTCCGGGAAACCGGGCGGAGCGGGTCCCGGTAAGGCTTGAACAGGGCCACCCGACGGGACGCTGGCGGATAACGACCGCGCGGAGCGCTCGGCTTCGTCGAAACGGTAATTCTACTTTCTCATCCGGGCGTCGCCCGGGCGCTTCGCATCCCTCCCCGTCCCTTCAGCGAGTGATCGCGTGAGGCTGCGAAACTGTAGCTGCTCCCCTCCGGGGGAGGATCTTCTTCGAAGGGATACTAAAATGCCCTACCCCCGCCCTCCTCGGCCGCCGTCACCGGGCAGACGCAATCGTCGCGCCAATAAGACCAGTTGGCTGGACGAAGAGCTTCTCCGGAAGATCGGCGTCATGGCCGAGCTTCTCGATCGCAAGCGGGCGGAAGACCTCGCCCACGAAAAAGCCCCCGGTCTCGCGACCGGGGGCTCGTTCTCATTCAGCGATGACGACGTGAACTAGAGCATTTTCCGATAAGTGTGAAACGGTTATCGGATCGAAAAATGCTCTAAACTTTTGATTTAGAGCCCTTTTCGCCCGACACTGATGAAGCCATCAGGTCGGAAAGGGCTCTAGCGGATGACCCGCGCGCCCTTGCCCTTCATCACGGCCTCGACTTCCGCCTGGCGCACCATCGAGGTGTCGCCGGGGGTGGTCATGGCCAGGGCGCCGTGAGCCGCGCCGTATTCGACGGCGGCCTGGGGGCCCTTGCCTTCCATGAAGCCGAACGCCAGGCCCGAGGCGAAGCCGTCGCCGCCGCCGACACGGTCATAGATTTCTAGGTTCTCGCGCATCATCGACGAATAGAATTCGCCGCCGGCGTACAGGATCGCCGACCAGTCATTGACCGAGGCGGTCTTGGCGTTGCGCAGGGTGGTGGCGGCAACCTTGAAGTTCGGGAACTGCTTCACAGCGGTCTCGATCATCTTCTTGAAGTTGGCCGGATCGATCGAGCTGATGTGCTCATCCAGGCCTTCGACTTCAAAGCCCAGGCAGGCGGTGAAGTCTTCTTCGTTGCCGATCATCACGTCCACATACTGGGCGATGTGACGGTTGACCTTTTGAGCGCCTTCCTTGCCGCCCTGCGACTTCCACAAGGATGCGCGGTAGTTCAGGTCGTAGGAGATCACCGTGCCGTACTTGCGGGCCACTTCGACCGCTTCGATCACGGCTTCGGCGGTGTTGCTCGCCAGGGCCGCGAAGATGCCGCCGGTGTGGAACCACCGAACGCCCTCTTCGCCGAACAGCTTTTCCCAGTTCACTTCGCCGGGACGGATCTGCGAGGCGGCCGAGTGACCCCGGTCGCTGCAGCCCAGGGCCGGACGAACGCCGAAGCCCTTCTCCGTGAAGTTCAGGCCAACGCGGGTGTTGCGGCCCAGGCCGTCGAAATCGCGCCAGATAATGTGGGAGGTGTCGACACCGCCCTGCATCATCAGGTCCTCAACCAGCCAGCCCAAGTCGTTCACCGGCAGGGCGGTGACGGCGGTCGAGCGCTTGCCCCAGCACTTCTTGAAGGCGCGGGCGACGTTGTATTCGCCGCCGCCTTCCCAGACGTTGAATTGGCGAGCGTTGCGAACCCGGCCGAAACCGGGGTCGAAGCGCAGCATCACTTCACCGAAGGACGCGCAATCCCACTTGGTTTCCGAAGCCGGGCGGATATTGAGGATGTTGTCGGTCATTTAGGCTTTCCCACGAACCTTCTTGATGAGGTCCACCGTCTCGCGGACCTTGGCGGTGATGCCGGCATAGTCGCCGGCGTCGAGCATTTCCGGCGTGATCAGCTTGGAGCCCATGCCTGCGGCAACGATGCCCGCGCCGAACCACTTCTTGACCGAGGCCTCGTCGGGATCGACGCCGCCGGTCGGCATGATGCGGGTCCAGGGCATCGGGCCCAGCACCGCCTTGACGAAGTCGGGGCCGCCGACCGACGAGCCGGGGAACACCTTGACGATCTCGCAGCCCAGTTCCTCGGCGTAGGAGATTTCCGAGGCCGAACCGCAGCCCGGCGAATAGGGGATCTTGCGGCGGTTACAGACCTTGGCGACGTCGGCGTTGAGGATCGGGCCGACCACGAACTTGGCGCCATTGGCGATGTAGATGCCGGCGGTCGGCGCATCGACGATCGAGCCCACGCCCATGATCACGCGCTCATCGGCCGTGGCGAAGTGCCTGGTGACTTCGTAAAAGACATGGCTGGCGAAGTCGCCGCGGTTGGTGAATTCGATGCAGGGCGCGCCGCCGTCGGCGCAGGCCTGGATCACCTTTTTGCAGACCTCTGCGTCCGGGTGATAGAAAACCGGGATCACACCCTGGTCCATCATAGCGGTCAGAACCGCCATACGATCTTTCACCATCACATAGTCCTCCAAAAGGATCGTTCTTGCGCCAGCCCCGCCATGCAGGGTCGTCGCGTGGAAGATTTCGCCGGTATTGGCTCAGGGCGACCGTTTAGACCGCGTCGCGCGCGGACGCCACTCTGTGGCTACCGCTGCGTCAAACAAAGGCGCGTTCGCGCCGCTTTGCTTCCATCCCCAATGTCTCTGTCCTTACTCGCCGAGGCAAAAGTGAGGGCGTCGAGCCAAGCTCGACGCCCCGAAGTTTGCGCAGGAGCGAGCTCAAAAGAGCCGCAACGAGACGGGCCGACCAGGTCGTTCCGAAACGTTATGATACCGGTGTCATCATGAGGTGGGCTCGCGGCGCCACCGGTGTCATCGTGCAGATAATCAGAAACCGGTGGTTTAGGCAAGCACCCAAAAGCTCGTAGAAAACCGTTTTAGCTCATTGAAATCGTGAACAATTCAACGACCGATGATTAACCGGTGTTGCGCAGGCCTGCCGCGATTCCGGCCACTGTCAACTGAATCGCCAGCCGGATCGCCTCGTCCTGGTCCCCTGCCCGACGCCGCGACAGCAGTTCCAGCTGCAGGTGGTTGAGCGGATCGACCGACAGTCCGGCCAAAGCGACGGATTCGGCCAGCTCAGGCTGGTTGTCGAGCAGGCTCGTTCCACCCCGGATGGTCAGGGCCAAGCGGTGAGCGGCCTCATGCTCGACCTTGATCGTCTCGAAGATCCGCTTGGCATTGGCCGGATCGGGCGACAGGGCCACATAGCGGGCGGCGATGCCCATATGGCTCTGGGCCAAAGCCAGCTCCATGTTCGACAGCAGCGAAGCGAAGAAGTCGAAACCGCCGGCCAGATCCTGCAGCTGCTGCACCGACAGCTTGGCCCGCTCAACGCCGGAGGCGAAACCGTACCAGCCCGGCAGCATGAACCGGGCCTGCGACCAGCTGAACACCCAGGGGATGGCCCGCAGGTCCTCGATCTTGCGGCTGGCGGTGCGCGAGGCAGGCCGGCTGCCGATGTTCAGGCCGACGATCTCGCCGATGGGCGTGGCCGACCAGAAGAAGTCCTCGAAGGCCGGGTCGTCATAGACCAGCGCCCGATAGCCCTCGAACGAGGCCTGAGCCAGGGCGGTCATCGCCGCCTCAACCTTCGGATCAGGACGAACGATGGGACGGTCGCTGGACATCAGTACAGCGGCGGCCAGGCCATCCAGGTTGCTGCGAGCGGTGGGCTGGTCACCGAACCGACGGGCGATCATCTCGCCCTGCTCGGTCATGCGGATACGGCCCTGAACCGTGCCGGCCGGCTGGGCCATCACGGCCTCGGCGGCAGGACCCCCGCCCCGTCCGACAGAGCCGCCCCGGCCGTGGAACAGCTGCAGGCCCACGCCCATCCGGTCGGCCTCGAAGGCCAGGGCGGAGGCGCCGCGAGCAACGCCGCGCCGCGAGGCGACATAGCCGCCGTCCTTGTTGCTGTCGGAATAGCCGAGCATGATTTCCTGCACCGGGCGGTCGCCCAGGATGGTGCGGCTGATCGGCATTTCCAGCCACTGGCGCAGGACGCGTGGCCCCTGCTCCAGATCCTCGATGGTCTCGAACAGCGGGCTGATCTTGACCGACGAACGTGGCGCCGCGCCGCCCCAGACCAGGCCAACCTGCTTGAGCAGCACCAGCGGCTCAAGGATGTCGGACAGGGTCGCCGACTTGGAGATCACATAGGCCCCGAGGCAGCCATGGCCGTAGTCGCGCACAGCTTGGGCGGCGGCTTCCATCGTCGCCAGCTCGCGGCTCGTCTCCTCGCCATAGGCGGTGAACGGCGAGACCAGCGGCCGCTGGTGGGACAGCTCCTCGATCAGCACCTTGCAGCGGTCGGCCTCGTCCATCTCCAGATAGCGAAGGCCGGTGCCGGCGCGCTGGAACAGCTCATGGACGGTGCGCTCGTGGACGTCGGCATTCTGGCGCAGGTCCAGCGACATCAGGTGGAAACCGCAGGCCTTGGCGACCTCGACCAGGGTCCGCAAGGAGGTGCCGACCAGGCGTTCGCCGCCGTTGCGCTCCAGACTGTCGATGACGGTAGCAAGGTCGGCCACGAAGGCATCCGGGCTGCCATAGGGCTTGACATCCGTCGCGCCGTTGGCGTAGGCGACCGGCGCGCCGGTCAGCTTCTGCGACACGGCGGTCAACCGGTCGAAGACCAGCTCCAGCACCAGGCGATAGGGCTCGTCGGTGCGGTGAACCGACGGATCCTTGGCTTGGCCGGCCAAGGCCATCAGCTCGTCGGACACCGGCGTATAGGCAGTCGAGATCGCCAGGTTGGACCACAGCTTGCGGACCTCGCCGGCATACCAGTCCAAAATCACACGCGACTGCGAACTCAGGGCCAGCTTCAGGGTCTCGCCATTGACGCCGGGGTGGCCGTCGCGGTCCCCCCCCAGCCACGAGCCCATCTTCAGCAGCGGGGCCAGCTCGGCGTTGTGGGCGATTTGGGCGGTCCAGTCGCCGTACAGATCGATGATCGCCGGCAGGATCGAGGTGCGGACGATCGACAGAGCGTTGCGGATCTCATCCTTCACGGTGATCCGTTCGGGGCGATAGAGCCGGGTGCGCCACATCAGGGCGATCTCGCGGAACAGCCGCTCGCGGATGTCGCTCTCCAGATCAGCCGGCAGGTGGTGGCGGCGCAAAGCCATCAGCCGCGAGATCTCGGTCTCGCGGTCCACCATCGAGCGACGGCGCACCTCGGTTGGGTGAGCGGTCAGCACCGGCACCACGTTCATGGCGGCGAATATCCTGGCGATGTCCTCGTCGGACTTGCCGCCAGCCTTCAGGGCGGCCACGGCGTCGACCAGGGTGCGGGGACGCTCGTCACCCGGCAAGGCGGCTGCCTCGGCGTGACGGCGACGACCGGCGACATCCTCACCGATATTGGCCAGCAGCGAATGGCTGGCAAAGGCCCGCGCCAGGAACACGGCCTGGTCGTTGGACAGGTCGGCGAACAGATGATCCAGAACCGGCGCGTCGCCGGTTTCGTCCTCGCGGGCGGAGGCCTTGCGGGCCTTGGTCACCAGGGCGGCGGCGTCTTCGCCCTCAAGATAGGCGATGGCCTCAGACAGCAGGTCGCTCAGCAAATTGGCGTTCTGGCGGACGTGGCGGCTGGTGGGACGATCACCGCCGAGCGACAGGGCCGGGTTACGCATAGGCGAGCTCCGCTGACGCCAGAGGCGCCTCTACAGAAAGATGAACCTAGACGCCCGGCCGATCTGACGCTGACGTTGCGGCGCCCTTACCGCGCTTCGCCGTCCGGGAAAACCCGGACGGCATTATGATTGCGCTACCATCAGATATTTGCGTCGATTTATGCTGTTAGCGCGCCAGCCAGCCCCCATCCACGGGCAGAGTAATCCCCTGGACATAGTCGGCCGCTGGCGAGGCCAGGAACACGGCCGCGCCGCCCAGGTCGCTCGGCTTGCCCCAGCGAGCGGCCGGGATGCGGGCCAGGATCGAAGCGTTGCGGTCAACGTCGGCGCGCAGGGCCTCGGTGTTGTTGGTGTCGAAATAGCCCGGCGCGATGGCGTTGACGTTGATGCCCTTGGTCGCCCACTCGTTGGCGAGGATCTTGGTCAGGCCAGCCAGGCCGCTCTTGCTGGCCGTGTAGGACGGCACCCGGATTCCGCCCTGGAAGGACAACAGCGAGGCGATGTTGATCACCTTGCCGGCCACGCCATCGACCGGACCTTGCTTCAGCACCTGTTTGGCGAAGGCCTGGGTCAGGAAGAAGACGACCTTGAGGTTGGTGTCCATCACCGCATCCCAGTCGGCTTCGCTGAAGTCGATGGAGTCGGTACGGCGGATGATGCCGGCGTTGTTGACCAGTATATCGACCTTGCCGAACGCGGCGACGGTCTCGTCGATCACGCGCTGGACCGGTTCGATCGAGCCGAAGTCGGCCTTGATCGACAGAAACTTGCGACCGGTCGCCTCGACCATGGCCTTGGTTTCGGTGGGTTCGCTACGGCCAGCCGCGGCAACGTTGGCGCCGGCTTCGGCGAGAGCCACGGCTACGGCCTGGCCGAGACCGGTGTTGGCGCCGGTGACGAGCGTGACCTTGCCTTCGAGGCTGAATGGATTGGCCATGGTGTGTTCCTGTCTGAAAAGGCTGTCATCCCGGCGAAAGCCGGGACCGCCGCAAGCGCGAGCGCATTGGGCGGTCCCGGGACTGTGCTACGCGCTCCGCCCGGGATGACAGGTCGAGAGTGGCTTGAAAGCCCTACTTTAGCTGGCAGATGTCCAGCACGTTCATGTCGGTGTAGTCGAGGTTCTCGCCGCCCATCGCCCAGATGAACGTGTAGTTCGAGGTGCCCGAACCCATGTGGATCGACCACGGCGGGCTCATCACGGCTTCCTCGTTGGCGATCACAATGTGGCGCATCTCGTCCGGCTCGCCCATGTAGTGGAAGACGCGGTCGTTATCGCCCAGACCGAAGTAGAAATAGGCTTCCGAACGACGGTCGTGCAGGTGGGGCGGCATGGTGTTCCAGACGCTGCCCGGCTTCAGGACGGTCATGCCCAGCAGCAGTTGCGCCGACTTGCAGGTGGTCGGCACGATATATTGGTAGATCGTGCGCTCGTTGGAGGTCTCCAGCGCGCCGCGCTCCAGCGGAACGGCGTTGGCGAATTCGAGCTTCTTGGTCTCGAAGGCGGCGTGGGCCGGCAGGCTGGTCAGATAGAAACGGGCCGGGTTGGCGGCGTCGAGGCTTTCGAACACCACGTCCTTGGAGCCCATGGTGACGTAGATGCCGTCACGCGGCTCGATGTCGTAGGCGACGCCGTCGACTGTAACCTTGCCTGCGCCGCCGCCGACATTGATCGCGCCCAGTTCGCGGCGCTCAAGGAAGGGGTGGCCAGCGGCAGAGGTGGGCTCGGTCTGGTCGGGCAGCTTCACGGCCGACGAAATCGGGGCGACGCCGCCGACGACAAAGCGTTCGGCGTGGTTGTAGTGCAGGACGATCTCGTTGTCGGCGAACAGGCCATCCATCAGGTAACGATCGCGCAGATCGTCATTGCTGACCGAGAACATCATGTCCGGATGAGTGGCGTGATAGGTCTTGCTGAACATCTTGGAGCTCCGGAAGTCTTATTGGGCGGCTTGGGCCGACGAAGGCGTCGGCCGGGGTTGATCGAGTTTGTAGGCCCGCTTGGGCAGGTTGTAGGTCAGGTCTACGATCAGTTCCTGGGCCTCGACGAGGTCCATGCGATGCTCGGCGACCATGCGGGCCAGGAACGAGGAATCGACACGACGGGCGACGTCGTGGCGAGCCGGGATCGAGAGGAAGGCGCGGGTGTCGTCATTGAACCCGACGGTGTTATAGAAGCCCGCTGTTTCGGTGACCTGCTCGCGGAAGCGCATCATGCCTTCCGGGCTGTCGTGGAACCACCAGGACGGACCCAGCTTCAGCACCGGATAGTGACCGGCCAGCGGGGCCAGCTCCCGGCTGTAGCTGGTCTCATCCAGCGTGAAGAGGATGATTGACAGGCGCGGGTCGTTGCCGAACTTGGAGAGCAGGGGCTTCAGGGCCGAGACATATTCGGTCTGCACCGGGATGTCGGCGCCCTTGTCGCGGCCGTGCGAGTTCAGCAGGCCGACATTGTGGTTGCGGTGCGAGCCGGGATGGATTTGCATGACGAGGCCGTCGTCCAGGCTCATCTTGGCCATTTCCGTCAGCATCTGGGCGCGGAACAGTTCGGCCTTTTCGGGCGTCACTTCCCCCTTCACCAAGCTGAGAAACAGAGCTTGGGTCTCGGCGTCACTCAAATCGGCTGTCGCCGCCGTGGGGTGGCCGTGATCCGAAGATGTCGCGCCGGCCTCGATGAAGGCGCCGCGGCGCTGGCGATGGGCTTCCAAATAGCCCTGCCAGCTATAGACGTCCTGGCCCGACACCTCGGCGAAGCGCTCGAAGGCGCGCGGCGAGCGCTCGTCCTCGAAATCAACGACCGCGTCGGGACGATAGGCGGTGATCACATGCCCGCCCCAGCCGCTATCACGGATGGCATGGTGGTGCTTCAGCGTCTCGTGCGGCCCCTCGGTGGTGGCCAGGGTCTCGATATTGAAGCGGTCGAACAGGGCGCGCGGCCGGAAGGCGTCGGTGGCGAGAGCTTCGTTGATGGTGTCGAAATAGAGGTCCGAGGTCTCGGCGGAGAAGAACACTTCCATGCCGAAGACCTGACTGAACACGTGGTTGAGCCAGATCCACGACGGGGTTCCCCGGAAGAGGTGGAAATTCCGGGCCAGCAGCCGCCAAGCCTCGCGAGGATCGGTCCCGGGAACACCAGACTTCGAACGCACCTTTAGGGAGTCCAGCGAGACGCCCTGACTGTAGAGCATGCGGAACAGATAGTGGTCGGGGGCCAGCAGCAGATCCGTAGCGTCCTGGAACTGCGAATTGGTCGCAAACCAGCTGGGATCTGTGTGGCCGTGCGGGCTGATGATCGGCAAGCTCTTGACCGCTGCATACAGCTCGCGCGCAATCGAACGCGTCCGCTCGTCGGCTGGAAACAGTCGATCTTCATGGAATATCAGGGGCCTGGCCATGGATTTCTCCCGCTTCCTCTCCAGCCGGCGGCTTGGCGACTAGCCGCTTCTGGCGCGCGCTTGGTAACCGGTGTCATGGCCGGATGCAAGCCAGCCTGTCGTGGGTCAGCCTAAACTGAAGGCGCCGGACCCGACGACTCCCGAACAACCAGGGTTGGCTCAGTGCGAGCGGGATCGCGCTCTTCACGCCGCTCTCGGCGTTCCGCGTCGATCAACTTCTCAGCAGCCATACGCCCGATCTCGCGGGTCGGTGTATGGATGGTGGTCAGCGGCGGCCAGACAGCCTGTGCGATCTGGAAGTCGTCGAAGCCAACAACCGTCAAATCTGCAGGAACACTTAGCCCCGCTTTGCGCGCTGACTGCAGAACACCCGCAGCCATTTCGTCATTGCCAGCAAAGATGGCGGTGGGACGGGGCGTCCGCGCCAGAAGCTCGTCGCCGCAAGACACGCCCGACTCGAAGGTGTAGGCGCCTTGGATGATATCGCTCGGCTCAAGCTTCAGACCCCGCTCGGCCAGTGCGCTCGCGAAGCCCCCTTGCCGCTCGTGCGACGAGCGGAAGGTGTCAGGACCCGAGATGAAGGCGATGCGGCGGTGGCCAAGGTCGAGGATGTGCCGCGCCGCTTGCGCGCCACCCATCCGGTCATGGCCGACAATCATGTTCTCGGGCTTGTCCAGTTCGACCGAGGCGATCCGGATGTAGGAGCAACCAATCTCGTTGAGCAGTTTGGCGACCCGCTCGTCTTCCGAAACAGACGGCGGCAGCACAACGCCATAAAGCTTTTGCCGCTCGACGAACGTGCGGACGTCGGCCAGGAAGGTCGGGCTAGCGCGGTTGCAGGGGTGTACGACCAGTTCGAAACCAGAGCCCCGCATGCCGTCCAGCAGGCCCAATTGCATATTCACGACATACTGTGGGTTGGGGTTATCGTAGATCATGCCGATCAGGAACGACCGGCGAAACGCCAGACCTCGAGCTTGTGGATCGGGCGCGTAACCCCATTCGGCGATGACGGCCTCGATACGCTCACGGGTCTCGTCGCGTACAAAGGGCGACTGGTTGATCACTCGCGAGACCGTCTTCTTTGAAACGCCAGCCAACCTGGCGATGTCGTTGATCGTGGCGCGCTTGCGTCCGCCCTCAAGGCCGCGCTCGGGTTCGTTGTCGCCCAGCGACGGCATAGGCGGTTTTGAAGAATTCACGGCGTTTCCATGGAGCTTTGAGCGCTTTCTTTTGTCATACTCTACACGCGCAAGCATCGCCACCAATGGCCGAAACGGACGTTTGCAAGAAAACTGACACCGGTTACCCTGCCGCCAACCGACACTTCGTGGCTTCGAAGGTCGCCGCACGAAGGCACAAATGACCCAACTGAGCTCTGCTTGCGACGAATCGATTCATGACGTCGATCCTCGCGACCATGTCGCGACCGCGCTGCGCGACATCGCAGCCGGCGAGACGCTGGTTCTGCACAGTCGGTCGGTTCTGGCTCGAGCCGACATCCCCAAGGGCCACAAGATCGCCATCGGCTCTGCGACCGCCGGCGACGACGTGTTGAAGTACGGCTGGCCTATTGGGCGTGCGACGATCGACATCGCCATCGGCGATCACGTCCACGTCCACAATGTCGAGACCAAGCTCTCCGGAGTGGAAAGCTATGCCTGGGCGCCTTCAGTGCTGGCGCCGGTCGCCGCTCCCACCGATCGCGCCTTCATGGGCTACCGTCGTCGCAATGGCCGGGTCGCTACGCGCAACGAGATCTGGGTGCTTTGCACCGTAGGCTGCGTCGCCAACACAGCCCGCCGCATCGCTGAAAAGGCCAATGCTCGCTTCGTTGGCCGCACGGATGGCGTCTTCGCCTTTCCCCACCCCTTCGGCTGCTCGCAGTTGGGTGACGACCTGTCCCACACGCGCAAACTCATTGCCGCGCTCGCCGCCCACCCAAACGCCGGCGGCGTGTTGATCCTGGGCCTGGGCTGCGAGAACAACCAGTTGAAGGCTCTGCTGGAAAGCGCGCCGGATCTCGACCCTGCTCGCCTGCGCTCGTTCACCACCCAAATGGTCGATGACGAGATCGAGGACGGCCTGACCGCGATCGAGGACCTGATCGTCATCGCCGAACAGGATCGGCGCGAACCCTGCCCGGTCTCCGACCTCGTCGTCGGCTTGAAGTGCGGTGGTTCGGACGGCTTTTCAGGCGTTACCGCAAACCCTTTGGTGGGCCGTATCGCCGACAAGATTTCGGACGCAGGAGGTACACCGGTGCTCACCGAGATCCCCGAAATCTTCGGCGCCGAGCAGATGCTGCTGGCGCGCGCCTGCAGCCAGGCGGTGTTCGACAGCGCGGTTCAGGTGGTCGACGACTTCAAGCGCTACTTCATCGACAACAATCAGCCGATCCACGAAAATCCCTCCCCCGGCAACATTGCTGGCGGCATCACCACCCTGGAGGAGAAATCCTTGGGCGCGGTGCAAAAGGGCGGCAGGTCGGCCCTGGTCGAGGTTATCCGCTATGGCGAACGGGTTGGCCCGCACGGCCTGACCCTACTTGAGGCTCCCGGCAACGATGCGGTGTCATCGACGGCGCTGACGGCGGCCGGCGCCACGGTGATCCTGTTCACGACCGGGCGCGGTACGCCGCTGGGCTTTCCGGCGCCGACCCTCAAGATCGCCTCAAACAGCGGCCTTGCGGCGCGCAAGCCAGGCTGGATCGACTTCGACGCCGGCGTCGTGCTCTCTGGTCAATCCATGGACGACGCGGCCGACGCTCTGATGGACATGGTCGTCGAGACGGCATCCGGCAAGGCCACCAAGGCCGAACTCAACGGCGAGCGCGAAATCGCCATCTGGAAAAGTGGTGTGACCCTGTGACGGCTCTTCCCGTATCCTCTTCCCTGCGTCTTCGCGCCACCAGCAGCCCAGCCGCGCTTCCTGGCGTCACCCAGCCGGCCTACGACCGCGACCGGATCACTGTCGGCGTGGTTCACCTTGGCCCGGGCGCGTTTCACAGGGCCCACCAGGCCTATTATTTCGATCAGTTGCTGGCGAAGGACCCTCGTTGGGGCATCTGCGCCGTCTCGCTGAAGAGCCCGGGCGCGCGCGATGCGCTAGCGCCGCAGGACGGCCTCTACACCCTGGCTCAACTGGACGAAGAGACCACCTTCAGAATTATCGGTTCCATCGTCGAGGTGCTGGTCGCGCCCGAGGATCCGCCGGCCGTCTTCGCCCGTCTTTCCGCCCCGATGACCCGCATGGTCACCCTGACAGTGACGGAAAAGGGCTACTGCCTGTCGAGTGACGGCGGTCTGGATGAAAGCCACCCCGACATCGTCCACGACTTGGCCCACTCTCGTGAGCCCGTCAGTTCCGTAGGGTATCTCGTCGAGGGGCTGCGCCGACGTTTCGCTGTTGGCCTGCCGCCCTACGCCGTGGTCGCCTGTGACAACCTCGCCGACAACGGTTGGCGGCTGAAGGCCGCCGTTGTGGCTTTTGCGACCAAGGTCGATCCCGAACTCGCCGCGTGGATCGAGGTCCAGGGGCGCTTCCCGCGCACCATGGTCGACAGCATTACCCCAGCCACCGACGACGCCCTGCGAACGCGGGTCGAAACGGCCACGGGCCTGAATGACGCCTGGCCAATCCAGCGCGAGGCTTTCACACAATGGGTGGTCGAGGATGTTCTGGACTCAGATGCGCCGGACCTCGCCAGCGTTGGCGTTACGCTCACCGACGACGTTCGCGGCTTCGAGCGCGCCAAGCTGCGACTGCTGAACGGTGTGCATTCGACCCTCGCCTATGTCGGGATCCTGCGCGGTCATGAGACCGTGTTCGAAGCGATGAGCGACCCGGTCCTCGCCAGGCTCGCTCGCGATCTGATGATCGAAGACATCATCCCGACCCTGACCGCCCCCCGCGGCCTGGACTTACCGGTTTACGCCGAGGCTATCCTCAAGCGCTTCCGCAATCCGGAGATCCGGCACCTGCTCGCTCAGATCGCCTGGGACGGCTCGCAAAAGCTGCCGTTCCGGATCATCGGCACGCTCGGTGACGCACTCGATGCCGGACGCTCGGTTGATCGACTGGCCGTTCCGCTGGCGGCCTGGATGCGCTTCATCCGCCTGCGGGCCGCTGCCGGCGAAACGATCGTCGATCCGCTGGCTGACAAGCTGATCGCGGTCGCGGCGACCTGCACTGGCGAAGCCAAGACGGATGTCGCGGCATTCGTGACGCTGGACGCCGTGTTCCCAGCGGGCTTGGCTGCCAATCCGACCTTCGTCGCCGCCCTCGAAAAAGCCTATGCCAATCTGGCCTAAGCTGAACTAGATGTTTGGTCCCGGACTTTGATGGTGCACTATTTTCCGGTGGTTGGAAGGATGCGCTATGGGGCAGGTACACCACGGGAGCGCCACAACGACAGCGGCGGTTCGTCGAGCGGTACAGCATAGTCAAGAGAGCCTGAGGGGCCTGGCGAAGCGTCATGG
>NZ_JAFCSZ010000034.1:0-33694 GCF_049895765.1 Caulobacter sp. DWR1-3-2b1
GCGACGCAGCGGGTGGATCGCGTCTTCGGGCATCACTCGTCTCCTGTCTCGAGGAGGACGTGGCCGACCCACGCTCCTCTTCAAACAGGAGAACCCCGCCGCTCATCTTCGACGAACAATCACCCATCCCGCGCTAGCGGGTTAGTACTCTGGCCAGAAACAGCCGCTGGCCCCCTTGACCCATACCGACCGACTGGTATGTATTAAGCTATGTCCAGACCGACTAAAGCATCCCCCGAGCGCGGGACTGCGAGGCTTCGCCTTCTGGAAGCCGCGCGAGACCTCATCCGTGAAAAGGGTTTTGCGGCCACCACAGTCGACGATCTTTGCAGAGTGGCGGCTGTCACCAAGGGAGCGTTCTTCCATCAGTTTGAGAACAAGGACGCGCTGGGTGTCGCCGCAGCCGAGTTCTGGGCGGCCACAACAACCGCCTTCTTCGCGGCGGCGCCGTACCATGAGCCGTCCGATCCTCTGGATCGCATACTCGCTTATGTCGCGTTCCGCAAAGCGATCATCGCGGGCGAACTGGCCGAGGTTACTTGCCTAGTCGGCACGATGGCGCAGGAGGTTTACGCAAGTTCACCCGCCATCCGCGACGCCTGCGGTCGCAGCATCTTCGGACACGCGGCAACGCTGGTGCGCGACATTGAAGACGCGCGACGGGCGCACGGTATCCAGGCCAGTTGGACCGCCGAAAGTCTTGCTCGACACACGCAGGCTGTCCTCCAAGGCGGGTTCGTACTCGCCAAGGCAGCGGATACCACGGAGCTGGCGCGCGAAAGTCTCGACCATCTCGACCGGTATATCCGGCAACTTTTCCACATTGCGGAGGACCGGGTATGATGAGAGGGCCCATGGATATCGGCTGCGAGTGCGAGGAGACTCGTCTCCAAGTTACGGGGCCACCTATCATCGTCACAGAATGCATGTGCGATAGTTGCAGGGCCGCCGCCGCGCGGCTCGCAAAGCTGCCAGGCGCGAACAATATGCTCACGGCTCATTGCGCTACGCCATCGGCGCTGTACCGCAAGGATCGGGTCCGGATCATCTCGGGAGCTGGACATCTAGGCGAATTCCGGCTCACCGCCGACGCTGGAACCCGCCGTGTGATCGCTACTTGCTGCAATACGCCCATCTTCATGGAAATGAAGGGCGCGCACTGGCTGGACTTATACCTGCACCTCTGGCCTGAGACCCTGCGCCCCCGTGCTGTTGTGCGAACCATGGTCGGCGATCTTCCCGATCCCTCGGTGCTGCCGGTCGACATGCCCAATCTGAAGGCTCAATCGATGGCGTTCTACGCGAAGCTGCTGTGGGCGTGGATCGCCATGGGCTTTCAAAGTCCGAAAATCGCCGCCGCGGAGAGGATCAATGTCTGACAAGATCGAGATCGAAAACATCAACACGCCGGGGCGCACCCAAAGGGTTGATCGCGCGAAATACCTGGCAATGCGCGAATCGCTACTCGCCATTCTCCCGAGCGACGCTCCTGGCATCACAGTCCCTCAGGCCAGGGAGACCCTTCTGCCGCTCCTCCCCGAGACCCTCTTCCCGCACGGAGCGACCGCGGGATGGTGGCTGAAGGCAGTCCAGCTTGATCTGGAAGCAAAGGGCGTCATCAAGCGCGCGCCAATCAAACCGGTCCATCTTCACAAAGACTAGGTGAACGCATCGGGCGGGACAGTCAGGCGTAGGCCGACAGGCATGTGGTTGCCATTCGATATGCCAGCTTCGTTACGCCACTCACTGCCTCCTTGTCGTGGCCGCTTTCAACCGGACGGTGGTGACTGGCCCCGGGATCGACAGCGACTCTGACGAGAGCGAAGGTCATCCTTCACATCACCGGCCAGAGTCTGCTTCTGTTGAGGGTTTCGGATGCTGGCCCATGCACGAGCTCTGCAGCCGACGCTGAGGGCCGGCTTCTGAAAGCCTTCAGGGGAGGAAGCCGCGGTCAGTACGCCGGGCGTGTCAGGCTATGGCGATAGCGGTTGTCGCTGCGGTGCTGACGATGGCCCAATAGGTTTGAGCGGTGGCCACGAAGAGCCCCAAACGTCCAACATGTCGGTCCCTGAGCGGTGTGAGGCGCCGGCATTGGCGGCGGCTGGACGGCTCTTGAGGCGCGGCTGAACGCGAGGCGCAGCGGGTCCTGCGCCAAGGCTGAGGGCGATGGCGGGCATGGGGGGCGGACGATCGTCGCGGCCGGGCTCATGAGCTGTCACACCACAGTGGCGCGAGCGGTCGAGCGCGCCAGGCGCCGCCGCGGCCGATGACCTCGATGATGCGTACGGCGCCGCCGCACGGGCAGGCCCGGGCGGGCGCGGCCTTGGACTCATTGGGCTCGGCTGGGTCCTCGTGAACGGCCGCCGGTTGCGGCGTTTGCTTCAGGATCAGGGCGCGCAGGTTCTCCAAGGGCACGGCGTTGGGACCCTTGGCCAGCAGGCCGTAGTGGCGGATGCGGTGGAAGCCGGACGGCAGCACGTGGATCAGGAACCGCCGGATGAACTCGGCCGGCGACAGGGCCATGGTCGCCATCTTCACTGCGCCGGTGGCGGGGTCGGCGCGGCGATAATCCTTCCAGCGAAAGCCCACGGTCTGGTCGTCCATAGTGACCAGGCGGCTGCTGGAGATGGAGACGCGGTGAGTGTAGCGGGACAGATAGGCCAGCACTGCGGCCGGCCCGCCGAACGGCGGCTTGGCGTAAACGCACCATTCAGCGCGACGCAGCGGCGCCAGGTACGTGGCAAGAGCCTCTGGCGCCGCCAGCGATGTGAGGTCGCCGAAGAAGCTCAGACGCCCGCGCGCGTGAGCGTCGGTGAGCTTCTCCAGAAAGAGCCGTCTGAAGAACCGCGACAATACCCGCACGGGCAGGAAGAAGCCTTTGCGACAGGCGATCCAGCGCTCGCCGTCCGGCGACAGCCCGCCGCCGGGGACGATGCAGTGAACATGGGGATGATGGGTCAGGGCCGAGCCCCAGGTGTGAAGCACGGCGATCAGGCCCAGCCGGGCGCCCAGACGCTTGGGATCGGCGGCGATGGTCTGCAGGGTCTGGGCGGCGGCCTTGAACAGCAGGTCATAGACCACGGCCTTGTTCTGAAAGGCGATGGCGGCGAGCTGAGCGGGCAGGGTGAAGACGACATGGAAGTAGGGCGCCGGCAGCAGGTCAGCCTGGCGTTCAGCCAGCCAGACCCTGGCCGCCGAGCCCTGGCACTTAGGGCAGTGGCGGTTGCGGCAGGAGTTGTAGCTCACCGCCAGGCGCTGGCAGTCGTCGCAGCGCGCGACATGGCCGCCCAGCTCGGCGGTGCGACAGGCCTCGATGGCCGACATGGCCTTGAGCTGACCAAGGCTCAGATGTCCGGCCTGGGCGCGGCGATAGGCCGGGCCATGGGCGCGGAAGATGTCGGCCACCTCCAGAGGTGGCCGGGACATGGCGCGGGCTCAGGCCAACGCTCAGGCCGGGGGCGGCCGCAGCAGCGACAGCGGACTCTTGACCGCGCCCAGGGTCTTGATCGCCACGCGGGTGTAGCGGGCCGTGGTGTCCAGCTTCTTGTGACCCAGCAGCGCCTGGATCACCCGCACGTCGGTCTTGCGCTCCAGCAGGTGCGTGGCGAACGAGTGGCGCAGGGTGTGCATCGACACCCGCTTGTCCAGGCCGGCCGTCTTGGCCGCGGCCTTGCAAACTCGGTCGAGCTTGCGGGTCGTGATCGGCTGACCAGGATCGCGACCCGGGAACAGCCAGCCCATGGGCCGGGCCGAGCGCCACCAGCGGCGCAGCAGCTCCAGCAGGTCAGGGGCCAGCATCACATAGCGGTCCTTGCGACCCTTGCCCTGTTCGACGCGGATCAGCATGCGGGCGCTGTCGATGTCGCCGACCTTCAGGTGGGTGATCTCCGAGACCCGCAGGCCGCAGCCATAGGCGACGCTGAGGGCAGCCTTGTGCTTGAGACTGGGCGCGCAGTGCAGCAGCAGCGCCACCTCTTCAGGGCTGAGCACCTCGGGCAGTCGGTCTTCCTTGCGCACCCTCGCCAGGCGCTCGCCATAGCCCTGCCGACCCAGGGTGATCTTGAAGAAGAACCGCAGTGCCGAGACGGCGGCGTTCATCTGGCCTGGCGAGACGCCCTGGGTGGCCAGGTGCAGCTGGTATCGTCGCAGGTCCTCAGGCTGGGCCTGGCCGGGCGAGCGGCCCAGGAACCGAGCGAAGTCGGCGACCACGCGTACATAGTCGCGCTGGGTCTTCTCTCCGAACTGACGGATGGACATGTCTTCGATCATCCGCTGACGAAGCGGGGTCGTGGGTGCAGAGCTCATCGGGGATCGCCTGTCTGCAGGGTTGACCCCTGATCTTCAGACAGGACGGGCGGAGCACCGCCACTTCAGGCTCATCTACCGCGCCGGCGCCGGTCACCCATGCCGCGCGAGCGGCTTAGTCCTCTGGCCGCCACTCGGACCGCCTCGCCCAGGCAGTCGGCGCAAGGGACGCGGGCACTCGGGTGACTGCACGACGGATACGTGCGTTCATGTCGTATGCCGAACGATACCCTCTCCTCAGCTTGGCCCCTCGGCACGGGCGAAATGGCCGGCAAAGTTCGCGCTTTGGATTGGTCGGGCACGCCTCTTGGACCGTCCTCCGGCTGGCCGCAGAGCCTGAGAACGGCGGTTGAGCTGCTGATAGAAACTCCGCATGCGGCTTACCTCGCCTGGGGCGCGGACCTGACCTCGATCTATAATGACGGTTACGTGCCGATCTTGGAGGGGCGTCACGCCGACGGCCTTGGTCGGGCTTACGCGGAGCTATGGCCCGAAATCTGGGATGAGTTCCGCCCAGTCGTCGAAGCCATTTGGCGCGGTGAGCCGCAGTACTTCGTCGATCGCCCCGTGCCATTGGCTGACAGGCCTGGACGGCCGATGAGTTGGTTTACCTTCTCCTGGACCCCGTTGCGCGACGGCGACGGGGCCGTGGCCGGGTTCTTTTGCATCGCAACAGAAGTTACCGATCAAGTGCTGGCCAGGGTAGCCTTGAGGGAAAGCGAGGAGCGGTTCCAGGCTCTGGTCAATCAAGCACCCTTGGGCGTCTATCTAGTCGACAGCGACCTGGTGATCCGAAACGTCAACCCGGTCGCGCTTCCCGTGTTCGGCGACATCCCCGGCGGGCCGGTCGGCCGGGACTTCGCCGACGTCATCCATAGGCTCTGGGACGAGGACTACGCCAAGGAAGTCGTCAGTATCTTCCGGCAGACGCTGGAGACTGGCGAGTCCTACGTTACACCAGAGCGCGCGGAACATCGCAGCGACCGCGACATCATCGAATACTACGAATGGCGCCTGGACCGTATCCGACTATCCGGCGGTCGATACGGTGTGGTGTGCTATTTCCGAGACATCTCGGCGCAGGTCACGGCCCGCAAAGAGATCGAGACGGCCCGAAAGCTCGCGGATGAGAGCGAGGCACGACAGGCCTTCCTGCTAAAGCTCAGTGATGCGCTGCGAGCGGAACCAAGCGCCGAAGCCGTTGCGAACCGGTCACTCGGGATGCTGATGGAGCGGATGCAGCTGGATCGCTGCTACGTCGGGATCTACCGGCTGGCGGAGGACATTGGCGAGTTTCCTCATCAGATGCACGACGACTGTCTGAGCCCGTTGCCCGCGCAGGTGCGCTTGTCCGATTTTCCTGAAGCTCTCCAAGTTGCCGTTGATCAGACGCTGGTGATCGATGATGTTATGCAGATGGAAGGCCTTTCGGACAACGACAAGGCCCGTTTCAACGGCCTGGGTATGCGGGGACTGATCAGCGCGCCCCTCCGCAGGAGCGAGAAGTCTCCGCTTTGGGCGATTGTAGCCGTCTCAACCTGCCCTCGGTTCTGGACGCAGGGTGAAGTCTCGCTTGTTGAAGAGGTCGCCGAGCGCACCTGGGCGTCAGTCGAGCGCGCGCGCGCAGAAGGGGCGCTGCAAGAGAGCGAGGCGCGTCTGGCGGCCGCACTCGAGAGCGTGCCTGTTGGGATTGCAGTCATCGATCCCGCGGGCAAGAGCGTGCTCTCCAACGCCGGGTGGCGCCGCTTTCTCCCGACCGGCATCCTTCCGTCGCGAGATCCCGAGCTAGCAGACCGTTGGCGCGCCTGGGATGCGCAGGGCCAGCTGCTCACGCCTCAGGACTACCCCGGAGCGCGGGCCATGCGAGGCGAGCGCGTCGTGCCCGGCCAGGAGATGCTCTACACCGACGAAGACGGGCGCGAGATCTGGACGAGTGTCGCCAGCGCGCCGATCCAGGATCACTCGGGGACAACCACGGGGCAGGTCGTCGTCATCAGCGACATCGACGGCCAGAAGCGCGCAACGCAAGCCCTGCAAAAGAGCGAGGAGCGTCTGCGTCACTTCGGCGAGGCGTCCCAGGACATCCTGTGGATGCGCGACGCAGCGACGTTCCAGTGGGAGTATCTCACCCCCGCGTTCGAGACGGTCTATGGCCTCGACCGCGAGGCCGCCCTGCGCGGCGACAACATGTCGGGCTGGCTGGATCTGGTCGTTCCCGAGGACCGGGAGCTCGCTGCCGCCAGTTTGGCGCGTGTGCGTGACGGCGAGTGGGTGACGTTCGAGTTCCGGATCCGCAGACCAGACGGCGCCGTCCGGTGGCTGCGGGACACAGATTTCCCCATTACCGATGACACCGGCAAGGTGGCGCACATCGGCGGGATCGGCCACGACATCACCGAACTGAAAGCCGTCGAGGACCAGCTGCGCCGCAGCGAGGAGCGGCTTCGGTTGGCCCAAGACGCCGCCCACGTCGGGATGTGGGACTGGGATATGGTCGCCGATGAGGTCAGCTGGTCGGACGAGCATTTCCTCCTTGAGGGCTACGCGGTTGGTGAGGTCAAGCCAAGCTACGAAGCCTGGCTTGCGCGTATTCATCCCGAGGACAAGGCTTCGGCCGATCAGGCCCTGCTGGCAGCCAGACACGAAAATCTGCCCTACAAAGACGAGTTCCGCTCCTTGCACCCTGACGGAACGACCCTCTGGCTCTCGGCGCTGGGTCGCTTTTTCTATGACGAGGGTGGCCAAGCTGTCCGCATGATCGGCACGGTGCAAGACGTCACTGAACGGCGGGAGTGGCAGGAGCGCCAGCAGGTGCTCGTCGCCGAATTGCAGCACCGCACGCGCAATCTCATCGGCGTCGTCCGGTCCATGGTCGATAAAATCGGACGGTCGAGCGCCGACTTTCCCGACTTCCGCGCACGATTCCGCGATCGATTGGAGGCGCTCGCCCGCGCCCAAGGTCTGCTGTCGCGTCTGGGGGACCACGACCGGGTCACTTTCGACGAACTGGTGAGCAGCGAGATGGCGGCCATGAACGGCAGCGCCGACCACGTGACCCTTGACGGCCCAAAGGGCGTCCGCCTTCGCTCCTCCATGGTGCAGACCCTGGCGATGGCGCTGCACGAGCTTGCCACGAATGCGATCAAATACGGCGCCTTGGGTCAGCCGCACGGCAGGCTCGCCATCACCTGGTCGGTGGAGCCGCAAGGCCCTGGCAATCAACCTTGGCTTCACGTCGATTGGCGTGAGAGCGGCGTGGCCATGCCGCCATTCGGCGAGAAGCCGCGCGGCGGCGGCCAGGGGCGCGAGCTGATCGAACGAGCCCTGCCCTATCAGCTGAGCGCCAAGACGACCTACGTGCTTGGAGCCGACGGAGTCCATTGCGCCATCTCGATCCCCATCTCGACCAGAAGACCATCACAGGAGGCGGATCATGGCTGATCGGACGTTGCAAGACTGCCGGGTCTTGGTCGTCGAGGACGACTTCATGCTGGCTGATGAAATTGTCACAGAGCTATCCGACGCGGGCGCGGTGATCATTGGCCCCGCCGGCACGATCGAGGACGCGGTCGCTCTCATCGGCTCGGAGCCTGACATTGACGGCGCGGTCCTGGATGCGAACCTTCGCGGGGAGATGGTGTTTCCGGCGGCCGACCTGCTACTGACGCGGGGGGTCCCGTTTGTCTTCACGACGGGCTACGACGCTTCGACTTTCCCGCCCCGCTACGATCACATTGTCCGCTGCGAGAAACCGACAGACATCAGGCGAGTAACATTGGCAATTGGCCGAGTGATCCACAGCTGACCCGACACGTCAGTGCCGGCTTGGCGTCGTCGGCGGTTGGGACCGCTTGGACGGCGAGGGGCCACTCATAAGTTCTCGGCACATCCGGGTTTGCGCCCGTTTTAGTGCACCTTCGGGTGTCGATATGCGCTCGGTGAACTTACCCTAGTCGCCGAATTTGCTGACTCGCATCGTGTCCTGAAGGCAGCGAACGTCCGATTCCCCGGGGGCAAGCCAAGGTCCGGTTCTGTTGAGGGTTTCGGATGCTGGCCCATGCACGAGCTCTGCAGCCGACGCTGAGGGCCGGCTTCCGAAAGCCTTCAGGGGAGGAAGCTGCGGTCTGTACGCCGGGCGTGTTCTGCAGGGTTGACCCCTGATCTTCAGACAGGACGGGCGGAGCACCGCCACTTCAGGCTCATCTACCGCGCCGGCGCCGGTCACCCATGCCGCGCGAGCGGCTTAGTCCTATGGTGCGCAGCCGCCGCGCTGAGGAGGCCTAGCTCAGTATATCGGTCGCCGGGATGCTGGCCGCTATTCCCCCTGGGAACTTCTGGACCTGAGTGAAGACCTGCGACATCCAGCCTCACCCCCAGCAATCAAGAGTTGCACCCTTTCCGCTCATTCGCTCGTTCTTGGACTAAACTCTACTAGAGCTTGCGCTCATCCAAGATAAAGGGGGGAGCCGTCCTGACTGCTGAGATCCAACCGGAGGCGAATGGGCAATCTGTTCACCGCCGGTCGGTATGTTGCGAGCGCGCATCAAGCTGCAGGGGTGACGAGATGAAAGCCAGCAAGGCTCCGGGGCATAGATGGCGTCATGTCGGTGGAAGCGTTGCCCGTCATGGGGCTGAAATCGCTCTGCTGGCGCTGCTACTGTTGACCGTGGTCGTAATTGGCTTCCAGCGGGAGATCTTCGGCCGCGACATTCTGATCTCTCAGGCCACGGTGGGGCAGTTCCTCTATAGTGGCTACGCGGACCAGGCCAGCGGCGGCGCTTCGACGCTCGAAGACGCCGATAAGCCTCTGCGCTTCACCTGCGCCTTGAGACCTGGCGTGCCCAACATGTTCTGCGGTTACGAGGTGGCCTTCGACGGATATGGGACCCATCCCGGGTTGGACCTCCGTAACCTGAATAGTCTCGAGCTTGAATTTGAGTATAGCGGACCTGCCTCGACGGCCCGGTTGGGTTTGAAGAACCGCGATGACCGGTACTCTAAGTTAGAAGACCGCTCGACAAACAAAGTCAACAAGGTGGATTTCAGCCTGAGGCAAGGGCGCCAAACGCTGGTCTTCCACTCAGAGGACTTCAGCGTCGCTGAATGGTGGTTGGCGGGCAAGAATCTTCCGCCAGAGTTGTCGAGACGTCAGCTCGACAACGTTGTTGGACTTGAAGTCTCGACCGGACCGACGGCTGCGCCTGGAAATTATGCGTTTCGTCTCAATTCCATCAAGCTCCGGCGTTCTGCGATCACGCCTGCGCGACTCTATCAGAGCATCCTCGTCGTGTGGGGCGCGGTGCTGCTGCTTTACATGCTGAATCACTTCCGCAGGGCCAGACAGGATACTGCCGTGCTGCAGCTAGCCAAGGCTGCGGCCGAGCGAGCCAGCCGGGCCAAGTCAGACTTCTTGGCCAGTATGAGCCATGAGCTGAGGACGCCCCTGAATGCAGTATTGGGCTATGCCCAATTGCTACTGCGCGCCGATCTTCCGGCCGCCCATCTGGAGCCGGTTCGAACGATCCATCGGAGCGGAAACCATCTACTCTCCCTGATCACCGACCTGCTCGACCTTTCCAAGATCGAAGCGGGCAAGATGGAATTGCATCCCGCGCCGACCGATGTGCAGGCATTGGTCGCCGGCGTAGGCGAGATGATTGGGGTACGGGCCGAAGAGAAGGGGCTCAAATTCAACTGCCTGATCGACGACGACGTCGTCAGCGCAGTCCAGGCCGACGAGAAGCGCCTGCGTCAGATCCTTCTGAACCTACTGTCTAACGCAGTGAAATTCACCGAGGAGGGAAGGGTGTCGCTGGTGGTGAGCCAGTTGCGACGCACTGGCCAGAGCGCAACCCTCCGCTTTGAGGTCCAGGACAGCGGTCCTGGCATTGCTGAGCACGAGCTGGAGCTGATTTTCCGCCGCTTCGAGCAGGTGGGCGCCGTCGGCGGCCATGAGGGCGGTACGGGGCTTGGGCTGACGATCAGCCGGCAGTTCGCTCATCTGATGGGCTCCAACATCCAGGTGCACAGCCGCGTCGGGCAGGGCACGAGTTTCTGGTTCGAGGCGACATTTCCGCTGGCCGAACGTCCCGCAACGCCTGGCAGGTTGGCGTTCGAGCAGGTCCGTGGATATTCCGGCGCCCGCCGTCGCGTGCTCGTGGTGGACGACAACAGCGACAGCCGTAACGTTCTCCGCGACTTGCTAACTCAGCTTGGGTTTGAAGTTTCCATCGCAGCCAATGGCGTCGAGGCCCTGCAGCAGGCACAGGCGGCATCGCCCGACTTGATCCTGATGGACCTGAAGATGCCCGTGCTGGACGGGCTGCAAACAACGGCCATGCTGCGCATGATGGACTCGTTGAAGGGCGTCGCCATATTGGCGAACTCAGCAGACAGCCTCGAGCATGCCGAGGCCAGTGCGCTCGGGGCCGGAGCCGACGCCTTCATAAGCAAGCCCATCGACAATTCCGAGCTGCTGGAAGCTGTAGGGCGGCTGCTGAAGCTTGAGTGGAGGTTAGAGAACGGTCAGTTGGGAACCCCGTCGTCGCCTGCTGGCGTGGGCGAGCCCATGGCAGGACCCGCCCACCAGAAGACGGTTGAGACCGTCGCGGCGGACGAGCCTCTGCGTATCCTCCTCGCCGAGGACAATCCCGCCAACCAGCAACTCATCAGCGCCATGCTGGAGGGCGCCGGCTTTGACCTGACAATAGTGCCCAACGGCGCTGCAGCCCTCGGCGCCTTTGAAGGCGACGAGTTTGATCTGGTGCTTATGGATGTTCGGATGCCGGAGTTGAACGGCATCGAAGCGACCCGGGCCATGCGACGTCAGGAACAGGCCGACGGCCGATCGCGCACGCCGATCATCGCTCTGTCGGCGGACGCGGCGAGCGAGTTTCTGGTCGAGTATCGCAGAGCGGGCATGGACGGGCATCTCGACAAGCCCATACGGCTCGAGGAACTGTTTGGACTACTCCAGCGCGTTGCAGACCGAGACTTTCAGAATCCTGCAGTTGCTGTCTGACTACAGGAAGACGATGGGGTCGCCAAATCTTAAGCGCGTAGCTTTCGACTGGTCTGAACAATATTCGCTGCTGGTCCACATACCATAAGCCCAGCCGACGCCGGCGCCACGAGCGCGGGGTTACCCCTGCTCGTCAATCTCAAGATCTATGTCGCGCACCGACCAGGGCCTTCCGGATCGGCTTTGAGCGGGGTTCATCAGTCACACGCTCGGACCCAGACTGGTAAGAAGGTCATCCAAAGCCTCGAACTGCTCGGGCCACGCGCCCGGGTTTCCGGAGGCGATGGCGCCATCGAACGCTTCCCTTAAGGCACGGCGGCTTGGTTCAACCGGGCGGTCGAGATGGGGATGTTGGCCGTGGAGACAGTGGTGCGGATTCGCCGTGAGTATGCGGCGGGCAAACCGATCAAGGCGATTTGTCGGGATCTGAGGCTGTCGAGGAAGGTCGTGCGCAAGGCGATCCGGGCGGAGGAAGGCGCGTTCAGCTATCAGCGGACGACGCAGCCGTTTCCGAAGATTGGGCCGGTGCGCGAACGGCTTGAGCAGCTTCTGGCGGAGAACGAGACGCGGTCCCGGCGCGAGCGGTTGCGACTGGCGCGGGTCTGGGACCTGTTGGTCCAGGAGGGCTACGACGGCTCCTACGACTCGGTGCGGCGTTATGCGGCCCGCTGGCGTGAGGAGACCAAGGCGGCGCCCGGCGACGGCGGGACGGCGTTCGTGCCGCTGACGTTCGCGCCGGGCGAGGCGTTCCAGTTCGACTTCAGTCATGAGGACGTGGAGGTCGCCGGCCAGCCGATGCGGGTGAAGGCGGCCCATGTTCGGCTCTGCGCATCGCGTGCAGTCTACGTCAGGGTTTATCCGCGCGAGACCCAGGAGATGGTGTTTGACGCCCATGCCCGGGCGTTCGCTTTCTTCGGCGGGGTCCCCACGCGGGGCATCTACGACAACATGAAGACGGCGGCGCGAGCCGCCAGCGCCCCAGCCGATCACCACCTGCGAGGCGCTGGTCCTGCGTCATCCGCCCATCGCCGACTGCGCCCGCTACGACCTGCTGCGAGGTCCCCGTGCAGCGGCATGAGATGATCCAAGCCTTCGCCCAACTGGGTCTGAAGGGCATGGCCGGGGCCTTCGACGAGACCGTCACCACAGGCCTTCAGCGCAACCGCACGGCCATGGAGATCCTGGCCGACCTGCCCAAGGCCGAGACCAACCATCGCCAGGCCGCCTCCATCCTCTATCGCCTGACCGCCGCCAAGCTGCCGGTGATGAAGGATCTGGCGGCGTTCAGCTTCGAGGGCTCGCCGATCAATGAGGGCTTGGTCCGTTCGCTATACGACGGCGCCTTCCTGGCCAACCATCGCAACATCGTCCTGGTCGGCGGCACAGGCACCGGCAAGACCCACCTGGCCATCGCCATCGCCATCACCGCCAACGTCGTGCGGGCTGGCGCGCGCGGTCGCTACTTCAACACCGTCGATCTGGTGAACCGGCTCGAGGACGAGGCCCGGCGGGGCAAGGCCGGAGCCCTGGCGGCCCAGCTCTCGCGCCTGGACCTCGTGGTCCTCGACGAGCAGGGCTACCTGCCGTTCGCCCAGTCCGGCGGTCAGCGCCTGTTCCATCTGGTCAGCAAGCTCTACGAGCGCACCTCGGTGATCATCACCACCAACCTGACCTTCGGAGAATGGCCCACCGTCTTCGGCGACGCCAAGATGACCACGGCGCTGCTCGACCGTCTGACCCATCACTGCGACATCGTCGAGACCGGCAACGACAGCTGGCGGCGCAGAAACCGGGCCTGATTGCCGCGCCCCGCTTCATCCACAACTTGTTCAACCTCCCCCCAGACTCCCCTCCGAGCAGCTGATCGATCAGTGGCTCACCCCGCGTCGATGCTCTGCGCTGGCTGAGAGCTAGGCGCATCGCCGCTCGGAAGCCGGATAGGGGGGCCCTGTTCGGCGCCTATAGGGGGTCCCGATTGGGCGCCGTTTGACATGGGTGTGCCCGCCAAGCTTACGGAAGCCTCCGAGGACTTCATTCCGTTTCATGCTTGCGAGACGCTCCCGTGGCGATTTGCCGGTCTTGCAAAGTCATAGTCACTCTGGCCACCCGAACCCGTCACCCCCACTTGAGGTTGATCGTGGCTCAGCGTTCCCTGCGTCCAAATTTTCCGATTTAGCAGCATGGTGATGGGCAACATGTCAGCCGCGCGGCGAGTACCGATCCCGCTGACGGCGGATGATCACCACCTGGCCGGCATGAAGCCGTCTTCAGCCAGGACGATTGATCCACGCGCCGTCGAGCACCAGACGCACCTTGATGGCCAGTTGGTCGATAATGAAAGGCTTGGAGATCAGGGCGACGCCGGGATCGAGGACCCCGTTGTGGACCACGGCGTTTTTCGTGAAGCCTGTCGTGTAGAGCACCTTTAGGTCGGGGCGTGTTTCCCGGGCCCGGTCGGCGAGCTGGCGGCCATTCATGTCCGGCATGACGATGTCAGTGAACAGCAGATCGACGCGCGGCGTCACCGCCAGGACAGCCAACGCCTGGGAGGCGTCGCCCGCCTGGACGACGGTGTAGCCAAAGTCGCGCAGGGCCTCGACCGACAGGAAGCGGATCTTCTCGTCGTCTTCGACCACCAGGATCACCTCGCCGGTCTTGGCCTGGGCGGACTCCGCACTAATCACGGGCGCCTCAGCATCCAGGTCGGTCTCGGCGCCGACGAGACGCGGCAGATAAAGCTTCACCGTCGTCCCGATACCTGGCTCGGAATAGATCTTCACATGGCCGCCTGACTGTTTGACGAAGCCATGCACCTGGGAAAGGCCCAGCCCCGTGCCCTTCCCGACGCCCTTGGTGGTGAAGAACGGGTCGAACACGCGGTCGATGACGTCGTCGGGCATTCCGACGCCGGTGTCGGTCACCGAGAGCAGCACATATTGGCCGGCGACGGCTTCCGCATTGGCTGAGGCATAGGCGTCGTCGAGGTGCGCGTTCGAGGTCTCCACCGTCAGCCGGCCGCCTTCGGTCATGGCGTCGCGGGCATTGATCACCAGGTTCAGGATCGCGTTCTCTAGCTGGCTTGGGTCAATGAATGCGGGCCACAGGCCGCCCGCCAGCACGGTCTCGATCCGCAGATGCTCGCCAATGGTGTGACGCAGCATCTCCGACATCCCGCCCGCCAGCTTGTTGACGTCGAGAGACCTGGGTTCCAGCGGCAACTGTCGTGAGAAGGCCAGCAGCCGCGCGGTGAGCAGGGCGGCGCGATGGGCGCCGTCCAGGGCGTTGTCGATACAGACCAGGGCGCGGGTCCGATCGGTGTCGAGGCGGCGCTTGGCGATGTCGAGCGAGCCGATGACGATCGACAGCATGTTATTGAAGTCGTGGGCGATGCCGCCGGTCAGCTGACCGATGCTCTCCATCTTCTGCATCTGCCGGACCTGGGCCTCAGCCGCTTCGCGGGTCTCCAGTTCCCCTTTCAAAGCAGCGTTCGCGGCGCCGAGCTCCGCCGTTCGCTCCCGGACCTGTTCTTCAAGGTGGTTCGCAGCGCCGGCGAGGGCCTTGGTGCTGGCCTCGAGAGCGTCCCGCTGGACCTGGATTTGACGGCGCTGTTGGTGGAGGTCGAAGAAGACGTCGGCCTTGCTGCGAAGGATATCCACCTCGATCGGCTTCTCAATGAAATCGACCGCCCCGGCCTCGTAGCCGCGGAAGCGGCGCTTGGTATCCGCGGTCCCGGCCGTGAGGAAAATGATCGGGATGTGCCGTGCGCGTTCGTTTCCGCGCATGAACTCAGCCAACTGGAATCCGTCAATTCCGGGCATCTGCACGTCGAGCAGGGCCAAGGCCACGTCATGCTTCAACAGGATTTCCAGGGCTTCCTCGCCGGAGCGCGCCTTGAGGAAGGCAAGGCCGTCGCGCTGGAGCAGAGCTTCCAGCGACACAAGGTTCTCCTCGAGGTCATCGACGATCAGGAAGTTTATCGATTCATTCATGCCGCTCACGAGGTCCCTAGGCCAACAAGGTAGGCGGCTATTGCGTCTAACGACATGGGCCGCGCCTCCGCGCACAATTTGAGCGCGGCGGTCGGCATCGTCGGCGCGAAGGCGGTCGCGGGGTCCTCGACCACGGTGACGCCCCCGACGGCGGCAACTGCCCGCAGACCTGCGGCGCCGTCCTCGTTCGCGCCCGTCAGGATCACGCCGACCAGGCCGGCGCCAAAGGCGTCCGCAGCACTCTCGAACAGCACATCGATCGAGGGACGCGAATAGTGCACCGGCTCGTCCGCCGAAAGCGATACGACCCGGTCTGCCTCCACCAGCAGGTGATAGTCGGAGGGTCCGAAGTAGACAAAACCCGGAAGGATCGGCTCCTTGTCCTCAGCCTCTTTGACCACCACACGGCACTTGGCCTGGAACAACGGCGCAAGCAGGTCTGAGCCATCGGTCGGGATGTGGACCACGACCAGCACGGGGATGGGATAGTCGGCCGGCAAGGCCGGCAGAATGCAGGACAGGGCCTGGATGGCCCCTGCCGACGCGCCGATGACAACGGCGCTCGCCCGATCTCCGCTCATAGGTCCCGCCGCTGGTAAATCTTCTCCTCACGGACGAACTCGGTGAATGCGTCGGCGTGGTCGGAGAAGCGCAGGCTCTCCTTCGAGCCCAGGCCCAGGAAGCCCTTGCGGGCGAGGGAGTCACGGAAAAGCCCCAACGCCCGGCCCTGTAAAAATCGGTCGAAATAGATCAGCACGTTGCGACAAGAGACAAGCTGAACCTCGGCGAAGACCGCGTCGGTGACCAGGCTGTGATCGGAGAAGACTACACGGCTGCGCAAGGTCTTGTCGAACACCGCGCGACCGTGGGCGGTGGTGTAGTAGTCGGAGAGCGACGACTTGCCACCTGACTTCTGATGGTTCTCGGTGAACAGCTTGATGCGGTCCAGAGCGTAGACGCCACTGGCGGCGGCCTCGAGCGCGCCCGGGTTGATATCGGTGGCGTAGAAGAGCGTGCGATCCAGAAGTCCCTCTTCGTGAAACAGGATCGCGAACGAATGCAGTTCTTCGCCGCTGCTGCACCCTGCGATCCACACCTTGAGAGACGGATAGGTTCGAAGATGTGGCACGACCTTCTCGCGGATCGCGCGGAAGTAACTGGGATCACGGAACATCTCGCTGACCTGAACGGTCAGGTAGTCAAGCAGGCGGGGGACCATGGCCCGATCGTGCAGCACCGCGTCCTGCAGGGCTGAGAAGCTGTGGAAGCCGAGCTGCGGGCAGGCCTGCTTCAACCGCCGTTTGATGGACGCCCGCGCGTAGTTTCGGAAGTCGTAATGGTAGCGTCGGAAAAGCGCCTCCAGAAGGAGGTGAATCTCGATGTCCTCGACGCTGTCACCCACCTCTGTCACTAGCGCGGCATCCACACGCGCACGAGGGAGAGCAGCTTGTCCACGTCGAGGGGCTTAGCCATGTAGTCGTTAGCGCCGGCCGCGAGGCAACGCTCCTGGTCGTCCGGCATGGCCTTGGCGGTCAGCATGATGATCGGCAGCTTGGCCCAGCGTGGGTCGAGGCGGACGCGACGGGTGGCGTCCAGCCCGTCCATGACCGGCATCATCACGTCCATGAGGACAAGGTCGACGGGGCTGGAATCTTTCGCCCGCTGCGCGAGGGTGTCCAGGGCTTCCTGGCCGTTGCGGGCGATTTCCACGATCGCGCCCCGCGGTTCCAGAATGTTGGTCAAGGAATAGACATTGCGGACGTCGTCCTCGACGATGAGGATCCGCCGGCCCTCCAGTACCGCGTCGCGGTTGCGGGCCTGGTGGATCATCTTCTGCTGCTCGGCGGGCAGTTCGGAAACCACTTGGTGCAGGAAGAGAGAGACCTCGTCCAGCAGGCGCTCGGGCGACTTGGCGCTCTTGATGATGATGGAGCTCGAGTAGCGGCGGAGATTCTGCTCGTCCTCAGCCGTGAGGTCGCGGCCGGTGTAGACGATGACCGGCGGAAACGCGTAGTCGCCCTCCTTGCTCAGGGCCTCCAGCAGGGAAAAACCCGATGCGTCCGGCAGGGAGAGGTCGAGGACCATGCAGTCGAAGGTCTGCTTCTTCAGCAGGCGCAGGCATTCGGCGGCCGTGCCGGCGCTCACGGTCTCCACGTCTCCGGAACTCAAGAGCTTGCCCACCGCGTCGCGCTGCACCGGGTCGTCCTCCACGATCAGAACCCGGCGCACGGTGCGGGTGAACTGAGCCTTTAGGGTTTGGAGGACCTCAGCCAGGTCCTCGCGACTAACCGGCTTGACCAAGTAACCGACGGCGCCGAGGGACAGGGCGGTCTGGGTGTGGTCGGTGGCGGAGACCACGTGGATAGGGATGTGACGGGTCTCGTCGTCGCACTTCAGGCGGTCGAGCACCGCAAGGCCCGACTGATCCGGCAGGCCGACATCCAGCACGATGGCGCTGGGCTTGTAGCGCTTGGCCAGATCCAAAGCCTGTTCAGCATTTCCTGCCAACAGGCACTGGAAACCCGTCTCGCGAGCGAGGTCGCGGACGATGCCGGCGAAGGTCTGATCGTCCTCCACCACCAGCAGGATGCGGCGAGTGCTTTCCAGATGCTCGCGGTCATCGTCCACGGCGAACGCCGGGGCGGCGGGCCGGGAGGGCGGCGCGGGCTGGCCGGCCGCACCGGACAGGGGCACGGGCTCCGGCCGAAGGGCGACGTTGGACGGATCGTAAGCCAGCGGGATGGTGACGGTGAAGGTCGAGCCCTTGCCCGGCTTACTCTTGAGCGCGATGGAGCCGCCGAGCAGGCGCGCCAATTCCTGGGAGATCGATAGACCCAGCCCCGTACCGCCATATTTGCGGTTGATGGTGCCGTCGGCTTGGCGGAAGGCCTCGAAGATGGCCTGGTGCTGCACGGACGAGACGCCAATGCCGGTATCGGCCACGGCGAGGGAGAGGCGGTCGCCTGCCCGGGCGATGCGCAGAGTCACGCCCCCTTGTTCGGTGAACTTGAAGGCATTGGAGAGTAGGTTCTTGAGGATCTGCTCCAGCCGCTGGCGGTCGGTGGTGATCGCGGGCGGGCCGCCATCAGCGATGTCGATCGCGAAGTTCAGGCCGCGCTCGCCCGCCACTGGATCGAAGGTCTGTCGCAGGTCTGCAGCAAGCCGCGTCAAGGATACGGTCTCGGGACGAACCTCGATGTACCCGGCTTCGATCTTCGACAGATCGAGGATGTCGTTGATGAGATTGAGCAGATCGTTGCCCGACGACTGGATGGTGCGGGCGAACTGGACCTGTTCGTCCGAGAGATTGCGCTGAGGGTTGTCGCCGAGCAGCTTGGACAGGATCAACAGCGAGTTGAGCGGCGTGCGCAACTCATGGGACATGTTGGCCAGGAAGTCCGACTTGTAGCGGCTGGCTTGCTCCAACTCCCGCGCCTTCAGCTCCACGGTCGCGCCGGTGCGGGCCAGGTCGTCGCGCTGGACCTCGAGCTTCTGGGCCTGTTCCTCGAGCTGGGTGTTGGTCTGTTCGAGCTCGACCTGCTGCTGCTCCAATTGGACCTGATGTTCCTTCAGGGCGCGGCCCTGCTCCTCCAACTCCTCGTTGGAGACGCGCAGCTCCTCGCTCTGGACCTGTAGCTCCTCGGCCTGGCGCTGGGCCTCCTCGAGGAGGTTCTGCAACTCGGTCCGGTAGCGCGCCGAGCGAAGTGCTACGCCCACCGGCGCAGCGACCTGTTCCAGGAACACCTCGATGCGCTCGTCCACGGGGTGCAGGAAGCCGAGCTCGATGACTGCGTTGACCACCCCATCGGCGTTGAACGGCGCGATGGCAAGATGGCGCGGCTTATCCCGTCCGAATGCCGAGCCCACGGTAAGGTAGCCCTCGGGGACGTCGTGCAGGATGACAGGCCGGCCGTCGGCGGCGACGCGCCCAAGGAGCCCTTCCCGCGTTGCAAAGCTCTTGGGTATGTCGGCGTCCCCCGGGACGCCCAGTTGGGCGGCCCGCTCGAAATTGTCGCCTTCGCCCTTGAAGAGCACGCCCGCCTGGGCCCCGAGGTACGGGGTCAGGAAGTCCAGGACGCTCTCGCCGAGCTGCTGAACGGTTTTGTCCCCGAGCATGGCCGTGCTCAGGCCCACTTGTCCGGCCTGCAACCACGCCTGCCGCTGACGAGCACTCGCCGCCCTGTGGACCAGAACCCCCATCACCAGCGTCAGCGCCATGCCTAGCAGCGCTGCAAAGACGCCGCTGGCAATCGCCGTGCGGGCCGCGACCTGCATTTCCGCGAGACTCGCCACGCGCAGCCGTGCTTCCTCCTGCCTCATGATGCCGAGCTGCGCCCGGATGGCATCCATTTCTACCTTGCCGCGATCGGTGTTCACCTCAGCCAGGGCGGCCGTGGCGCCCTGGCTGCGACGCAGATCGATGGTTTTCTTCAGCATGGCGAGCCTGGCTTCGACATGGGCTTTGAGCTTGTCCAGCTCGGTCTGCTGGAGGGTCAGCGTGGCGATAGCGCTGAGCGCCGAATCGACCTTCGAGACCGCATCATCGTACGGCTGAAGGTATTTCTCTTTGCCGGTAAGAAGGAAACCACGCTGCCCCGTCTCTGCGTCCAGCATCGTGGAGAGGAGTGTGTCGAGAGCGACGATGACGTCATGCGTATGCGCGATTTTCTTGCTATCGGCCTTCAAAAGCTGGACGTTGGAGAAGGAGACAGCGCCGCTGATTAGGAAGAACAACAGGGCCGCAATCACGCCAAGTGCGGTCCAGAGCCCCGTCCTTGATGCAGTGGTCGAGGCGCTGCGGAATTTGTCCTGCGGCATTTTGCTCTCAAAATTTGGGAACGAAGAGTGTCGACGTCTTCTTCAGTTCTAGCTGATCAAGTGTGGCCACTTAATACTGTCGTCGACCGGGGCGGAACAGTTGTTCGATGTATTCAGCCAACGCTACGATCGTTACTCCAACCTACGGAGCCGCAGCGAAAGAGCAGAGGCCGTCTCTGGCTAGCCAGAATTGAGCTCGACACGATCCAGATAGCTGGATAATTCGCCCACCCACTTGCGCGATGCGTCGGTGTCGGCGCCCCCGGCCGCCTGCTCCAGGCCGGCGCTGATGTCAGTGATGGTCTGAAAGCCATAGCTTCGACAAGATCACCGGCGACCAGGGGCTTCTGGCCCATATCCTCCAAAATCCACTCAGCGTTTTGCCGAATGAAAATCTCATCCTCGACGATGAGTATTATGGCCATCCGAATGCTATCGGCGCTGAATCTGACAATGCCCCCCTTTGCCGCACCTCAGAAAAATGCCGCGCTTCGGCGCGTTGTTGACTTCAACATGAAGCCAAAGTCGGTCAGGCGCTTGGGTCGGCCACGGCGTGGATGCGCGGCGGCCCAAAGCCGAGCCAGGCTGAGCTTGCGGTGATCAAGTTTGGAATGGCCCGCTATCAGCTCTTCAGGCGTTGCACCGGCCTCCAGCATGGCGACCAGGCCATAGATAGGAATGCGCGTGCCTTTGAACACCGGTTCACCAGCCAGCGTATCCTTGTCGATTTGGATGATTTGTTCGGCCTCTTCCAAGTCTCGCACTCGCTCCGCTACCTGGCGACGGGCTTCCCCGATATCGACCAGAAGCAGATCATCAGCATTGATCCGCTTGGCATCGGGCTTGGCGGCCACCTCTCGAAACAGTCCTTGCCGGCGCTCGACCGGCAATCGGCCGACAAGTCCGTGCTCCAGGCGCAGACACACGAGATGGGTGGGCGTCAGGTAGCGGCTCGTCCGGCGACCTGCCGCTGCCGGTCGAACGATATCGACGATGTGTTTGTCGATGGCGTTGTTGACCGCCTTCAACGCCAAGCCACTGACGGCGGCTGCTTCCGCTGGCGTGTAGAGGCGAGTTGGATCATGCATAATGTATCTCCACACAGAGAATAATAATCTCGCGTCGCCCAAATGGCAACAGGAGGCTGGGGGAGCCGCGTCCGAGCGGCTCAGCTGCCGCAAGATCCTCAGTCATTGGCCCTAAAAGTCATCTATTCCGGCTCCGTCGGCGCCCGCTTAAGGGCCAAGCATGGGCGAGCTGCTGCCGAAAATTGGACGCGGCTCGATCCGACGTCGGCCTCAATGCGGCGGGTGCCCCGCGCAAGACGGCGGACATCCACTGGGTCAAACCGATCTTGGTCGCCAACGTCGAGATTGCCGAGTGGACCAACAGCGGCAAGCTTCGCCAGGCCGGCTACAAGCGCTTTGCGCGGAGACAAGGATCCTTGCGAGGTCGTGTTCGAAACCCTCGACTAACTCACGTAGCCCGGAGCCAGACACCAAACTCCGGGCCCGTATATCGCCGGCGGCCCTCTTGGAGGAGTTCCAGCGCCCGGAGGCGGATGACGCGCTCGTCTTCGTCTATCGTTCCTTCCAAGCCGGCCCGGATTGGCGCGATCGCGTCGCTGATCGCGCCCTCGTCGATCCACGGGATCAATTCGATAATGACGGTTTCGGACGACAATATGCGTTACTGTAGATCGTCCATGAACTGACCCTCAGAGGCTGACCCGAAATGAAGTTGGGTGATTTCAGGCACTTGTGATTCTGTTGGAGGTGCGAACCAACAACGGAATTTGACATGTGGACCGAAACCACCCGACGCAAGCAGGCCCGAAAGGGCCTGTGGTATTCAAGCGATCTGACGGATTGGGAGTGGGCGGTTCTGGAGCCGCTGGTCCCGGGGCGGTCTCGGCTTGGACGGCCGGCGAAGTGGTCGTTGCGGACGATAACCAACGCCCTGCTGTATGTTTTACGCAGCGGCCTGCCGTGGCGGATGCTGCCGGGAGACTTCCCGCCGGTGACGACGGTTCAGCGCTATTTCTACGTTTGGCGCGACAAGGGGCTCTGGCAGACCATCAATCATCTGTTGCTGATGGCCTGCCGGGAGGCAGCGCTGGGCGAGGCCTCGCCCAGCGCCGGAGTGATCGACAGCCAGAGCGTCAAAACCACCGAAAGCGGTGGGTCTTGCGGCTATGACGCAGGCAAGAAGATCAAAGGCCGCAAGCGCCACATCCTCACCGACACCGGTGGTTTGCTGGTCACAGCCCGGGTCCATACAGCCGATATCCAGAACCGTGACGGCGCGCCTGACGTCCTGACCTCGATCCGCGCCAGCTTCCCCTGGCTGCGCCAGGTCTTCGCCAACGGCGGCTACGCCGGCGACAAGCTGCGACACGCCATGGCCGGACGCGGCGACTGGAAGATCGAGATCATCAAACGATCCGACACCGCCAAGGGCTTCGTGCTGCTGCCCCGCCGATGGGTCGTGGAGCGCACCTTCGCCTGGCTCGGCCGAAACCGACGCCTGGCCAAGGACTTCGAGAAGACCCTCGACAGCTCAACGGCATGGCTCTTCATGGCATCGGTCCAGCTCATGACCCGAAGGCTCGCAACCCTCTGATCACAATCAGAAACATTATGAGGCAGACTCTTAGAGTCCGCTGTTGGCGCAACTCAGCTGCGCTTTCGGAGGGCGCGGGTGAAAACCTCGCCGCTTTCCGCAAAACCCGTGGCCAGACAAAATGTGCGCAGATCCCCTGGCTCGATCGGCGCGCGAAGCACAAGCTCGCCGCACCCCGCGGAGCGGGCGGCCTGGGAGGCGGCCTTGATAAGCAGGCGGGCGACCCCGTTTCGACGCCGGTCTGGATCGACGAGGAGGGCGGAGATCCACCCCACTTTCAGGTCGGCCGTGAGAACTGAGTGCCAATGCAACGCGATGACGCCCGACGGCGGGCCCCATTCGTCGGCGATGAGCAGGACGCCGGGTTGATCCTGCATGGCGCCCAGGCGCGAGGCAAGCTTGTCACGGACGATGGTCAGGCCCGCTGTCTTGAGCAGCTCAGCTAATCCATCGACGTCACCACTGTCGGCGGCTCGAATGGACAGGCCATGGCGGCTCGACATGGCGGTTGCGTCTCCTAATCTCGCGAGATTGCGGTCCTGGCCGCGCACGCGGAAGCCATAGAACGCCTGTCTGGCTGTTGTAAGTGAGCCAGAGTTCTGGTTTGGCGCAACGCCACATGCTCGCATCGATTTCGCGGAGGTCGTGAATGGAGGCTTGCCTCTCAGGCGAGGTGCTTGATCAGGAAGCGCGCGCCGAGCTGGAGGCCCGCCTCATCGATGCTGTGGCCAAGACCAGACGAAACGTGGGATGCGACGTCGAAGTCCAGGCCTTTGAGCTCGTTTTCGGCCTGATGCAGGGCTTCGACGGGCAGGACCCCGTCGCGGTCGCCGTGGACGAGAAGGATCGGTGGCTTGGTCACGGCCTCGTCGGCCAAGGCGTCGGGATCGGCCAGCATGCCCGAGAAGCCGATGATGCCGGCCAGGGTCCTGGCCCGGCGTGGGCCGACGTGCAGGGCCATCATCGTACCCTGGCTGAAGCCGACCAAGGCCAGCTTGTCTTCGCCGAGGCCATGGGCGGTGAGTTGGGCATCGATATACGCGTCGAGCGCTGGAGCCGAGACGCGGACGCCTGCCGCGCGGGCCGCGGGAGCAAGGCTGGTCAGGGGCCACCATTGCCGGCCGTAGGGCAGGCCGTCACAGGGCTGCGGCGCGTCGGGCGAGAGGAACAGCGTGTCGGGCAGGGCGGAGGCCCAGTAGGGCGCCAGATCGATCAGGTCCGCGCCGTTCGATCCATAGCCATGCAGGAAGATCACCAGGGACTTGGCCGGACCGCCCGAGGCCGGCGCCGCGCTGGGACCATCGAGCGTGGGGATCTGGGTCATGGTGGTTCCTGATGGTGGTCGGCTGGGCGCTCGTTATAGCCGCACGCGATTTCGGCGCGCGCCAAGACTTGAAGGGGGCGTCGTCGGATCGTTTTACGACCTTCGCCGACGGCGTGAACCCGCCGATCTCCTGTCTTTGTACGCCAGGGTACGACGCGCCGATTTGGCTGTTGAGATCGGCCTGTTCCGGGTCTTCTTACTCATCCCCTAAGCAACGGGGACCCGCCGTGGACCTTTCCGAAACCAAAGCCGGACTTGAGCGCAGCCGCCAGATGCTGCGCACCGCCCTGGGCCCAAGGCTATTGGCGCTGTTGGAGGATGTGGGCGTGGCCGAGGTCATGCTCAATCCCGACGGCCGCGTCTGGGTCGACCGCTTCGATGTCGGCCTCGTCGATGCCGGGTTGACCATTGGTGCGGCCGATGCCGAGCGGATCCTGCGGCTGGTGGCCCATCACGTGGCCGCCGAAATCCATGCCGACCGGCCGCGGCTGTCGGCTGAGCTCCCCGGCACGGGTGAGCGCTTCGAGGGCCTGTTGCCGCCCTTGGTGGGCGCTCCGACCTTTTCCATCCGCAAGCCCGCCAGCTTCGTGTTCTCGCTCGGCGACTATGTACTCGCTGGCGTGATGACCGAGCGGGAAGGGCAGGTGCTGGCCGCCGCCGTCGCCGACCGGGCCAATATCCTGGTCGCGGGCCCAACCTCCAGCGGCAAGACCACCCTGGTCAACGCCCTTCTGGCCGAGGTCGCCAAGAGCGGCGACCGGGTGATCCTGGCCGAGGACTTGCGCGAGCTTCAATGCGCGGCCCCGAACCAAGTGGCCCTTCGCACCCGCGACGGCGTGGCGAGCCTGTCGGATCTGGTGCGCTCGTCCCTGCGCTTGCGGCCCGATCGCATCATCATCGGCGAAGTGCGCGGGGCCGAGGCCCTGGACCTCATCAAGGCCTGGGGCACCGGTCACCCCGGCGGTGTCGGCACGCTGCACGCCGGCTCGTCCCTGGGCGCGCTCCTGCGCCTTGAGCAGCTGATCCAGGAGGCCGTGGTCACCGTGCCGCGCGCCCTGATCGCCCAAACCATCGACCTGATCGTGGTCCTCTCCGGGCGAGGGCGACAGCGTCGCCTGGCCGACCTCACGCGTCTGGAGGGCCTGGGCCCTGACGGCGCCTACCAGCTCAGCCCCGCCTGAGATCCCGCCCCTAAACCCCGGAGTTTTCCAATGTTCTACCGACATCGCGCGGCGGCCTCGCCGCGGCCGAACCCTGACCCGCGTCCGCTGCTCAGCGGCTTGATGCTGGCCTCGCTCCTCGTGGCCGGCAGCGCCCGGGCCGCTGGTTCGTCCATGCCCTGGGAAGAGCCGCTGCAACGCATCCTCGAGTCGATCGAGGGACCGGTCGCCAAGATCATCGCAGTGATCATCATCATCATCACCGGCCTGACCCTGGCCTTCGGCGAGACCTCAGGCGGCTCGCGCAAGCTGATACAGATCGTCTTCGGTCTCAGCATCGCCTTCGCCGCCTCCAGCTTCTTCCTCTCGTTCTTCTCGTTCGGCGGCGGAGCGCTGCTCTGATGGCCGGCGATCGCGGACACGGGTTCGCCGCGCCCGTCCATCGGGCCCTGATCGAGCCGATGCTGCTGGCCGGCGCGCCGCGCGCGATCGCCTTGGTCAACGGCACCCTGGCCGCGGCCCTAGGTTTGGGTCTGCGGCTGTGGTTCGTCGGTCTCGCCGTCTGGTTGGTGGGTCACGGTCTGGCCGTCTGGGCCGCCCGCCGGGATCCGCAGATCTTCGACGTCGGTCGTCGGCATGTCCGGCTGCCGGCCCATCTGGAGGTCTGAGCTATGCTCGATCTCCGCGAATACCGCCGCCGGCCCACGCGCCTGGCCGACTATCTGCCGTGGGCGGCTCTGGTCGCGCCCGGCGTGGTGCTGAACAAGGACGGGTCGTTCCAGCGCACCGCCGAGTTTCGGGGGCCAGACCTGGACTCGGCCACCGACGGGGAGGTCGCCGCGGTCGCCGCTCGCCTCAACGGCGCCTTGCGTCGACTGGGCTCGGGTTGGGCGCTGTTTGTCGAGGCGCGGCGTGATCAAGCCCAGGCCTATCCGGTCAGCACCTTTCCCGATCCGGTCTCGGCCCTGGTCGACGAGGAGCGCAAGGCCGCCTTCGTCCAGACCGGCGATCACTTCGAGAGCCGCTACTTCCTGACCTTGACCTATCTGCCGCCGGCCGATCGTCGGGGCCGCATTGAGAGCCTGTTCGTTGAGGGCCGAGCCGGGGCGGGCGTCGATTGGCGCGCCGAGCTGGCCGGCTTCGTTGATCGCTCCGATCGCCTTCTGGCCCTGCTGGACGGCCTGATGCCCAAGGCCGACTGGTTGGCCGACGCGGCGACCTTGAGTTTCCTGCACGGGGCGGTCTCCACCGTCCGCCAAGCGGTGGGTGTTCCCACGACGCCCATGCACCTGGACGCTTTGCTGGCGACGGAGGGCCTGACGGGCGGGCTTGAGCCCCGCCTGGGTCCTGCGCACCTACGGGTCCTGACGCTGGTGGGCTTTCCGTCCGCGACGATCCCCGGCCTGCTCGACGAGCTCAATCGCCTGGGCATGGCCTATCGCTGGACCACCCGGGCCATCTGCCTGGACAAGACCGATGCGGCCAGCCTGCTGGGCAAGATCCGGCGTCAGTGGTTCGCCAAGCGCAAGTCGGTGCTGGTCCTGCTGCGCGAGGCCCTGACCCAGGAGCCGTCGCCGCTCGTCGATAATGACGCGGCCAACAAAGCCGCCGACGCCGATCTGGCCCTGCAGGGCCTTGGCGGCGACGCGGTGGCCTATGCCTATGTCACCGCCAGCCTGGTGGTCTGGGACGAGGACGCAGGATTAGCCGCCACCAAGCTGGCCCTGGCCGAGAAGGTCATCCAGGGCCGCGACTTCACCGTCATCCGCGAGAGCGTCAACGCCGTGGAGGCCTGGCTGGGAACCATCCCGGGTCACGCCTACGCCAATGTCCGCCAGCCGCCGCTCTCGACCCTGAACCTGGCTCACATCGCCCCAATTTCGGCGGTATGGGCGGGGCCGGCGCGCAACGCCCATCTTGACGGCCCGCCACTGTTGATCGCCAAGACGGCCGGCTCGACCCCGTTTCGGCTGAGCCTGCATGTCGGGGATGTCGGCCACACCCTGATCGTTGGGCCGACCGGGGCCGGCAAGAGCGTGCTGCTGGCCCTACTGGCCCTGCAGTTTCGCCGATATCCGCACGCCCAGGTTTTCGCCTTCGACTTCGGCGCCTCCAGCCGGGCCGCCGTGCTGGGCATGGGCGGGGAGTTTCACGACCTCTCCGGCGACGGCGGGCCGGCCCTGACCCTGCAGCCCCTGGCGCGCATCGACGAGGCCGACGAGCGGGCCTGGGCGGCCGGCTGGCTCGCGGCCGTGTTGGCGCGGGAGGGCGTGGCCATCACCCCGGCCGTGCGTGACCACCTCTGGGCGGCGCTGGCGAGCCTGGCCAGCGCGCCGGTCGCCGAACGCACCCTTACGGGGCTGGTGGCCCTGTTGTCGAACCAGGCGCTCAAGGCCGCGCTCGGGCCGTTCATCCTGGGCGGGCCGTTTGGTCGGTTGCTTGACGGCGCGGGCGAGGCCTTTGGGAAGGCCAGCGTCCAGGTCTTCGAAACCGAGGGCCTGGCGCGCGGCGCGGCCGCCCCGGCGGCGCTGGCCTATCTCTTTCACCGCATCGGACGGCGGCTGGACGGCCGGCCAACTCTGATCCTGATTGATGAAGGTTGGCTGGCGCTCGACGACCCGGCTTTCGGAGCCCAGTTGCGCGAGTGGCTCAAGACCCTGCGCAAGAAGAACGCCTCGGTGATCTTCGCCACCCAGTCGCTGGCCGACGTCGTCGAAAGTCCGATCGCCGCCTCGATCGTCGAGAGCTGCCCAACCCGGATCTTCCTGCCCAACCCGCGCGCTCTGGAGCCGCAGGGGGCGGCCGCCTATGCCCAGTTTGGGCTCAACGATCGCCAGATCGAGATCCTCGCCCGCGCCACGCCAACCCGCGACTACTACCTGCAATCGCGCGTTGGCGACCGTCTGTTTGACCTGGGCTTGGGGCCCGTGGCCTTGGCCTTCTGCGCCGTCTCGTCCAAGGCCGACCAAGCCACGATCGGGGAGGTCTTGGCCGCCCATGGCCCCGAAGGCTTCGCCGCCGCCTGGCTGCGTCGCCGAGGCTTGCCATGGGCCGCCGACCTGTTGGTCGGCCCACCAGCGGACGCCAAGCGCGCGCCTGATCCCCTTCCAAATCCCTCATCGGAGATGCTGTCATGACCCTGACCCGACGCCGTCTGGCGGCGGCGCTGATTGCTGCCCCGACCCTAACCGGTCTCGTGCTGGCGCCGCACGCCGCCCAGGCTCAATTGACCGTCTTCGACCCTAGCAATTACGTCCAGAGCGTCCTATCGGCCGCGCGAGCCCTGCAAGCGGTCAACAACCAGATCACTTCGTTGCAGAACGAGGCCCAGATGCTGATCGGCCAGGCCAAAACCTTGGCCAGCCTGCCCTACTCGTCCCTGGCCGTGCTGCAGGCCCAGGTTGACCGAACGCGGGAGCTGCTCGGCCAGGCCCAGGCTCTGGCCTATGACGTTTCGCAGATCCAGCAAGCTTTCCGGACCAACTATGGGGCGGTTGACCTGTCGGCCAGCGACGCGGCCCTGACCGCGCGGGCCGACGCCCGCTGGACCACAGCCATCGCTGGATTCGAAGACGCCCTGAAGGTTCAGGCCGGCGTGGTCGGCGGCCTGGGCGCCAGCCGTGATCAGCTCACCAGCCTGGTGGGGGCCAGTCAGAGCGCGGTCGGCGGACTCCAAGCCGCCCAGGCCGGCAATCAGCTGCTCGCCCTTCAGGCCCAGCAGCTGTCCGACCTGATCGCGCTCAGCGCCGCCCAAGGCCGCGCCCAGGCTCTGGAGGCCGCCGATCGCGCCGCCGCCCGCGCCGACGCCAAGGCCCGGTTCTCCAAGTTCATGGGGCGCGCGTCCCAGCCATGACCCGGGCCTTCGTCTGGGGGACCGTAGCGATCATCTTGCTTGGGGCCGCTGGCTTGGCGGTTACAGCGTCCCAAGCGCCAACCGCTCCGCCGCGGCTTGCCGCCGCCGCGCGTGATCCCGACCTCGCGCGGTGCCGCGAGCTTGGCGAGGCGGCGCAGGCCGATGACGCCTGTCGCGCCGCCTGGGCCGCGGCCCGCGCGCGGTTTTTCGACGGCGGCCGGCCATGAGCGACACCGGCGTCATCGATCGCTTCTTTGATGTCTTCACCCGCTACATCGACAGCGGCTTTGGCCTGTTGGGCGGCGAGGTCGCCTTTCTGTCGACGACCTTGGTGGCCATCGATGTCACCCTGGCGGCGCTGTTTTGGGCCTGGGCGTCGGGCGAAGACGTCATCGCCCGGCTGGTCAAGAAGACCCTCTATGTCGGGTTCTTCGCCTTCCTGATCGGCAACTTCCACAGCCTGACCCTGATCGTCCTCAAGAGCTTCTCCGGCCGTGGCCTCAAAGCCAGCGGGGCAGGTGTCGGCCGAAGACTTCCTGCGTCCGGGCAAGTTGGCGGCGCTGGGCCTCTCGGTCTGCAAGCCGATCCTGCAGGCGGCCAGCGATCTGGGCGGCTTTCCCGGGTTCTTCGAGAACATCGTGCAGATCGTGATCCTGCTGATCGTGGCGCTGTTCGTCATCGTCGCCTTCTTCATCATGGCCGTGCAGGTCTTCGTCGTGCTGATCCAGTTCAAGCTTGTCTGCTTGGCGGGCTTTGTCCTGGTGCCGTTCGGGCTCTTTGGGCGCACGGCGTTTCTGGCCGAGAAGGTGCTGGGCAACGTCATCGCCTCGGGCGTCAAGGTCATGGTCCTGGCCGTGATCGTCGGCATCGGCTCGTCGCTGTTTTCGGAATTCACGAGCGCCGCGTCGGGCCAACCGACCCTCGAAGAGGTGCTGGCCATGGCCCTGGCCGCCCTGACCTTGCTGGGCCTGTCGATCTTCGGCCCCGGCGTGGCCTCTGGCCTGGTCTCCGGCGCGCCGCAGTTGGGGGCCGGCGCGGCGGTCGGCACAGGTATGGTCGGCGGCATGGCCATGGCCGGCGCGGCGGCCGCCCAGATGGCGGTGAGCGGCGGCGCGAGCCTGGCCGCTGGCGGCGCCAGCAGCGCCGCCAGCGGGGCGGCGGGTGGCCGGCTTCCGCCGGGCGAACCGGGAGGCGGAACCGAGGGATCGCCGCCGTCTGGGCCCTCGTCGCCTGGAGGCGGGAATGGCGGCGGCGCTGCCACTGCGGCGGCTGCGCCTAAGTCTCGCGCGGACGATAGCGGCGGCGGCGAAGGCGGCGCTTCGGACGCGCCGGCCTGGGCCCGCGATCTTCAGCACAAGCAGGCCCTGGCCCATGGCGCGAGCATGGCCATCCACGCCGCCGGCAGCGGCGACAGTTCGAGCGGCGGCGCCGCACCCAGCCTGAAGGAGGACTGAAATGAACCCTTTCAAGGGATCGGCGCGCTATGGCGCGACACCGCAGCCGGAGACGCCCTATCAGCGGGCCGGTCAGGCCTGGGACGAGCGGATGGGCGCGGCTAGGGTCCAGGCGGCCAACTGGCGGCTGATGGCCTTGAGCCTGCTGGTGCTGTCGGGCGGTCTGTCGGCTGGCCTGGTTGGCCTCGCCTTGCGCGGCGGGGTTACGCCCTGGGTCGTGGAGGTCGATCGTCTGGGCGAGCCGCGTGTCGTCGCGCCCGCCGTCCAGGGCGCGCGGGCCACCGATCCGATGATCGCTTGGACCTTGGCGCGCTTCATCACCGACGTGCGCGGGGTTTCCACCGACCCGGTGGTCATGCGGCAGGCGTGGCTGCGGGCCTATGACTTCACCGACGCGGACGGCGCGGCGGCCCTGTCGGACTATGCCCGCCGCAATGACCCCTTCGCACAGGTCGGCCGCGCTCAGGTGGTGGTGACGGTCTCCAGCGTGGCGCGCGACCCCCAACAGCTTTCGCGTGGCCTGGACCGAGCAGCGCTATGCCGACGGTCAGCTGGCCGGGACCGAGCGCTGGACCGCCATCCTGACCCTGGTGGTCAAGCCGCCGCGCACGCCGGAGGGCCTGCGCGCCAACCCCCTTGGCGTCTTCGTCTCGGGTTTGTCGTGGTCCAAGGAGTTCGGAGCATGACCCGCCTGATCGCAGTCATGATGGTTGGCCTGGTTCTTCCGGGTGTGGCGCTGAGCCAGCCGTCCGGCCAACTGGCGGTTGCCGGCGGCGCCAAGCGTTTCGTCTTTTCCGATGAAGCGGTCTTTCCCGTGATCGCCACACCCGGCCGGATCACCGACATCATCCTCGAGCCGGGCGAGACCTTGGTCGGGTCCGGGCCGGTGGCGGCCGGCGACACCGCGCGCTGGGTGATCGGCGACACCATCAGCGGGGCGGGCGACCAGCGCCGCGTCCATGTGATGATCAAGCCGACTGCGGCGGGCCTGGCCACCAACCTGATCATCAACACCGACCGGCGCACCTATCACCTGGAACTGCGCGCCTCGTCCCGGACCTGGCTGTCTCAGGTGTCCTGGCGCTACGAGACGGCCTCCGCGTCGGTGGTGGCCCCAGCGCCGCCGGCGCCGATGTCGGTTCCCGCCGTCACAGACGCGCCGACCGGCCCGCTGAACCTGGCCTACCGGATCAGCGGCGATCATCCGCTCTGGCGGCCGGCGCGGGTGTTCGACGACGGACGGCGGGTCTTTATCGAATTTTCGCCGACCATCGACCTGAGCGACCTGCCGCCGCTCTACCGGGTTGGTCTCGACGGCGAGGCCGCCGAGCTGATCAACTACCACGTCGAGGCGTTCGCCTGACGCGCCTGACCCCGCTGAGGGAGGCCTTCCGATGAGCCAGGATCCGCAGGAGGCCGAGAAGGCCATCGCCAAGACCTTGCGTCTGCGCGGATCGCCCGCGCCGGTGGCCCAGGTCTCGCGCCGCGCCCTGCTGATCGTCGGCGCGGCGCTGATCGCCGGCGTGGCCGGTGCGGTGAGCTGGTCGCTGATGGACAAGCGCAAGCCGGCGGCGGCTGAGGCGAGCTATAGGCCATCGCCGCCGCCCGAACGCGTTACCGCCTTGCCGCGCGGTTATGGCGGTCCGGCCAGCTTTCCGGCCCTGGGGCCACCGCTGCCGGGCGACCTTGGTCGGCCGATCTTGAGCGCGGCGCGGGCGCGTCAGGCTGGCGAGCCGTCGGCTCTACCGGCCGGCGTGCTCGAACGCTCCGCCATGGCCCCGGCCGTTTCCGCACCGGTCGATCCGCGGGTTGAGGTCGCGCGGGAGGTCAGGCGTGCGGCAATTCAGAGCGGTCTCTTTGTAGCGGCCTCGGCCCGGCGTGGCGCGCCGCCTGGGCAAGGGCAGGGGGGCGGATCTAGTGCGACTGAACCTGCCATGGCGGCCGACGGCGGGCAGGCGAGCGATCCGCGCACCACCAGCGCCGAGCGGCTTCAGGCCCCGGTCTCGCCCTATATCCTGCAAGCCGGGGCGATCATTCCCGCCGCTCTGGTCACCGGCTTGCGTTCGGACGCGCCAGGCGTCGCCATCGCTCAGGTCACGCAGGACGTGTTCGACAGTTTGGGCGGCGGCGTGCTGCTGATCCCGGCCGGGTCGCGTCTGGTCGGCGACTATGACGCCCAGGTCCAGAGCGGCCAAAGCAGGCTTCGGGTCGTCTGGGCGCGCCTGATCCTGCCCTCGGGACGGTCGATCGTGCTGGACAAGCTGCCAGGCGCGGACGCGCAAGGCATGGCGGGTCTGCAAGACGGCGTGGATCGCCATGGCGGCCGTGTCCTGGCCGCTGCGGGGCTCAGCACCCTTCTGGCCATCGGCGCCGAGGCCGGGTCGTCGAGCGAGCAGTCAGACCTGGCCCGCGCTGTCCGCCGGGCCGGCGCCGACACGGCCAGCACCGTTGGCCAACAGATGGTCGGCAAGAGCTTGGATCTCGCGCCGACCCTGACCATCCGGCCCGGCGCGCCGTTGCGGGCACTGCTGACCCGCGACCTCGTGCTTGAGCCCTATGACGACAAACGCACGCTCGAAAGGAAGATGCGATGAGCAAATTGAAGCTGGGCGCGCTGGAAGACGAGACGCCCGTCAAGCTGACCCTCGATCTGCCGGCCGCCGTCCATCGTGATCTGGTCGCCTACGCCCAGGCCCATGCGACCGAGAACGACAGCAAGGGGGCCGAGCCGGCGCGGCTTGTCGCCCCGATGCTGGCCAAGTTCATGGCCACTGACCGTGCGTTCGTGCGCGGGCGGCGAGGCAGGAACGGTTAGGTGACCTCGCCAACCGGTTCGGGCTGGCGACGACGATCTGGGAGCATCGACGCGCGCGCCTTAGGAACCTGTAGTCGCGCGTCGGGTCCCAGCGGGAGAGGCTCTGATGGCGTCTTCCAAGGCGAATGGAGGGGCGGTCGTGATTGCCCGCGGACTGCTCCCACTGGCGCCGCGCGGCTTGCAGCGCGAAAGCGCCGCCAAGTACATCGGGGTACCCTAGATGTTTGGTCCCGGACTTTGATGGTGCACTATTTTCCGATGGTTGGAAGGATGCGCTATGGGGCAGGTACACCACGGGAGCGCCACAACGACAGCGGCGGTCCGTCGAGCGAT
>NZ_JAFCSZ010000035.1:0-27802 GCF_049895765.1 Caulobacter sp. DWR1-3-2b1
GTCGGCGAGGTAGGCCTCTGGGTTCACGCCGTTCAGCCGGCAAGTCTGCATGATGGTGAAGAACACTGCGGCGCGATCACCGCCAGTGTCAGATCCGACGAAGGTCCAGTTCCGTCGCCAGAGCGTCAGCGGCCTGATGGCCCGCTCGGCGGCGTTGTTGGTCATCTCCAGCCGGCCGTCGTCAACGAACCGGGTGAGAGCGTTCCAGCGGTTGAGACAGTAGCGGATAGCGATTGCAACTTCGCCTTTTCGGCTGACCCGCCCCAGCACGGCCTCCCCGAAATATTGGTCATCCTTGCATTTTGCCGGTTCCGACTGTGCCCATGGACACCGGTGTTCGCCGCTGTTAAGACGCCCTCGAAAATGATAACTGTTCGCATTCGCGGTACGGCATCATGAGGGCTTCATGAATTTTCCTGGTTCCAACCGTGCCACCGGCTATCGCATGTTGCTGCTGACCAGCGCCGCCATGCTGATCAGCGCCACCGCCGCCAACGCCGACGAGACCGTGAATCCCACTCAGGTTAGCGGCGTGACCGTAACGGCCGCCGAGCATGAGTCCCGTGATAGCTACAAGGTCACCCGCAGCCGGACGGGCACCAAGACGGACACCGCCCTGATCGACGTGCCGCAGTCGATCAGCGTCGTTTCGCAGAAGCAGATCAACGACCAGGCCGCCCTCAGCATCGGCGACGCCGTCCGCTATGTGCCGGGTGTGTTCTCAGCTCAAGGCGAAGGCAACCGCGAAACTATCGTCCTGCGCGGCAACCAGACCACCGGCGACTTCTTCGTCGATAGCGTCCGTGACGACGTCCAGACCTACCGCGACCTCTACAACATCGACCGTCTGGAGATCTTCAAGGGCTCCAACGCCATGATCTTCGGCCGTGGCGGCATTGGAGGCGTCATCAATCGCGTGACCAAATTTGCGGTTTGGGAAAACGTCCGTGAAATGCGTGTCGAGGCCGGCAGCTATTCGCACGGCCGGGTCAGCTTCGACCTTGGTGACGCCGTCAGCGACGCCGTCGCCCTGCGCCTGACCGGTGTGTACCATAACAGCGACAGCTACCGCGACGGTGTGAACTACGAGCGCTGGGGCTTGAATCCCACGGCGTCGTTTAAGTTGGGCGAAGGCACGGTCGTGCAAGCCGGCTTTGAGCACTTCGAAGACGACCGCATCGCCGACCGAGGCGTGCCCTCGCGCTTCCGGGCCACAGCGACCACGGTGGTCGGCCCCCTAAAGACCCCCCGCGGCCAGTTCTTCGGCGACCCCGGCAACAGCCCCACCTGGACCAACACCGACGCCCTCACCCTCTTCGCCGAGCACACCTTCAGTGACCGGCTGTCGATCCGCAGCCGCCTGCGCTTCGCCGACTACGATAAGTTCTATCAGAACATCTTCCCAGGCGCGGTAGGCGCCGCCGAGACCACGGTGGTCATCTCGGCCTACAACAACGCCACGACGCGCAAAAATCTCATCAGTCAGACCGACCTGAACGCCAAGCTCACTACCGGGGCCTTCGAGCATACCCTTCTGGCAGGCGCGGAGTTCGGCCGCCAGAAGACCACCAACCTACGTCTCGAAGGCCGCTTTGCGGGCGGGGCGACCAGCCTAACGGTTCCCATCCTGGCCTCCACCTTCAGCGCGCCAATCACTTGGACGCCGATCGCCTCCAGCGCCAACAACAAGGGCGTGGCTACCGTCGCGGCCGGCTATGTCCAAGACCAGATCGAACTGTCGCCGAACCTGCAACTAGTGGCGGGTGTCCGCTACGAAAGATTCAGGACCGAGGTCGATGACCTGCGCACAGTTGGCTTCCCCGCTGGCCAGCAGCGACACATCACCGCTGACGACAGGTTGTGGTCGCCGCGTGTAGGCCTCATCTTCAAGCCCGTTCCCAACGCCTCTATCTACGCCAGCTACTCGAAGACCTATCAGCCCCGCGGTGGCGACCAACTGACCAGTCTTTCGCTGACCAACGCCTCCCTCGATCCGGAGGAGTTCAACAGCTACGAGATCGGCGCCAAGTGGGATGTCACTCCAGCCATCAACCTTGCGGCGGCGATCTTCCAACTGGACCGCGACAACGTCCTGGCGCTCAGCGACCCCAACAACGCCGCCTCCCTGACTGTCCCCATTGGCGGGCAGCGGACCAAGGGCGTGGAACTGAGCGCTCAGGGTCAAGTGACCGACAAGTTCGACGTGGTGGCCGCCTACACCTATTCAGACGGGACTTTCCTGAACAACGTCTCCAGCACCGTGAAGGCGGGCAACCGGTTGGCCAACCTGCCCAAGCAGGCGGCCTCCATCTGGGGCCGCTACGATGTCATCGACAAGCTCAGCGTCGGCGTGGGCGTGAGCTACCAAAGCAAGCGCTTCGCTTCGACTGACAACTTTGTCTACATGCCCGCCTACACTCGGGTGGACGCGGCGATATTCTACGACATCAACGACCGCATCGCCGTTCAACTGAACGTCGAGAACCTGCTGGGTGAGGAGTATTTCCTCTTCGCAAACAGCAACACCAACATCACTCCGGGATCTCCCACGGCGGTGAAGGTGGCCCTCAGCGCGAAGTTCTAACTGAACCGCGCCGGGTTTGCCGGAGGCTCCAACCCTAGCCCGGCTGAGTCAGCTGATGGGCGTCCGTGACAAAGGGAGGATCAATCCGTCCTTGCGGAGCGGACTCCAAGCGATGAGAGCGCCTCGGCCAATCGCTTGGAATTATAGGGCCGCAGAATCGTGACAGCGAACCGGAGGTCAGTCAGTCCCGCAGATTGTTCTCCGTGGTGCACAACAACCAGACGAAGATCTGCGAAAGCGGCTCGGATCTCGGAAACCAGGGCTGCGGGATCGGCCTATTGCGCTTTTAAATCCACCAGAACTGCAGCGTAGTCGCCGCGGCTCGCGCGCACTCTTCCCAAGGCTTCACCCGGTGTCGCGGCGAGCTCAACTCTAAATCCCGCCGCCTCCATGGCATCCGCTGTCAGCATCTGCAGGGTTGTATCATCCTGGACGAGGAGAATGCGCCCAGTCGTCCCCAGATCCGTTGTTATGCGATTTGCGGCCGCTTCGTCTCCGGCGGCGCGACCGTCCGCCGCCAGTCGATGCCCTCGAGCAAAAGCGCCAATTGCACAGCCGTAAGCTGAAGTCGCCCTTCCACAATCGGCGGCCAAACAAACCGCCCTTGCTCAAGTTTCTTGATGAACAGGCACATGCCAGTGCCGTCCCAAGCCAGGATCTTCAGCTGATCGCCAGCCTTCACCCGGAAGAGGAACAACGCGCCGGAGCAGGGATCGGTTTTCAGAACCGACTGAACCTGGCCGGCCAGGCCGTTGATGCCCTCCCTCATGTCACACGGGGCGGTCAAAAGGTAGACCCGCGCGCCAGACGGCGGCGAGATCATGACGTCGCCTTTAAGGCCAGCAGGACGCGACGCAGGACGGGCTCGCTAATCGCCCCATCGACGGTCACTCGAGCGCCGCCCGGCAGGTCGATAACGATCACGGCAATTGGCCCGGCTGGCGGCGGGGTCCTGACCTCGGGCGTAATTTCAATCGCCGTAATCGCCGGGGCGCTCTGCGCCGGGATCACCGCCAATCCCATTCCAGCAGCACCCATCAGCGCCCGCCAGTTGAACAGTTGCCCGGGGCTGATGTCATGCCGCTGCGCGACCATAGCCAGCGAGACGCCATCGGCGTAGGTCTCGGCGACAATCTGCCGTTTGACCTCATCGCTCCATCTGCGGCGAATGTTGCGGTGACGAGCCGTGCCCCCGCCGTGAGCAGGCTCGTTAGTCGAGGTCATAGGTGTCCACTTGGCTTTTACGTGGACACCTAATCGCCCACCACCACTTACCTTAGAGGCTGACCCGAAATGAAGTTGGGTGATTTCAGTCACTTGTGATTCTGTTGGAGGTGCGAGCCATCAACGGAATTTGACGTGTGGACCGAAACCACCCGGCGCAAGCATGCCCGAAAGGGCCTGCGGTATTCAAGCGATCTGACGGACGAGGAATGGGCGGTTCTGGAACCGCTGGTCCCGGCGCGGTCTCGGCTGGGGCGACCGGCCAAGTGGTCCCGGCGGACGATCACCAACGCCCTGCTGTATGTTTTACGCAGCGGCCTGCCGTGGCGGATGCTGCCGGGAGACTTTCCGCCGGTGACGACGGTTCAGCGCTATTTCTACGCCTGGCGCGACAGCGGCCTTTGGACCTCGATCAATCATCTGTTGCTGATGGCCTGCCGTGAGGCGGTGGGGCGCCAGGCCTCGCCCAGCGCCGGGGTGATCGACAGCCAGAGCGTCAAAACCACCGAAAGCGGTGGGTCTTGCGGCTATGACGCAGGCAAGAAGATCAAAGGCCGCAAGCGCCACATCCTCACCGACACCGGTGGTTTGCTCGTCACAGCCCGGGTCCACACAGCCGATATCCAGGATCGCGACGGCGCGCCCGACGTCCTGACCGCGATCTGCGCCAGCTTCCCCTGGCTGCGCCACGTCTTCGCCGACGGCGGCTATGCCGGCGACAAGCTGCGACACGCCATGGCCGGGCGCGGCGACTGGAAGATCGAGATCATCAAGCGATCCGACACCGCCAAGGGCTTCGTGCTGCTGCCCCGCCGATGGGTCGTGGAGCGCACCTTCGCCTGGCTCGGCCGAAACCGACGCCTGGCCAAGGACTTCGAGGCCACTCTCGAAAGCTCAACCGAATGGCTCTTCATGGCATCGGTCCAGCTCATGACCCGAAGGCTCGCAACCCTCTGATCACAATCAGAAACATTATGAGTCAGACTTTTAGGTGCGACGCCTCAATGGGGGGAAGCCAACGGTGTTTTATCATTTCATCCGCAGCGCCAGGCCGGCGACTATCAGGGTTACCGCGCCGGCCGACCGAGCCAGGGTCTGGTGCAGGCGGCCGGCTTCGTCGCGGAAACAGCGGGCTAGTACGTTGTCGGGCACGATGCCGAACCCGACCTCGTTGGACACCAGCCACAGCGTGCCTTGAAAACGCTCAGCGGCCGCGACCAGATCGCCGCCAGCCGCCGCGACGTCGAACTCGGCCAGCATCAGGTTCGATAGCCAGAGCGTCAGGCAATCGACCACCACCACGTCGTCCGCACTCAGGCCGTCCAGATTGGCGATGAGGTCGAGCGGCGCCTCTAGCGTCGTCCAGGCCGGGCCGCGATCCTGACGATGGCGGGCGATGCGGTCTGCCATCTCGGTGTCGAAGGCTTGAGCGGTGGCGATCATCACGAGGCGCCCGCCCGCCTCAGCTGCTTTGGCCTCCGCCGCCGCCTGGGCGAAAGCGCTCTTGCCAGACCGGGCTCCGCCGAGAACGAGGGTGAACGACAAGACATGCTCCGATTGACCGTGTGCGACGCAACATATAGTGCAGCTCTCGCGACAGGTTCTTCGAAAGAAGATGAAAAGGGAACTCGGGTGTGAAACCCGGGCTGCCCCCGCAACTGTAAGCGGCGAGTCCGCGCGTCACTAAGCCACTGGTCGTCGTCCTTCGGGGCGATGGCTGGGAAGGCGACGCGCACCGGCATTGACCCGCGAGCCAGGAGACCTGCCCGTCGCAGTCGTCCTTCGTCCGGCCGGGGTGCGCCGTACGATGGGGTTCTTTCCCCCGAGGCGACATCGTCGGGCCGGTCCGAGTCCTCGGGCCAGCCTTCGTTGCCGCGCACGGAGGATTTGAACATGCGCTATAGTTCCGTCTTGGCCCTGGTGGCCGCTCTTCCGGCTCTCGCCCTGCCAAGCCAGTTGCTGGCCGCCGAGACCCTCTCTGACGCCAATGCGGTCGACCAGGTGGTCGTCACCGCCGGACGCGCCGCGGACAAGCTGTCCGAAACGCCGGTCAGCATGACCGTGATCACCGGCGAGACCTTGCGCCAGCGTCAGGCCGTCGTGGTCTCGGACCTCCTGTCACGCACGCCCGGCGTGACCGTCACGCGAAACGGCGGCGTGGGTGGCTCGACCCAGGTGCGCATTCGCGGCGCAGAGAGTGACCAGACCGCCGTGTTGATCGACGGCGTCAAGCTGAACGACCCATCGTCGACGGGCGGGGGCTACAACTTCGCCAACCTCCTAGCCGGCGACGTTAGCCGCATCGAGCTGTTGCGCGGCCCGCAATCGACCCTGTGGGGCAGCCAGGCCATCGGCGGCGTGGTGAGCATGATCACCAAGACGCCGGACAGCGCATTGTCGGGCGACGCAGCGATCGAGGGCGGCTCGCGGGCCACGGCCTATGCCCGCTTCGGCGCCGGGGCCGGCGGGGCCTGGGGCGGCTGGCGGCTGGCGGCCAGCCAATACACCACGGCCGGAATCTCCAACTTCGCCGAGTCCCGGGGCGGCAAGGAGAAGGACGGCTACCGCAACACCGCTGTCAGCGGCCGCCTGGACTTGAACGTGACCGACGCGGTCGCCCTGGATGGTCGCGTTTCCTACACCGCCGGCCGCAACGAATTCGACGGCTTCCCTGCCCCGTTCTACGCCTTCGCCGACACCCCCGAGTACGGCAAGATCAGGGAACTGGTCAGCTATCTGGGTGCGCGCCTATCCAGTTTCGACGGCGCCCTGGCCAGCCGCGTTGGCTATTCCTACACCCAGACCGATCGTGACAACTACGATCCAACCCTCAGCGCGCCCAAGACCTTCGACTCGCGAGGCACAGACAACAGCCTGGAGTATCAGGGCGCCTGGACCATCAATCCGGTCTGGCGAGCGGTGTTCGGCGCCGAGACCGAGCGCACATGGTTCCGCACCGCCTCGCCGTCGTTCAGTCCCCAGGTCGACCGACACGCCACGGGCATGGACAGCGTCTACGGCCAACTTCAGGCCAAGCCAGCCCCGGGCCTGACCCTGACAGGCGGCGTCCGCCGCGACGAGCACGACACCTTCGGCGGCTCCACCACCTACCAGGCGGGCGCAGCCTGGTCGCTGAACGAAGGCGCCACGGTGTTGCGCGCCAACTACGGCGAAGGCTTCAAGGCTCCGTCGTTGTACCAGCTCTACAGCGACTACGGGAACACCACCCTGAAGCCGGAGGAGGCCAAGAGCTGGGATCTCGGCGTCGAGCACGCCTTGCTGGAAGGTCGCCTGCGCGGGTCAGTCACCTATTTCAGCCGTGACACCAAAAACCAGATCGACTTCGTGTCCAACAACACTCCGCCCAACTTCGGCGGCTATGCCAACACGGCTAAGACCAAGGCCGACGGTGTCGAGGTCGAAGCGTCCTACGAGGTCAACACCATCGTCACGGTTTCGACCAACTACACCAACATGGACGCCACCAACCGTTCGGCGGGGGCCAATTTCGGCAAGGACCTGGCGCGGCGGGCGGGTGAAACCGCCAACGCGGATCTGGCGATCGATCTGCCGGCCGGCCTGAGCGGCGGGGTGTCGATGCAGTATGTCGGTCACAGCTTCGACAACGCCAGCAACACCCGGCGCCTGAAGAGCTACGTGCTGACGGACGTGCGGATCGCTTACCCGATCAACGAGACCTTCGAGGTCTATGGCCGGGTCGAGAACCTGCTCGACCAGCAGTACGAGACCCTTTACCGCTACGGGACCCTGGGTCGCGGCGCCTTCGCCGGCGTTCGAGCCAGGTTCTAGCCATGGCGACGCCGTGGGCCCTTCTTGGCCACGGCGGTCGCCTCGGCGCGGCGCGGACGTTCTATCCGGACGCGCCGGCGCCCTGGCTTGACCTGTCGACCGGGATCAATCCCTGGTCCTATCCGGTTCCGGCCCTGGCGCCCGAAGCTTGGTCGCGTCTGCCTGATCCCGATACCGTCAGGGCGTTGGAGCGGGCAGCTGCGGCAGCGTTCGGCGTCGAGGATCCGGCTCGGGTGGCCGCGGCGCCCGGCAGCGAGGCCTTGATCCGCCGCTTGCCGAGCCTGCTGCCGGCGTCGAGGATCGGCGTTCCGGCGCGGACCTATGGTGGTCACGCCGAGGCCTGGCGCCTCGCGGGCGCGACGTGCCTGGCTGGCGCGACGTGCCTGGCTGGCGACGCCGGGGCCGTTGACCTGCGGGTGGTGGTCAATCCGAACAATCCGGACGGACTGGCCCTGACGCCCGATCAGGTTCTCGGACTGACAGGGGATTGGCTGATCGTCGACGAGGCCTTCGCCGACAACGACCCGGCGCTGTCGGTCGCGCCGCTGGCGGGCGCTCCGGGCCATGAGCGGCTGATCGTCCTGCGCTCGTTCGGCAAGTTTTACGGCCTGGCCGGCGTGCGCCTCGGCTTTCTGATCAGCGAACCGGCCTTGGCCGCGCGGGTCAGGCAGACCCTTGGCGACTGGGCGGTTTCGGGACCGGCGATCGCCGTGGGCCTGGCCGCCTATGCCGACCTGGCCTGGGCGGCCCATGCCCGCCGACGGCTGACGCAGGACGCGGCGCGGCTGGACGCTCTGCTGCACGGCGGAGGGTTCGAGGTCGCCGGGGGAACCTCGCTTTTCCGGCTGACCCGCGCCACCGACGCCCCGCGCCGTTTCGAGGTCCTAGCCCGGGCCGGCATCCTCACCCGCCCCTTCCCCTGGGACGAGACTCTGATCCGCTTCGGCCTTCCCGGCCCCGAGCCCGATTGGCTCCGCCTCGCCGACGCCCTGGAGACACTGTGATGACCGAAGACCTCAATGCCAGACACGCCGAGGCGATGCGCGCCCTCAAGGCCGAGCGGGACGCGATGATGGAGACCAAGACCCTCGAGAAGGGGCTGCTGCTGGTCCATACCGGCGACGGCAAGGGCAAGTCCTCGGCCGGCTTCGGCATGGTGGCCCGTCACCTGGGCTGGGGCCTGAAGGTCGGCGTCGTCCAATATATCAAGGGCAAGTGGAAGACCGGCGAGCGGCTTTTCTTCAAGAAATTCCCCGATCAGGTCCGCTACGAGGTGATGGGCGAGGGTTTCACCTGGGACACCCAGGATCGGGCGCGCGACATCGCCGCGGCCCGCGCGGCCTGGCTGGTTTCGCAGGAGATGATCGCCGATCCCAAGCTGGACTTCGTACTGCTGGACGAGATCAACATCGCCCTGCGCTACGACTATCTCGACATCGACGAGGTGGTCGAGGTTCTCAAGGCCCGGCCCAACGACAAGCATGTCTGCCTGACCGGTCGCAACGCCAAGCCGCAACTTCTTGAGATTGCCGATCTGGTCACCGAGATGACTCTGGTCAAGCACCCGTTCGAGCAGGGCTTCAAGGCCCAGCGCGGGGTCGAGTTTTGACCGGCCTGACCCGGCGGGCAACAATCGGGACGGGTCTGGCGCTCGGGGTGCCCGGCGGCGCGGCCGTGGCGCGGCCCCTGCCCCGCGTGGTCTCGCTCAATCCCTGCACCGACGCGGTGCTGGTCAATGTCGCCGACCGCCATCAGATCCTGGCGCTCAGCCACTATGCCCGCGACGCCCAGCAATCGACGATCGCCGACGTCGCCCGGACCTATCCGATGACCTACGAGAGCGCCGAGGAGGTGATCGCCCTTCGTCCCGACGTGGTGCTGACCGCCGCCCACTCGTCGCTGGCCACCCGGACGGCGCTGAAGCGCCTGGAGATCCGCACCGAGCTCTTCAAGGTGCCCAACAGCTGGATCGAGAACCAGGCGCAGATCCGACGCATAGCCGAGGCCGTCGGCCATCCCCGGCGCGGCGAGGCGCTGATCGCCCGCATTGAAGCGGCCATGGCCAGGGGCGCGCCGCGCCCCGGCGCCCGGCCGGTCACCGCCCTGGTGTTCCAGCCCAACGGCTTCGCCGCCGGCCACGGCACCCTGGTCGATGAGATGATGCGCCGTGCGGGGTTCGTGAACGTCGCCCAGCGTTACGGTCTCAAGAAGTGGGGCAATGTCTCGCTGGAGCGCTTGTTGGACGATCCGCCCGAGGTGCTGCTGGCCGGTCAGGCCACGCCCAATGCTCCGACTTGGGCCGAGCGCATCCTCAACCATCCAGCCCTGGCCAGCGTCGGCCCCCGCATGCAACGGGCGGTGTTTCCCGAGCGGCTGCTCTATTGCGGCGGCCCGGTGCTGATCCAGACCGCGGCCGTCCTGGCCACCGCCCGGCGGCAAGTGCTCGGAGCGTCCGCATGACCGGCAAGCGGCTTCTGTTGATGACGGGCCTGTGCGCTCTCGTGCTCTTGCTCTGCGCACTGTCCTTGACGGCCGGGCGGGTCTGGGTGCCGTGGAGCGCCTGGTCGCCGAGCGCGCACGATCCGCGCTGGGCGATCATCTTCGAGCTCCGTGTTCCCCGCACCATCCTGGCCGTCGCGGTCGGCGCGGCGCTGGGGCTCTCGGGCGCGGCGATGCAGGGCTATACGCGTAATCCGCTGGCCGACCCCGGCGTGCTGGGCGTTTCGTCCATGGCCGCTCTGGGCGCGGTGACGACCATGTACTTTGCCATGGGGCTCAGCACGCCATGGATGCTGTTCGCGGCGGCTATGGTCGGCGCGGGGATCGGCGTGGCCGTCATGCTGGCCCTGGCCGGCGGGACTGGCGGGACGATCACCTTCATCCTGGCCGGGGTGATTCTCGACAGCGTGGCCAGCGCCGGCGTCGCTCTGGCGCTGAGCTTGGCCCCCAGTCCCTGGGCGGCCCAGGAGATCATCAACTGGTTGCTCGGCTCCCTGACCGACCGTAGCGCCGACGACGTCTGGATGGCCCTGCCGTTCATCGCGGTCGGCTGCGGGGTACTGCTGACCTTGGGCCGAGCCCTGAACGCCCTGACACTTGGAGAGACCGGGGCGAGAGCCTTGGGGATCAACCTGCCCCTGACGCGGGTGCTGCTGGCGGTCGGGGTCGGCATGGCCTCAGGCGCCAGCGTGGCGGTGACCGGGATGATCGGCTTCGTAGGCCTGATCGTGCCACACATGATGCGGCCCCTTGTCGGCCACCAGCCCGGCGCGCTGTTGGCCCCCAGCGCCGTCGCCGGGGCCGTGCTGGTGCTTACAGCCGACATTATCGTGCGGCTGACCCCGTCGGCCGCAGAGGTCCGGCTGGGCGTCGCCATGGCCTCGATCGGAGGGCCGTTCTTCCTGGCCCTGCTGATCTCGATGCGCCGGAGGCTGGCATGAGCGTGGGCGACACCGGCGACCTGGTCGTCGACGACCTCGTCGTCGCGTTCGGCGACCGGGTCATTCTGGATCGGATCAGCACGCGGTTCCGGCCGGGCGAGGTCACCGCCATCGTCGGGCCCAACGGCGCCGGCAAGTCGACCCTGCTGGCCTGCCTGGCGGGACTGCGCCGTCCCGACGCTGGCCGCGCCGCGCTCGGCGACACGCCGATCCTGACCCTGCCGCACCGCGAACGCGCGCAGCGTGTGGGCTTCCTACCCCAGACGCCGGAGGTAGCCTGGGCAGTGGATGTCGAGACCCTGGTGGGTCTGGGCCGCACGCCCCACAGCGGGGCGCACGGCCTGAGCGAGGTCGACCACGCGGCGGTGCGCTCGGCCCTGGATCAGACCCGGATGACCAGCCTGGCCCACCGCGACGTCACCACCCTGTCCGGCGGTGAACGGGGCCGCGCCCTGCTGGCCCGTGTCCTGGCCGGCCAGCCCTCCTGGCTTCTGGCCGATGAGCCGCTGGCAGGCCTGGATCCCGGCCACCAGTTGGACACCGTCGACCTGTTGCGCGGCTTCGCGGCCAAGCGCGGCCATGGGGTCATCATGACCCTGCACGACCTCGGCGTGGCCCTGCGCCTGGCCGACCGGGTGGTGGTGCTGCTGGACGGGGCGCTGATCGCCGACGCGGCGCCGCTGGAGGCCCTGACCCCCGATGTCCTTCGCCGAGCCTATGGCGTTGAGGCGGCGATCGTGCCGGGCTCCGCGGGGCCATTGATCGAGCTGATCGGGCTAGCCCGTGACTGACGCCGCGCCCTGGGCCTGGATCGTGGCATTGGCCCTCGGGGTGGAGGCCGTGTTGGGTTATCCGGCCTGGCTGCACCGCCTCGCGCCGCACCCAGTGGCCTGGCCGGCGACGCTGATTGAAGACCTTGAGCGACGCTGGAACAGGCCCGACCTTAGTGACGACCGGCGGCGCCTGTCAGGCGTCGTGGTGGTCGCCATCTTGATAGGAGTAGCTGTGTCGCTGGGCGCGATCCTGCACGGAATCCTGGGCGACAGCCTTCCCAGCCTGGCGATCATCGCCCTGATCGCGACCGTCGGTTTGGCCCAGCGCAGCCTGTACCAGCATGTCGTCGCCGTTCTGGTCCCGCTGCGGGCCGGCGACCTTCCCGCCGCTCGTGCGGCGGTGAGCAGGATCGTCGGCCGCGACACCGCCGAACTCGACGCCGCAGAGATCGCCGCCGCCGCCCTGGAGAGCCTGGCCGAGAGCTTCAATGACGGCGTTGTCGCTCCGGCCTTCTGGCTGCTGGTCGGCGGCCTGCCCGGCCTGTTCGCCTACAAGGCTGTCAACACCGCCGACAGCCTGATTGGCCACCGAGAGCCGCGCTGGCGGATGTTCGGTTGGGGGGCCGCGCGGACCGACGACCTGATGAACTTGCCACCCGCAAGACTGGCCGGCGTCCTGCTGGTCCTGGCCGCCGGCCAGCGACGGGGATTGGCCTGGCGGACGATGCGCCGCGACGCACGGCTGCACGCGTCGCCTAACGCCGGTTGGCCCGAGGCCGCTATGGCTGGGGCGCTGGGTGTCGGTCTGGGCGGCGCGGCGCGCTATGACGGCGTCGTAGCCGCGCGGCCAGCGTTCGGGGACGGCCCCGCGCCCTCCGTTGAAGACCTTGAACGCGGCCTGGCTATCTATCGCCGGGCCTGCGCCCTGCTGTGGGTAATTCCGCTGGCCCTGGGCACTGCGACGCTGCTCGCCCGATGATCACTCCTCGTCTATCCAGGACCTTGTCATGACCGCCTTGCCGACCGTCATCCCCGTCGATACCGCGCTGGAGCCCCGGCTGCGCGGTATCCTCGACGCCAAGGCCAAGCCGCCGGGATCCCTCGGGCGGCTCGAGGACCTGGCAGTGCAAATCGGCCTGATCCAGAACCGACTCGACCCGCGCCTCGACCTTACAGAACTCTATGTGTTCGCCGGCGACCACGGCCTGACCCACGAGGGGGTCTCGGCCTACCCCCCGAGCGTCACCGCCTCCATGGTGCGGCTGTTCCTGTCCGGACGCTCCAGCGTCGGCGCTCTGGCCAAGGCCACGGGGGTGCGGGTGCGCGTGGTGGACGCGGGGGTTGACGCGGACCTGCCCGCCCACCCCGACCTGATCGCCGCCAAGGTTCGGCGGGGGGCGCGCAACGCCGCCCGCGAACCTGCCCTGACCCAAGACGAGGTCCTGCAGGCCATTGCGCACGGCTGCGAGATCGCCCGGGCGTCGACCGCGCAGGTCGTCGCCCTGGGAGAAATGGGCATCGGCAACAGTTCGTCCGCGGCCCTGATCATGCACCGCCTCGCCCCGGCGCCACTGGACGACTGCGTCGGCCAGGGCGCCGGCCACGATCCCGACGGCATGATCCGCAAGCGGGCCGGTGTCGCCCTGGCGGCCCAGCGCTCTGACGCAAGGGCGCCCCTGGACGTGCTGGCGGAGTTCGGCGGTCTGGAGATCGCCATGATGACCGGCGCCGTGCTGGGCGCGGCGGCCACGCGGCGAGTGGTGCTGATCGACGGCTTCATCAGTACGGCGGCGGCCCTGGCGGCAATCCGGCTGGTTCCGGCGGCCCTCGACTATTGCGTCTTTTCCCACGGCTCGGCCGAGCGCGGTCATCCCCTTATGCTTCGAGCCCTGGGCGTCCGCCCCCTGCTCGACCTGGACCTGAGGCTGGGCGAGGGTACCGGGGCGGCCCTGGCCGCGCCGCTACTGGTCGCCGCCGCCAATCTGCTGACGGAAGTGGCCGACCTGGCCGAAGTTCTTGCGGAACCCGGCTGATGCCGCGCCAGCTGAAGCTGTTTCTCTGCGCCGTGCAGTTCCTGACCCGCGTGCCGGCCCCGTCCTTCGCCGACTTCGAACCGGACTGGATCACCCGTGCGGCGCGCTACTTCCCGCTGGTCGGTGTTCTGGTCGGCGCCGCCTGCGCCCTGGTGTTGCTGGCGAGCGGACAAGTGTGGAGCGGCGCCCTGCCCGCCCTGCTGGCGATCGCGGTGGGCTTGCTCCTGACCGGCGGCTTCCACGAGGACGGCCTGGCCGACACCGCCGACGGGCTGGGTGGGGGCCAGACCCCCGCGCGCCGTCTGGAAATCATGAAGGACAGCCGGGTCGGGACCTATGGTGTCCTGGCCTTGGGCATGGTCCTGGCCCTCAAGGTCGCCGCCCTGACCGTCCTGCCGCTGACCACGGCCGCCCTGGCCCTTGTCGCCGCCCACGGCGCCGGCCGCGCGGCCGCCGTAGCCGTGATGGTGCTGCAGCCAAATGTCAGTGGCCCGACCAGCGCAAAGTACAAACCCGCGCCGGACGGGGTCAGGCCGGGCGAACTGCTCGTCGCCGCCCTCCTCGGCCTCTGGCCGCTGGCGCTGCTCGGCATGGCTGGGCTGGCCGGCGCGGCGATCGGCGCCGGGCTGGCTTTGATGTTGACGCTCACGGCCCGGCGGTTGATCGGCGGCTACACCGGCGATGTGCTGGGCGGGGTCGAGCAGGTCGCTGAACTTGGCGTCCTGCTGGGCGTGTCGGCCATGCTGGCCACGCGATGACGCTGCTCGTCTGCCCGCTCAGTCAGGTAGACGCGGCGGTGACCCTGCACCGGCCATCGCACATGGTCAGCCTGCTGTCGCCGTCCTCGCCCCCGGAAAGCTGGCCCGCGCCGGATGGCGAGCACCTGCGATTGGCGTTTCATGACATCGCGGCGCCGCGGGACGGCCTTGTCGCGCCCAATGCCGAACAGGTTGCCGACTTGCTGGCGTTCACGGCTCGCTGGGACGCGGCGCGGCCGCTGCTCGTGCACTGCTGGGCCGGAGTCAGCCGTTCCACGGCGGCGGCACTCATCATCGCCTGCCAGCGGGCGCCTGGGCGCGCAGAAGCAGAGATTGCTCGCGCTCTTCGCCTGGCCGCGCCCTATGCGACGCCCAATCCCTTGATGGTCGCGCTGGCGGACGAGATGCTCGGACGCAGCGGCCGGCTGATCGCGGCGGTCGCCGCTATCGGGCGAGGGGCCGAGACGTTCGAGGGCGCCCTGTTTGAGGTTCCCCTCGCCTAGTTGCTCGCAATGCAGCCGCAGGCGCCTTGGCAAAGACCGTTTGCCGCAGCGTATCGGAGCGAAATGCTGCGAGCACGCGCCGGCAGCGTCAGCGGGCCATATTGGTCGCAAGTGCACATTCTCAATGCGACGCTTCCCAATCGGGAAAGATTTGACCTGCGACGGCCTGTGTCACAGAAATGTTTGTGCAACAGAACCCGTTCACGAACGGCCGGTACGCACGCGCGCCAGATCGTGGGCCACTGGGGAGAAGCAACTTGGATAGACGTCAATTCCTCGCCGCCTGCGGAATCGGCGCCGGAGGCGTACTGCTGCCCGGCTTCGCCGGCCGCGCCATCGCCGCCGAGCAACTGGTCGAAAGGCTGGATCTCGAGATCAAGAAGCGCCTGGCCGATGCGGCCCTGAGCGCTGCCAAGGCCAGCGGCGCCAGCTATTGCGACGTTCGCGTGGGTCATTATCTGCGCCAGTTCATCATCACGCGCGAAGCCAACGTCCAGAACGTGACCAACACCGAATCGAGCGGCGTCGGCGTTCGCGTCATCGCCGACGGCGCCTGGGGCTTCGCAGCCACCAACCAGATGTCGGCGCAAGCCGTGGCGGACGCCGCGCGTCTGGCCATCGCCATCGCCAAGGCCAACGCCAAGAACCAGACCGCCCCGGTGCGGCTGGCGCCGACCAAGGGCGTCGGCGAAGTGCAATGGCGCACGCCGATCCGCCGCAACGGCATGGAGGTTTCCCTCCAAGAGAAGGTCGACCTGCTGCTGGGCGTCAACGCCGCAGCGCTGGGGGCCGGCGCCAGCTTCGTCAATTCCAGCCTGTTCCTGGTCAACGAGCAGAAGTATTTCGCCAGCACCGACGGCTCCTATATCGACCAGGACGTCCACCGGATCTGGTCGCCCTTCACCGTCACCGCGATCGACAAGGCGACCGGCAAGTTCCGCTCGCGCGAGGGTCTGTCGTCGCCGATGGGTCTGGGCTTCGAATATCTGGAGCCGCAGAAGGCCGATCAGACGACCTCGCCCAACGGCATTATCAGCTACGGCAAGTCCTATGACATGGTCGAGGACGCCAAGGCCGCGGCTGTGCAAGCGCGCGAGAAGCTGACCGCCAAGTCGGTCAAGCCAGGCCAATATGATCTGGTGCTAGACCCCAACCACCTGGGCCTGACCATCCACGAGTCCATCGGGCATCCGCTCGAACTCGACCGCGTGCTGGGCTACGAGGCCAACTATGCCGGCACAAGCTTCGCCACGCTCGACAAGCGCGAGGCCCGCTTCAAGTACGGCAGCGACATCGTCAACATCATGGCCGACAAGCTGCAACCCGGAAGCCTGGGCGCGGTCGGATATGATGACGAGGGCGTCCAGACCAAGCAATGGCCGCTGATCCAGGACGGCAAGTTGATCGACTATCAGGCTACGCGCGATCAGGCCCATATCCTGGGCAAGACCGAGTCCGACGGCTGCTCCTACGCCGACTCCTGGTCGACCGTGCAGTTCCAGCGGATGCCGAACGTCTCGCTCCGGCCGGGCAAGGCCAAGCTGAGCCTGAACGACATGATCGCCAACGTCGAGAACGGCATCTACATCCTGGGTCGCGGATCGTTCTCGATCGACCAGCAGCGCTACAACGCGCAGTTCGGCGGCACGCTGTTCTACGAAATCAAGGACGGCAAGATCACCCAGCCGCTGGAAGACGTCGCCTACCAGATGCGCACGCCGGAGTTCTGGAACGCCTGCACCGCGATCTGCGACGAAAGCGACTACCGGCTGTTTGGATCCTTCTTCGACGGCAAGGGCCAGCCCAGCCAAGTTTCGGCTGTGAGCCACGGCTCGTCGACGACCAGGTTCGACGACATCAACGTTATCAATACCGCGCGCTCGCTCGGTTGATCGGATCGAGGGAGACAGTCCAATGAGCATCATGACAGAAGCCGAAGCCAAGACGATCCTCGACAAGGTCATCAAGCTATCGAAGGCCGACGAGTGCACCGTGCAACTGGTCGGATCGGTCGAAGGCAATATCCGCTTCGCGCTGAATAACGTCTCGACCAGCGGCGTCGTCAGCGACACCGAACTGTCGGTTCAGGTCGCCTTCGGGCGGCGCACGGGAACCGCGACCATCAACGAGTTCTCCGACGCCGCCCTGGCGCGGGTAGTCAAGCGCGCCGAGGACCTGGCCAAGCTCGCGCCGGAAAGCCCTGAGTTCGTTCCCGCCGTCGAACCCCAGACCTATCGCCCAAGCTCGACCTTCAGCGCGGCGACGGCGGCAATGACGCCGGAGCAACGCGCCGAGATCGCTCGCGCCTCGATCGCCCCCTGCCGCGCCCAGAAGCTGATCGCCGCCGGCTATCTGAGCGACGAGCATAGCTTTGTCGCCTTCGCCAACAGCAAGGGCGCAGCGGGTTATCAGCGCGCCACCGAGATGGACTACACCTGCACGGTGCGCACCGAAGACGGTCGCGGGTCTGGCTGGGTCAGCCGCAACCTGCAGGATTCCAGCGGCTTCAACGCCTCCAGCGACATCCAGATCGCGATGCGCAAGGCCAGCGCCTCGGCCGAGGCCCAGGCCCTGGAGCCCGGCAAATATACGGTGATCCTGGAACCGGCCGCCGCCGCGGGCCTGATCTCGTTCATGTTCAACTACTTCGACGCCCGTCAGGCCGATGAAGGCCGCAGCTTCCTTTCCAAGAAGGGCGGCGGCAACAAGGTCGGCGAGCAGATCTTTGACCCGCGCGTCACCTTCATGGCCGACCCGTGGGACGCTGAGCTGCCGGTGCTCCCATGGGACGCCCAGGGCCAGGCGCGCGAGCGCATGCCGCTGGTCGAGAACGGCCGGGTGACCAACCTGCTCTATTCCCGCTACTGGGCGCAGAAGCAGGGCAAGAAGGCTGTCGGGCGCCCTGGCAACATCATCATGTCGGGCGGTACGAAATCGACCGCCGACCTGGTGCGCGAGACCGAGCGCGGCATCCTGGTGACCCGCACCTGGTACATCCGCATGGTCGATCCCCAGACGGTGCTGCTGACCGGCCTGACCCGCGACGGCACCTTCTACATCGAGAACGGTCAGCTCAAGTACCCGCTGAAGAACTTCCGCTTCAACGAGTCGCCGGTGATCATGCTCAACAACATCGACGACCTGGGCCGACCGGTTCGCGTCAGCGAAGGCGGTCAGATGAAGCTGATGATCCCGGCGATGAAACTGCGCGACTTCACCTTCACCTCGCTGTCGGACGCCGTCTGACTGGATCACCCATGACCAGTAACCGCATGACGCGTGCGGAGTGTCTTCGAGTGCTTACCGGCGGCGCAATGGGAGGCTGGCTCGCCAGCCTCCCGCGCGCCGCCACGGCGGCCCCCGTCTATGATTTCTGGTTCACCCGCCTGCGCTACGATTCCGGCGACTGGGACGTGGATCAACGAATGCCGTCCAACATCCTGACCTCGCTGGTCGATTACACCAATCTGAGGGTCGATCCGCAGGAGCGGGTGGTTCGCCTGTCGGATCCGGCAATGCTGACCGCGCCCTTCTGCTATCTGGCGGGGCACAAGCTGGTCGAGTTCAACACCGCCGAGGCGGCCAATTTCGAGCGCTATGTCCGCAACGGCGGCTTTGTTCTGGTCGATGACTGCAACCACGACATCGACGGCCTGTTCGCCAAGTCGTTCGAGCGCCAGATGCGCAAGATCTTTGGCGATGACGCCCTGCGCAAGCTGCCGAACAACCACGCGATCTATCGGAACTTCTTCAAGTTCGACGGGCCGCCCGCGACCAGTTTCGAGCTCAATGGCTGGGGCGACGACCTCGTCCACGACTATCTGAAGGGCATCGAGATCGCCGGGCGCCTTGGCCTGCTCTACAGCAACAAGGATTACGGCTGCGAGTGGGATTACGACTGGCGCAACAAGCGCTTTCTGGCCGAAGACAACACCAAGTTCGCGGTCAACATCATCCTCTACGCCCTGACCGCCTGACCTCTTCGCCTGTCCTGGAATTCTCGATGACCGACACTCCCACCGAAGCCGAAATCGCGCTCAAGCTCGTGCGGCTGGGCGAACTGCGCGCGGCGATCGGCCAGACGATCGTGGGTCAGGACGAGGTCGTCGAGCAACTGCTGATCGGCCTGCTCGCGCGCGGTCACTGCCTGATCGAGGGCGTTCCCGGGCTGGGCAAGACGCTGCTGGTGCGCACACTTGGACAGGCTCTGGCGCTCGACTTCCATCGCGTCCAGTTCACCCCCGACCTGATGCCCAGCGATATACTTGGCACCGAGGTGCTGGAGGAGGATCACGGTACGGGCCATCGCCATTTCCGGTTCCAACCCGGACCGGTGTTCACCAACCTGCTGCTCGCCGACGAACTGAACCGCACGCCGCCCAAAACCCAGGCCGCCCTGCTGGAAGCGATGCAGGAACACACGGTCAGCTATGCGGGCGTCACCCACAAGCTGGCCGAGCCCTTCTTCGTCTTGGCGACGCAGAACCCGCTCGAACAAGCCGGCACCTATCCCCTGCCCGAGGCGCAGCTGGACCGTTTCCTGCTCAATATCCGGGTGGGCTATCCGACCGCCGAGGAAGAGCGGGCGATTCTTGTGCGCACCACCGGCGGCGAGATCGCCGCGCCGACCCAGGTGATGAACGGCGAGGACATCGTCGCGCTCCAGAAATGGGTACGCGAGGTTCATGTCAGCGACGGACTGCTGACTTGGATCACCTCGCTCGTCCGCGCGACCCGCCCTGGCCCGGATGCGCCCCAGGCAGTGCGCGACTATGTTCGATGGGGCGCAGGACCCCGCGCCGGTCAGGCCCTTGTCCTAGCCTCCAAGGCCCGCGCCCTGCTGGCCGGAAGGCTGGCGGCGACCCGGGCAGATGTGATGGCCCTGGCCGCTCCGGTGATGCGCCACCGTATCCTGCTGTCGTTCGCCGCCGAGGCCGAGCGCAAGACGACCGACGACGTCATCGCCGCCCTGCTGACCGCCCTCCCCGCCCCCGCTCGGGACTGATGGCAGAGCATGTCCCCACTCGACCTGCCCCCGGACCTGCGTAGCCGCCTGCGACGCCTGTCGTTGGCGCCGCGCCGCGCCGCGACCTTGGTCGACGGCGGCATGCACGCCAGCCGAAACCGGGGCGGGTCGATGGAGTTCGCTCAATATCGCGCCTATGAACGCGGCGACGATCTGCGCAAGATCGACTGGAAACTCTATGCGCGTTCGGATCGCTTCTTCGTCACCGACGCCGAACGCGAGAGCCCGGTCGCGATCTGGATTGTGATCGACACCAGCGCCTCCATGGCCCAGGCCGATCTGGCCACGCCCGACTGGTCGCGTTTCGACGCCGCCAAGCGCCTCGCCGTCAGCCTGATCGAGGTCGCGCTCAATCAAGGCGACCGGTTCGGCATGATCGTGGCGTCCGAAGGCGGACCGCTCGTTCTGACGCCGGGGTCCGACCGACGGGATCGGGACCGGGCCATGCTGACTCTTGCGCCGCTGCGTGCGACCGGGGTCGTCCAGTGGGAGCGAGACCTCGCAGTCTTCGGCGGCCGGATCGCCGCTGGCGACCTGGTAGTAATGCTTTCCGACGGCTTCGACGAAGGCTGCATCGCCGCCGCCGAGCGGCTGGCCGCCTCCGGTCGCGACGTTTCCCTGATTCAGATCCTGACCGCCGACGAGCGTGATTTTCCTTTCGACCGGGGCTTTCGGTTTCAGGATCCTGAAAGCGGAATCGAGGTCGTTGGCGACGGACGGTCCCTACGCGACGACTTCCTGTCGCGGTTCACCAAGGCCCGCGCCGCCCTGGCCGCCCGACTGACCAGCAAGGGCGTGCGCCGCGTTGAATATTTCGTCGACGAAGGCGCGGATCTGCCAATCCAGAAGCTGTCCCGAGCGGCCGCGCCGCGATGAGCCCGGCCCTGCTCTTGCCCATGGCGCTCGGCGCTCTGGCCGCCGCGCTGCTCCCGCTAGCGATCCATATCGCGCGCAGCACTGAGACGCACACCATCGACTTCGCCGCCCTACGCTGGCTGGATCCGAGCCCCAAGCCTGTCCGTCGCCTGCGGCTCGACGAGCGGTTGCTGCTAGCGGCGCGGATCCTTCTCGTCGTCGCTGTGGCGCTCTTTCTTGCCCGGCCTGTGGTGTGGAACCTCTCCGAGCGCCAGCCGATCATCGCTGTCTCGCCCGATGTCGACGCCCGGACCATCGACAATGAGAAGGGCCGAAGAGTCTGGCTCGCACCCGGCTTCCCCGGGATCGATCAGGCCGCGCCGTCAGCGCCCGGCGCCACCGCCAGCCTCATTCGCCAGCTCGACGCCGAAACACCGGCCTCCACCTCCATCACATTCGTGGTCCCCGCTCTGCTCTCGGGCGTCGATGCCGAACGACCCCGGCTGTCGCGGCGGGTCGAATGGCGGGTCGCGCCTTTCCCGCCAAGCTCCAAGCCTGTTCAACGCCGCGAGCCGCCAGCGCTTACGGTGCGCTATTCCGCAGACGCAGAAGAGGGCGCGCACTATTTCCGGGCCGCGGCGATCGCGTGGGCCACGCCTGGCCAAACGTCCGAACTCGATGCCACACCGGCCGACAGGCCACTTCCGAAAGACGCGCGTTACCTGGTCTGGCTCTCGCCCGCGCCGATGCCGGCGGTCGTTCTGGACTGGATCGCGGACGGCGGCGTGGCGCTGCTCTCCTACGACACTCCTTCTCCGGTCGACGGCGCGAAACGCGTGACGTGGCGCGATGACATCGGCGAGCCGCTGGCCACCGCCGGCCGGTTCGGCGACGGACGCGTCCTGCAACTAACCCGCCCGCTCACGCCAGCGGCGATGCCGCAACTGGTCGAGGCCGATTTCCCCGACACCCTTTGGCGGTTGCTCGTCCCCCCGCCCCCTCCAACCGTGGTCGCGGCCGTGGATCACGCGCCAACACTCGGGGCGAGCGCCTATCAACGACCACCCGTGGATCTGCGACCGTGGCTGGCGATGATGATCGCCCTGGTGTTCGCGGCGGAACGCTGGCTCGCCACGCGGGGACTGCGGGCGGTAGCGCCATGATGAGCGCGACGAACCTTGCCCGCTATCAGGACATGGCTCGGCGACGCGTCATGCTCGACACGGCCGGGGTCGGCCTGCCGATCATCATGGCCTTGGCGACGCTGGCTTGGCGACTTTCCGGCGTCTGGGCGCTAATGATCACCAGTCTGGCGGCGCTGGTCCTGTTGGCCCTGGTCGCGATGAAACGCGCACACGCCTTCGACCAAGCTTGGCTGACCGCCGCGCTCGACGCCAAGGTTCCCGCCTTGGAGGACAGCAGCGCTCTTCTGTTCACCGAGCCAGAAGCCCTGGGTGGTCTGGTGGCGCTTCAGCGAAACCGGCTGCAGGCACGCATCGCCGAGGTCGACGCCCTGGATCTGCGTCCCGCCTGGTCTCGTCGCGCTATCGCCTGGACGGCCGGCATCGGGTCCGCAGCGATCCTCGCCACAGTCTTGTGGCCGTCGATCGCGCGTCACGGATCTTCTTCCCAGGAGCTCAAGGGGCCTCTATCCCGCCTCGCCGCCCCAAGGGTCCAGAGCGTGCGACTGAGGATCACGCCCCCTGCCTACACCGGCCTGCCGGCCTCCGAGCAGACCTCTCTCGACGCCCGGATCCCGGAAGGATCGCATCTCGGGTGGGTCATAGCCATTACTGGCCGGCCATCCTCCACCTCTCTGGATTTCCCCGGTGAGCCTCGACTTCCTCTACACCTCGCAGGCGGAAGATGGGCCGGCGAGCGAGCCTTCACGCGATCAGCGCTCTATCGCATCGACGCTACCGGCCTGCCGCGACAACGACTCCATCGGCTCGAAGTGATGGCCGACGCCGCGCCGATCGTGCGCGTCGTAGCGCCTGACAGCCAACTTGCCATGGTCAGGCCCGGTCAGGCCCGATGGACACCCATGTTCGAGGCCAGCGACGACTACGGCGTAGAGGCGTCGGCCACGCTTCGCGTGATCGTCACCAAGGGCGAGGGCGAGAACGTCACGACCACCGAGCGCTCCATGTCCCTGCGCGGCCAAGGCGACGCCCGGCGCAAGCGATATTCCACGACCCTCGACCTCGCCCGGGAAGGCATGGCCCCCGGCAGCGACCTGATCGTCCAACTGGTCGTCAGCGACAATCGCGCGCCGGGTCGGCACAAGGTCGAGGGCCCCAGCGTCATTCTTCGCTGGCCCGCAGACCTGGCCTTGGCTGATGGGCTGGACGGCATGATGCGGCAGGTCATGCCGGCCTATTTCCGCAGCCAGCGTCAGATCATCATCGACGCCGAGGCGCTGATCGCCCAACGCTCGCGCATCGCGTCCGACCGGTTCGTCGATCGGTCCAACGCGCTCGGCGGCGACCAGGCCCAGCTGCGCCTCCGCTATGGCCAGTTCATGGGCGAAGAAGACAAGGGCGGCGGCGGACTTTCCCTGCCGACCAACGACGCGCCCGGCGCTCTGGACCTGCCAACCAATGATGCACCTTCTCCTGCCGCCAAGCCGGCGGAGCAGGACGACCATGGACACGATGACCATGCCGACACGGCGGCCCCGTCGACCTTCGGCCAGATGAGCGATGTGGTCGCGCAGTACGGCCACGCTCACGACAGCGGCGACGCCGCCACGCTGTTCGACCCGGGCACGCGCTCTACGCTCGCCCAGGCTCTCGACGCCATGTGGAGCTCCGAACGTGCTCTGCGCCAGGGCAAGCCACAGGAGGCCCTGCCCCACGCCCATCGCGCGCTTGATCTGCTGAAGACCGCGCAACAGGCCACGCGGATCTTCCTGGCCAGGACCTCGCCGAAGCTTCCGCCTATCGACCTGTCGCGTCGCCTGACCGGCAAACGCGAGGGCATCGCCGCCGGCGCCCTGACGCCGATCGCACGGACGCCGGCCGACGTTCCCGCTGCCGAGGCCTGGCGCGCGTTGGCGGAGACGCCTGCCGCCGCGCCGGTGCGTCTGGACGCTCTCGAGCGGTGGGTGGGCGCCAACCGCGCTCGTTTGACTGATCCGCTGGCCTTGTCGGCCGCGATAGACACTGTTCGCAACGAGCCCGCCTGCCTCGACTGCCGCCGCAGGCTACGCGCCCTTCTGTGGGGCGCGCTCGACCGGCCGACCGGCGGCGTCCAGCGACGTGAACCGCCAAGCGCACGCGGGCGCCGTTATCTGGACGCGTTGCGATGATCGCCGAAGGGCTCAATCCCGAGTTTTGGACGACGGCGCTGATCGTCTTGGCCGTCGCGGGCGGGACCCTCCGGCTGGTGCTGTGGCGACGGTCCGTCCCCGTCGCGGCCCGAGGGCCGGTCTGGCGCTTTGCGGCGCTGATCGCGCTGCAAGGGCTGGCGGGTGTGTTGCTGCATCTGATGCTTTTCCCACCCAAGGTCGCGACGCCGCCCGGCCGCCTGGTCGTCGCGACACGCGGCGCCAAGCTCGCGACCGCGCGCGAACCGAGCGACATCCTGATCGCCCTGCCCGAAGCCGGGCCGATCGCTGGCGCGATCAAGACGCCCGACCTCGGCGTCGCCCTGCGTCGCTATCCCGAAGCCGGGAAGGTCCGCATCGAAGGCGAAGGCCTGATTCCGCGTGACCAGATTCCACTCGACAGGATCGCTGAGTTTGTCCCCGGACCGCCTCCCCAAGGGCTGGCAAGCCTGACACTGCCGCGCCAGGTCGCGCCCGGCGCAAGGTTCTCGGTCGGCGGCCAGGTTGGAACCCTCAGTTCAGGTGTCGTCGAATTGCTCGACCCCGCCACCGCCGTCGTTGATCGCGCGGCCGTCACGGCCAACGGTCGTTTCCAACTCTCGGCCAGCGCCCGGGCGCCCGGGCCGGCGCTGTTTGCGCTTCGCTTGCGAGACTCCGCTGGTCGGGTCGTCGAGCAGGTCGGGGTCCCCGTCGACACACGGGCGCAGCGACAGCCCCGCGTCCTCGTCCTGGCCGGCGCGCCCAGCCCGGAGACCAAGTATCTGAAGCGATGGGCCCAGGACGCCGGCATCGATCTGCGAGTTCAGATCGAGGTCGGAGACGGCGTGCAATTCGGCGATCCTCCCGTGCCATTGACCCGCGCCACCCTGGCCGACATCGACCTTGTGGTGATCGACGACAGACGGTGGGAGGGCCTCGCACCTGGAACTCATGCCGCGCTCGACGCAGCTACGCGCACCGGACTTGGCGTGCTGTTGCGGCCGACAGGGCCTCTATCGGCCTCGACGCGCCGGGACTGGGCCCGCCTGGGCGTCGCGCTCGGCGACGATGTCCGGTCGCTGCGCGACACAGCGGGAGCGGCCGTGGCGCAGGCCGCTCCGAACACAGTCTCGATGGTGCAAGACGTCGACGGCACTGCGCTCGCCAACTGGAGGTCGCTAGGACGCGGAAGAGTCGGTCTTTGGACGGTCGCTGACAGCTACGTGCTCATGCTCGCGGGTGAAGCGGATCGCTACGACCACCTGTGGAGCCAACTGTTCTCGGTGCTCGCCCGCCCGGGCGATGGAAACGGCTCCCGCATCGAGGGGTTTGCGAGGCGCGGAGCGCGCGTGTCCCTGTGCAACATCGACGGCCCAATCCGCCTTGTCCGGCCCGATGGCGTCGTACGCTCCGCCCATATCGATCCGGCCACGGGCGACAAAGCCTGCGCAGCCTTCTGGCCCGAGCAGGCGGGCTGGCATCTGGCGCGAGGAAGCGATGGCCGGGAGACCGCATTCTATGTCCATCCCGCCGACGCGGCGCCGTCTCTGGCCCAGGCCGCGAACCGGGAAGCGACGATCGCCTTGACCGAAACGGCGCCGGCCAACGCCCTGCGCGCCGGTCGCCGCGCGCCCGGATCGCCCTGGCCCTGGGCTGCGGCCTTGCTGGTCGTGCTGGGGCTTCTGTGGGTTCTGGAGCGTCGGCCTCAATGGAGACTGCCAGGCGTCACACCTCGACCACGACAACCTTCATAGCTTCGACAGCTCGGCGTGGTCCGACCGAAGCGAGAACGGCACGATCCGTCGCTCGTTCTCCAGAACGTCGAATTGGCGGTCAACCGGCGGGAAGGCGCGCTGCGGACAGTCGTTGCGCTCGCAGATCCGGCAGCTGACGCCGATCGGCGTCGGCGGGCCATTGAGGTCCAGACCCTCGGCATAGATGAGGTCGTCGGCATACTGGACCTCGCAGCCCAGCCCCAAGGCGTAGCGCCGATCTGGCTGCAGGTAAGACCCCGAGCGCTTCACCACACCGCTGGCGATGCAGACATAGCGCGCGCCGTCAGGCATCTGCGCCAGTTGCACCAGCAGCTTGTCCGGGCGCGTGAAGGCGTCGTGAACGTTCCATAGCGGGCAGGTCCCGCCAAACCGCGCGAACTGCAGGCGCGTGGCGCTGTGACGCTTGGTGATATTGCCCGCCTGATCGACCCGCACGAAATAGAACGGCACCCCCCGCGCCCCTGGACGCTGCAAGGTGCTGAGACGGTGACACACCTGCTCCAGGCTGGTTTGGAAAGTCAGGCCCAAATGCTCGACGTCGTGTCGCGCCGCGCGCGCCGCCGCGCGGAACCGCTCATAGGGCAGCAGCAGTGCGCCAGCAGCATAGTTAAAGAGCGCGGTGCGACAAACCTTGGCGGCGCTCTCGCTGCGAAAACCCGCCGCCCGAAGCTCGACCTCCACGGTTTCGGACAAGGCTTCGGCGACGATCTGGTAGGCCATCTGAAAGCTGCGCGTCGCTGCGGCGTCCGCCGCGCCCAGCGTCAGGGTTCCACTCGCCTTGTCGAAGCGCCGTAACAGGCCGGATTCCGTCGACCAGGTCACTGTGATCCCAAGACGGTCGCCCAGATAGCGCTCAAGTGCGGTCCCGGCCGAAGCGCCCTGCGCCATGCCAAGGCCCTCCGACAAGGCTTCGGCGGCGACGTCGAGACTGTGGATGTAGTTGTTCTTGTAGTGAAAGAAGTCGCGGACTTCCTCATAGGGCAACAGGGCGCTGGCCGCGACGGTTTCGTCCAGCGACACCGCCTCTTCCGTGGCCTTCAGACGCTCGTCCAAACGGCGATAGGCGTGGTGCAGGGCGAGGTACGATCGGGCAAGGTTGGGCGTGTTGGCGACGGCCTGCTTGAGCTCGCCCAGGCCCGGAGCCTGGCCCTGGTCCAGCTGGTCAGCGATGGCTTCGCGAAGGTCGGCGATCAGGCGCGTGTCGTCGGCCGCGTCAAGCGTCGAGGCGTCGACCTCGAACACGCGCATCATGTCCAGCAGCACCCGCGCTGTCACCGGTCGCTGGTTGGCCTCGATCTGCGACAGGTAGCTGACCGACAGGCCAAGACGCGCCGCGCAAGGCTCCAGCTTCCAACCGCGAGCCAGCCGCAGGCGACGCGCCTTGGGGCCGATGAACAGCTTTTCTCGCATTTTACAAATTCACTTTTTTACAGGTTCATCCCACACAAGACACACGACACGGCTCGATACATCGCCCGGGCGGCTTGCATACCAGCACAGTTTTCCCGTTTTGTGATGATCACAATTCACAACGAACGTTCGGCTGATAGCCCGACCGTCTCGATCTCAGAGAGCTCCCGTTGCAAGCGATACTTGAGGAACTGGATCGTCGTCGCGAACATGCGCGTGCGGGCGGCGGCGAGGCGCGTGTGGCGGCCCAGCACGCCAAGGGCAAGCTGACAGCGCGCGAGCGGATCGACCTTTTGCTGGACGA
>NZ_JAFCSZ010000036.1:0-27338 GCF_049895765.1 Caulobacter sp. DWR1-3-2b1
TCCTCGTCCGTCAGATCGCTTGAATACCGCAGGCTCTTTCGGGCATGCTTGCGCCGGGTGATTTCGGTCCACATGTCAAATTCCGTTGTTGGTTCGCATCTCCAACAGAATCACAAGTGCCTGAAATCACCCAACTTCATTTCGGGTCAGCCTCTTAGAGATTTTCGACCGTCGTGACGCACGAAAAAGGCCGCACTCGGCAAGAGCGCGGCCTTTCGAAATCTTCTCAGTGTGGTGAAGCCTAGCGACGATCGCCGGGACGGCTGCCGGGAGCGTTGTCGTCGTCATTGGGCAGCATGCCGCCGCGACCGACGTTGCCGAGCAGTTGTTCGAGGATGGTCATCTCGCGACCGCGGGTCGGAGTCTCGCGACCGTTATAGGCGATGACCTTGCCGTCCTTCAGGGTGAAGGTGTTGACCGAGGCGACCTTTTCGTCAGCCGGGTTGAACTTGATGGCCACGACGTCGCGCTTGATCACGCGCGGCTTGTAGAAGGCCACCCGGTCCGTGGTCTGGGACACGTAGTACCAAGTGTTGGGGTCGAAGGTCGAAATGGTCGAGGGCGAACCCAGCTTCTCCATCAAGGTGGACTTGCTGTCTTCGCCCACCTTCATGTCGACGGGCTTGGCCTCAATGGCCTGAAAGCCGGAATAGCTCGTCAGCGGCGTGCAGCCGGACACAACGGCTGACAGGCCGAGGGCGGCGGCGACGAAAACGGCGGGACGAAACATGTAGGCTCCGGAACCGGAAAAATGCTGGACTTTGACCTATCGCCCGCAGGGGCTTAGTTCAATGGCCCGCGTGGACCGGTAGCTCATCTAGTTCCGGGTCGCGGCGAAATAGAGGCGTTGAATGATTCTGGATCGGCTGCTGAAACCCAGGCCCGCCAAGGCGGCGGGGGCCAAGCTATATGCGTCGGCCGTCGCCCAGGCGCGATCCGCGCCTCTGTACTCGAGGATGGGCGTCTGCGACTCGCTGGAAGGCCGATTCGAGCTTTTCACACTGCACGTCGTGCTTTTGCTGGAGCGACTGAAGGGGCAGGGCGACCTCGCCGCCGAGACCTCGCAGGCGACGTTTGACGCCTATGTGCGCGGCCTGGACGACGCTTTCCGCGAGATCGGCGTTTCGGATACGGCGGTCGGCAAGAAAATGAAGAAGCTGGCCGGGGCCTTCTATGGCCGCCTAAAAGCGTTCGACGAGGCCGCCGCCTCGCTGCCGGATCGTACCGCCCTGTTCGAGATGATCGGACGCACCGTTCTGGAAGAACGCGGCGAAGGCGATGTTGAGGCCTTGACGGCCTATGTCGTCGTCGCGCGGGAAAGCCTGGCCAGCCAGTCGCTGGACGCCCTGCTGCAAGGAGAGGCGCGATGGCCGAACCCGTAAATACGCCCTGGCCCTGTGAGATTCGGCTGGGTCGCGTCGACCGAAGCGATATCAGCTTCAAGCTCGAGCCCAACGCCGAGCAGCGCAAGGCCATCGCCAAGCAGCTGGGCCTGGTGCGTCTGGAAGAGTTCTCGGCCGAAGTCTATTTGCGCTCCTGGATGGATGGCGCCGAAGTCTCCGGCCGTCTGAGCGCCCGTGTGATCCAGGTCTGCAGCGTTTCCGCCGACGATTTCGAAGAAGCCATCGAGGCGCGGTTCACCGTCCACGTCATCCCCGCCGACAGCGAGCACGCGCCGGCTGACGAGGGCGGCGAACTGGGCATGGACCCGGAAGCCGACGATCCGCCGGATGTGCTGGAAGACGACGTTATCGACGTTTCCGGCTATGTTCTGGAGCATCTGGCTCTTGAGCTGGATCCCTTCCCCCGCAAGCCCGGCGCAGTGTTCGAGAACCCTTTGCCGACGGCGGAAATCTCACCCTTCTCGGCGCTCAAGACGCTGAAGTCCAAGGGCGATTCGGACTAAACGGGTCCGACTCGCCGCGCTTGCGTGATAGTCATGCGCGCGTCCCAGGAGCTAAAAGCGCCAACGTGTCCAAGAACATTGTCATTTCCATCGACGCCATGGGCGGCGATCACGGCCCGTCCATCGTCGTTCCAGGGGTGGCCAAGGCCGTCTCGATGCTGCCTGACGTGCGTTTCCTGCTGCATGGCGACGAAGCCAGGCTGAACGCCGAACTGGCCAAGGCGCCGGCCGCCAGGGCCGTCAGCGAGGTTCGGCATACCGACAAGTGCATCGCCATGGACGAGAAGCCCGCCCAGGCCATGCGTCGGGGCAAGGGTTCCAGCCTGTGGAACGCCGTCGAGTCGCTGCGCAATGGTGAGGCTCAGGCCTGCGTCTCCGCGGGCAACACCGGCGCGCTGATGGCGATCTCCAAGCTGATCCTGCGTATGGGCGCCGATCTTGAGCGGCCCGCCATCGTCGCCAGCTGGCCGACCATGAAGGGCATCACGGCGGTGCTGGACGTCGGGGCCAATGTCGAGAGCGACGCTGAGCAACTGGTCGAGTTCGCGATCATGGGCGCGGCTTTCCATCATGCGGTGCATGGCTCAACGCGCCCAACGGTGGGCCTGCTCAATGTCGGTTCGGAAGATCAGAAGGGCCACGAGGAGGTGCGGGAAGCCCACGCCATCCTCAAGGCAACCCAGCTTGACTTCGACTATCGCGGCTTCGTCGAGGGCACCGATATCGCCTATGGCACAGTCGATGTCGTCGTCACGGACGGCTTCACCGGCAATGTGGCGCTGAAGACCGCCGAGGGTCTGGCGCGGTTCTTCTCGAGTGAGATCAAATCGACCCTCACATCGGGCCCTCTGGCCATGCTGGGCGCGCTGATCGCCTCCGGCGCGTTGAAGAAGATGCGCGCGCGGCTGGATCCGGGCCGGGTCAACGGTGGGCCGCTGCTGGGTTTGAACGGCATCGTGGTCAAAAGTCATGGCGGCGCCGACGCCAACGGCTTCGCCTCTGCGATACGTGTGGCCACTGATCTGGCGCGCAGCGACTTCACGGCCGAAATAGATCGAAACCTGAAGCGCTTGACCGCTTCGGCGACCCCAAGCGGCGTCAAGGAGGGGGCGACCCCCGCCGGCGTCGAGCGTGATGGAGTAAGTGAGTGAGCGTAGTCCGCAGCGCGGTCACCGGCGTTGGCGCCTATCTGCCGCCCAATATCGTCACCAATAGCGACCTGGCCAAGTTCGTCGACACCAGCGACGAGTGGATCGTCGAGCGCACCGGCATCCGTCAGCGCCATCAGGCCGCCGAGGATCAGGCGGTGTCGGACTTGGCGCTGGAGGCGGCAAGGTCGGCGCTTGAAGCCGCAGGCAAGACCGCAGCCGACGTCGACCTGATCATCGTCGCCACCACCACGCCCGACCTGACCTTTCCCGCTACGGCCACCATCGTGCAGCGCAAGCTGGGCGCGCCGATCGGCATCGCCTTCGACATCCAGGCCGTCTGCTCGGGCTTCGTCTATGCGCTGAGCGTCGCCGACGGCTTCGTGGCGCGCGGCCATTCCAAATGCGCCCTTGTCATCGGCGCCGAGACCATGACGCGCCTGATGGACTGGTCCGACCGCGGCACCTGCGTGCTGTTCGGCGACGGCGCCGGCGCGGTCGTGCTGGAGCCACGCGAAGGGCAGGGGACTACGGACGACCAAGGCGTGCTGAGCTTCGCCCTGCGCGCCGACGGGACCAAGCAGGACCTGCTCTATGTCGATGGCGGCCCGTCGAGCACCGGCACGGTGGGCAAGCTGAGGATGCTGGGCAACCAGGTCTTCAAGCACGCCGTGATCAACATTTCCGAAGCGATCCACGCAGCGGCCAATTCGGCGGGCGTCGCCATCGCCGACGTCGACTGGTTCATCCCGCACCAGGCCAACCAGCGGATTCTGGCGGGCGTCGCCCACCGGGTCGGGCTGGACGAAGATAAGGTCATCTCGACCGTCGCCATCCACGCCAATACCTCGGCCGCCTCGATTCCCCTAGCCTTCGCGCATGGCGTTGCCGACGGCCGCATCAAGCCGGGTCAACTTCTGCTCTTGGAAGCCATGGGCGGCGGCTTGACCTGGGGCGCCTGTCTTCTGCGCCTCTGACGCACGGTGGCCATCGGCTTGCGGGTGTGAAGTCTCGCCCTTGAGGCTTTGACTTCATGCGATAATCGCGGCATGCAGTCAGAGCTAAACGTCAGCGTTCGCCGGGTGAAGGCGACGACCTTCGTTTGAGTGGGCCAAGTTTTTCAATCTGGTGCGGTTCCTCCGGAACCCTCCAAAGCGCGTAGGGGGCGTCATGAAAGGCGCGACATTGACCCGGGCCGACCTCTGCGAGGCGGTCCACGAAGAGGTTGGTCTGACCCGGCAGGATTGCGCGGGTCTGGTCGAGCGCACGCTCGATCTGGTGGCCGAGGCGCTCGAGGGCGGCGAGACGGTCAAGCTCTCGGGCTTTGGCGTCTTTCAAGTCCGAGACAAGCGGGCCCGCATGGGACGCAACCCCAAGACCGGCGAGCCGGCCGAGATCGAGCCCCGCCGGGTGATCGGTTTCCGCGCCTCGCAGGTCATGAAGGCGCGCATCGACCGCGCCCTCGGCGGCTAGGCACACACGCGGTGGCGAAGGGACCCAACGCCTTCCGCACGATCTCCGAAGCCGCTGAAGAGCTTGGCGTGCCGCAGCATGTCCTGCGCTTCTGGGAAACCAAGTTCTCGTTCATTCGCCCCATGAAGCGGGCCGGCGGGCGGCGATTCTATCGCCCTCAGGACATCGCCGTCCTGAACGGCGTGCGGGTGCTGCTGCACGGCGAAGGCCTGACCATCAAGGGGGTGCAGAAGCTGCATCGCGACCAGGGCCTGTCTCACGTGATCGCAGCCGGCCTGGGCTCCAACGGCTCAGCCATGCTGGACGCCGACGTCGCCCGGGTAATCGAACCCTCGCACGGCTTCGAGCTGGCCGACGAGGCGCGTGATCGACTGGCCTTTGCCCTGGGCGATCTGGAGTTGGTCAAGGCGCGTCTGGACGGGCTTTTGAAGCGTCCTTGAGGCCCCTCGAAATTCACCCGGAATAGCGGTTGCAGAGCCCCGGAGCGGCGCCTATAAGAGCGCCTCTTCCGTCGGAGCGTGGCGCAGCCTGGTAGCGCACTTGACTGGGGGTCAAGGGGTCGCAGGTTCAAATCCTGTCGCTCCGACCATTTCCGCAAGGGAATAAACGGAAGAACGGAAAGGCCGCCCTACGGGGCGGCCTTTTTCGATTCCGGCTGGGGCTCAGCGAATGACCGGCTTGTCGGCCTTGCCCATCCACGACATCAGCGGCATCAGCGGCAGGCCCCAGGCTAGGCCGACGACGGCGAAATACAGCAGATGCACCGCGCGGTTGTCCGGCAGGTAGTCGTACAGGGTCGTGGCGATGGCCACATAGGCGGTCAGGAAGACCATGATGCCCAGGCCGCCGATCAATTTACGCACCCTCGCCGGAATAAGGGGGCGGGCGGGAATGAGAGGAACGCTCAAGCGGGTCTCCGGATGACGAGGCCGAGCACGGCCAGAAATAGAACGGCGCCGACGCTGGAGACCAGCAGCCCGCCCCAGAAGCCCGCGAATGGCAGGTCCAGGCGTTGGGCGATGAAGACGCCGATGAACGAGCCGATGACGCCGATCAGCAGCTTGACGAACAGGGAGTGGCGACGCCCCAGAACGAGGTCGGCGATCCAGCCGGCGAAAATACCGATCACCGCCGTGGCGAACACTCCAACTCCACTCATCAGGTCCTCCAGGCCGGACTCGCGGTCCGTGCGGCGATCTTCGCACGAAGCCGGGCGTGCGTCATGTGGGGCACTTGAAGGCATGGACGACGGCAAGGCTTGGGAGTAGGTGTTCGCTCGCCCCATTTCGGCCCCGAACAGGCGCTTGTTCCGTCCCCATGACGTCCTTCCTGCGTTCCGACCGTTCCCGTCCCGTCGCCATCTGGCTGTTTGTCGTGGCGGCCCTCGTCTTTGCCATGGTCATCGTCGGTGGGGCGACGCGCCTGACCGATTCCGGCCTGTCGATCACGCAGTGGAAGCCGATCATGGGTGCGCTGCCGCCGATGTCGGAAGCCGCGTGGAGGGCTAATTTCGAGCTCTACAAAGAGATTCCGCAGTACAGGCTGGTCAATGCTGGCATGACGCTGGAGGCCTATAAGACCATCTTCTGGTGGGAGTGGGGGCACCGGCTGCTTGGCCGGCTTGTCGGGATGGTGTTTGCCATTCCGTTCGCCTTTTTCCTGATCCGGCGGATGATCCCACGCCGCCTGATCTGGCGCTGCGCGGTGATGCTGCTGCTGGGCGGGCTGCAGGGCCTGGTCGGCTGGTGGATGGTCTCCAGCGGCCTCTCGGAGCGGGTCTCGGTGGCGCCAGAGCGCCTGATGGTTCACTTGGGCCTGGCCCTGGCCCTGTTCGTGATCCTGATCTGGACGGCCCTTGATGCGTGGTTCGGCTCGCCTCGGATCGAGGAGCGGTCGGCGTGGCGGGGCTGGGCTCTGGCCTTCTTGGGCGCGGTGTTCTTCCAGAGCCTGCTGGGCGCCCTGGTCGCCGGCAACGACGCGGGGCTCGTCTATAACGACTGGCCGCTGATGAACGGCGCCTTCCTGCCAGACGCCTATGTCGGCAAGGGCTTCTGGGGCACGCTGGCTCACAGTCAGGGCGCGGTTCAGTTCAACCATCGGCTGGTAGCCTACGCCCTGGTCGCGGCCGGGATCGCGATCGGCGTCCTGACCCAGCGCGCGCGTCACCTGCCGGGCCGCGCCAAGGCGGCGGGGCTTGCGGTGGCGATTGTCGTAACCCTTCAGGCAGGCCTGGGCGTCTGGACCCTGATGGCCCACGTGCCCGTATCGCTGGGCGTGTTGCATCAGGCGGGAGCGGCCGTCCTGCTAGCCGTCGCCACCGCCTTCGCCTGGCGCGTGCGGCGTCCCTAGACCTTCACTGTCGCCCACGGGCCGGTGATCGCGAGGGTGATGCCCGGCCACTGCACATTGACGAACAAGATTTGGCCGTCCGGCGAGAAACAGGCTCCGGCAAACTCGGCGTTCCCACGGAAGACGTTGCGCGCCAGGGTGAAGACCTTGCCGGCCGGCGTCACCACCTTGATGTGGTTGGGTTTGGTCTCAGAGTAGCGGTCCTCGCATACCACGATGTGGCCCAGGGGCGAAACCGTGATGTTGTCGGCATAGTCCAGAACGCTCTCGTTCTTGCTCTCGACGAACAGCTGCAGGCGGCCCGGCTGGTCGGTCTCGCCGGTCTGACCCTCGTTGGCGCTGGGCACATAGCGGAAGATCTGGCCCGCGCCGGCCGCGCCGCCCGAGGTGGCGGTGAAATAGAGTTCCCCCTGACCCCACCACAGGCCTTCGCCGCGGGCGAAGAAGGCCGCGCCCTTGGCGTGACCGCGCATGCGCAGGTCGTCGTAGGGATTGTCGACGCCGTCGACGTCGATCCAGCGAGCATCCTTCCAGGCGCCCGGCTGGATGTTCTCGCCACCTTCCTGGTTGCGGCTGTCGGCGTCCTCGGCCACGCCGACGAAGCCCAGGGCCTGCAGCTTGCCGCCTGCCGCGAGGTTGCGGCGGTCGTTCGGCAGGAAGCGATAGAAGAGGCCGTCCTGAAGGTCCTCGGTCATGTAGACGACGCCGGTGCGCGGATCGATGCAGGCGGCTTCGTGCTTGAACCGTCCCATCGCCTTCAGCGGCGTGGGGTCGACCAGGCCCTTGGCCGTGCTGGGCACTTCGAAGACGTAGCCGTGGTCCTTGCCGATCTCGAGGCCAGCGGTGAGGGTGGTTTCCTCGCAGGTCAGCCACGATCCCCAGGGCGTAATGCCGCCGGCGCAGTTCACCGCCGTGCCGGCCAAGCTGAGATGCTGGCTGACGGTCTGACCGCTCTTGAGGTCATAGATCATCGTGGTCGTGCCGCCCGCCAGCGGAAGACCGGTGTCGCTATAATCATAGGCCCGGTCCTTGGGCAGCCGGTCGGCCAGTCTGCCGCCGAGGCCAAAGGCGCCGTAGTCGAAGGCGCGCGGCCCCAGCTCGTGGTTGCGGACCAAGGCGACCTTGCCGCCGCCGATGTCGAAGCAGCCCATGCCATCGAAGGCGCCGGGCACCAGGAAGCCATCAGCCATGGTCTCGCCGGCCTGGCTGATCACCCGATAGGAAAAGCCCGATGGCAGTTCCAGCATGCCCTTGGGATCAGAGAGCAGGGGGCCGTAGCCTTCGACCTCATTGAGATAGGCGTAGGACGGAGCCTCTCCGTCCTGGGCCCGGGCGCTGAAACCCGTGAAGGCCAAGCTCGTGGCGGCCGAGGCGATGAAGGCGCGACGCGAAAAGGTCATGGGACAAGGCTCCGGGCTATGTCCGCCCTATGCCCGCCTTGCATGACGCCCCGATGACGCTTCAGAATATGGTATTATGATACCACATCACGCAAACCCTTATGCTGTAAGGGTTTGTCGAGTTTCTTGCGCGCGCATTGTTGACAGGCCGCGAACCCTCCTGTACCTGCCGCCCCTCACGCAGACGGAGCCGCTCCTTTGGCTTCTGACGCACAAGGAATACGGATCAATCCCATGCAAAAGACCACGGCTTCTTTGAAGCCCGCCGAGGTCGAGAAGAAGTGGATCGTGGTCGACGCTCAGGACGCCGTTGTCGGTCGTCTGGCGACGTTCATCGCCATGCGTCTTCGCGGCAAGCATCGTCCCGACTACACCCCGAACGTTGACTGCGGCGACTTCGTCGTCGTGATCAACGCCGACAAGGTGAAGTTCACCGGCAAGAAGATGGACGACAAGATCTACTATCGCCACACCGGTCACCCGGGCGGCGTCAAGTCGACCACCCCGCGCAAGCTGCTGGAAGGCCGCTTCCCGGAGCGCGTCCTCGAAAAGGCCGTCGAGCGCATGCTGCCCAAGGAGAGCCCGCTGGCTCGCAAGCAGCTGACGCACCTGCTCATCTACAACAACGGTGAGCACCCGCACCAAGCGCAGAGCCCGGAAGCGATCGATTTCGCCTCGCGCAATGCCAAAAACACCCGGAGCGCCTAAGTCATGTCCGAAGCTCAAGGCTTTGACGCGCTGGCCAGCCTGTCCAGCAACCCGGAAGCGGCCGCCCCGGCCGTCCAGAAGATCGACGCCCAAGGCCGCGCCTATGCGACCGGCAAGCGCAAGAACGCGATCGCTCGCGTTTGGATCAAGCCTGGCAAGGGCACCATCACCATCAACGGCCGCGACCAGGAAGTTTACTTCGCTCGTCCGGTTCTGCGCATGATGATCGCTCAGCCCCTGCAGGTCACCGACCGCCTGGGCCAGTTCGATGTCGTCGTCACCGTTGAAGGTTCAGGCCTCTCGGGCCAGGCCGGCGCCGTGCGCCACGGCCTGTCCAAGGCCCTGACCTACTATGAACCCTCGCTGCGTCCCGTTCTGAAGCCGCACGGCTTCCTGACGCGCGACAGCCGCGTGGTCGAGCGTAAGAAGTACGGCAAGGCCAAGGCCCGCCGTAGCTTCCAGTTCTCGAAGCGCTAAACGCGATTTCACGCGTTTGGATTGGGGCGCTTCGGGAAACCGGAGCGCCCTTTTCTTTGTTCGCTTAGCGTGACAGCCGAAATTGGACGCAGGTTTCGGCGGCCGTCACGCGTCGAATGCCTTTTGTCTGGATTGATTGGAGGACAGCATGACGCCCAAGGTCTTTATCGATGGCGAAGTCGGCACCACGGGTCTGCAGATCCGCGAGCGCCTGGTCGGCCGCACCGATCTTCAGCTGATCTCGATCGATCCCGACAAGCGCAAGGACCCGGCCGCCCGCGCCGCTATGCTGAACGGCGCCGACGCGGTGATCCTGTGTTTGCCCGACGAGGCCTCCAGGGAGGCCGTGGGCCTGATCGACAATCCGGACGTGAAGGTGATCGACGCCTCAAGCGCCTATCGCACCGATCCCGACTGGGCGTTTGGCTTTCCCGAACTGGACGGTGAGCAACGGTGCAAGATCGCCGCCTCCAAGCGCATCTCTAACCCGGGCTGCTATTCCACCGGTGCCATCGCCCTGACCCGGCCGCTGATCTCTGCAGGCATCCTGCCGCCTGAGTTGCCGGTCTCGTTCAATGCGGTGTCGGGCTACACCGGCGGCGGCAAGGCGATGATCGCCGAGTTCGAGGACGAGTCTGCGGCCAACTTCACCAGCGTCCCATACCGGATCTACTCCCTGGGCCTGTCGCACAAGCACATGCCCGAGATCCAGAAGCACGGCGGCCTGCTGACCCGGCCGATCTTCACGCCGGCTGTAGGCCGCTATGCCCAAGGTATGCTGGTCGAGCTGCCGTTGCACATGGCGACACTGAACGAAGGCCGTTTTCTGGGCGATATCCACGCCGCCTATGCCGCTCACTACAAGGGCGAACACTTCGTCGAGGTCGCCTCGCTGGACGAGGCCAAGTCGCTGACCACACTCGATCCCGAAGGCTTGAACGGCACCAACTATCTGAAGATCTTCGTGTTCGGCTCCGACACCAGCGGTCAGGCGCGCCTCGTGGCCCTGCTCGACAATCTGGGCAAGGGCGCGTCGGGCGCCGCCGTACAGAACCTTAATCTGGTCCTGGGTTTGGAGGAGACGGCGGGTCTGTGAGGGCCTCGCCGCAGGCCTACGCCCGCCAGCGGTAGTGGGCCACGGCGGCGTGGAGCTTGAACATCCACAGCGGCTCTTCCTTGGTTCCGAAGCCGATATTGTGCACGACGCGCACGCTGTCAGGGCCGCGCGCTACGATGCCGAGGTGAGGACGGTCGCCCCAGACGCGCCAGGTCAGGATGTCGCCGGCGCGCAGCTCGTCGAAGCTGTCGCCGGCGGCTCGCTTGGCTATGCGAGCCCGCAGGGCGCCCTGGCGTTCCAGATAGGTCTCCAGGTTCAGCACCCGTCGGTGATCGATATTGGCGTCCGGCCTCTTCAGGCCCCAGGTCTTGCTGGAAGGATAGGCGCCGAAGTTGCGGACCATGTCCTCGTGAACGCGCTGCTGCAGATCGATCTGCCAGGCGTCGCGAGCGGCGCGCACCAGCACGTCGGCGCAAACGCCCGTGGTGCGCAGCACATCGCCCAGCGGATAGGCGATGGCCCGATAACTGGCGTCATAGGCCTTGGTCACGCCGATCTGCTCGCGCGCCGCCATCGCCAGTGCGGCGCCGTCGCGTGTCTGCGCCGAAGCGCCGAACGCCGGCGCGGCGAGAATCATTCCCAGTGTGGTTCGGCGGCTGATCGCGGACATGGCGGGAAGCTCCACTATGATCCGGGCGAGTTTTGGGCGAACAGGGTCCGCCGAACGCTCTTTTTGACGATCAGGTGTTGGATCTTACCCGTACATAGCTGCCGGGCGCATCTTCCAGTGGCTTGAGCTTGCCCTTGGCGGGATCCCGCGCCGGGATCAGGGCGCCCGACTTGCCGCGCAGCCATTGCGCCCAGTGCGGCCACCACGAGCCCGGATGCTCCTCCGCGCCGGAGATCCAGTTTTCGACCGAGCCGGGCAGGCTCTCATTGGTCCAGTGTTGATACTTGCTGGCGTCCGGATGGTTGATCACGCCGGCGATATGGCCCGAGCCGGCCATGGTGAAGGTCACCGGCCCGCCGAAGGCCCGCGCCCCACGATAGACGCTGCGATAGGGGGCGATGTGGTCGTCCCTTGAGGACTGGACGTAGATCGGGGTCTTCACCTTCGACAGGTCCAGCTTCTCGCCGCCCAGGGTCAGGGCGCCGCTGGTCAGCGCGTTGTCCTTGTAGAAGTTGCGCAGATAGAACATGTGCAGCGACTTGGGCATGCGGGTCTGGTCGGCGTTCCAGAACAGCAGGTCGAAGGGCCGGGGCTCCTTGCCCATCAGATAGTTGCTGATGAAGAACGACCAGATCAGGTCGTTGCCGCGCAGGCTGTTGAAGGTGTCGGCCATCGACTGGCTGGGCAGGAAGCCGCCGGTCGCGTCCATCTGCCGCTCGATCGACTGCAGCCATTCCTCGTTGGTGAACAGCAGCAGGTCGCCGGCCTCGGCGAAGTCCTGCTGGGCGGCGAAGAAGGTGGTGGAATTGATCCGCTTGTCGCCCTTGGCTGCCATGTGGGCGAGGGCGCAGGACAGCAGGGTGCCGCCGATGCAGTAGCCGACGGTGTTGACCCTATCGACGCCGGTCTGGGTCATGACCTGCTGGGTCGCGTCATAGATGCCTTCCAGCATGTAATCTTCGAAGGTTTTGCCCGCGAGCTTTTCGTCGGGATTGACCCAGGAGGCCACAAATACCGTGAAGCCTTGGCTGCTCAGCCAACGGATCATCGAATTTTCGGGGCGCAGGTCCATGATGTAAAACTTGTTGATCCACGGCGGGAAGATCAGCAGCGGGATCTCGTGGACCTGCTCGGTGGTGGCGTCGAACTGCAGCAGTTGCAGAATGTCGTTCTGGTAGACGACTTTGCCGGGCGCGGTGGCGACATTTTCGCCGACCTTGAACTTCTCTAGATCGGTCTGGCTGATCGCCAGCTGGCCGCCGCCGCGATCCAGATCGGCGGCGAAGTTTTCCATGCCACGCACCAGGCTCTCGCCATTGGTCTGCATCACCTCGCGCAGGGCGGCGGGATTGGAGATCAGGAAGTTCGACGGCGAGAAGGCGTCGGTCAGCATCTTGGTAAAGAACTCGACCCGGCGCTTGTTGGCCGGATCGACACCCTCGACGTCGGACACCAGCCCGTTCAGCCAGTTCGACGTCAGCAGATAGGACTGCTTCATCATGTCGAACATCGGGTTGGAGGCCCAGTCGGGGTCGTTGAAGCGCTTGTCGCCGCTGGCCGGGGCGACAACGGGCTTGGTCTCCTCGCCGACGGCGCGGCGGGCGGCCGATTGCCAAAGGTCCATGTAGCGGCTGAAGAGGTCGGCCTGGGCGCGCAGCATCCGGTCGGGTTGGGCGGCGAGGCGCGACATTACCTCGTTCATGGCGGGCGCAACATGGAAGGGATCGGCGTTGAGGGCGGCCGGTCGATCGGCCTGGCGCAGGGCAGCCTCGGCGATGGCGCCTTGGGCCGTAACGGCGGCGCGGGCCAGATTGGCCGATAGTGTCTCCAGCATCTGACGCTGGTCTGGCGATATCATCGCCTCCAAATTCGGCATCTGCTGCGCCGTCGGGGGAACCCCGGCGCCGCTTGTCGATTCGACCCGAGGCTTGGGCGCCTCCGCACGGGGAGGCGGTTCAGGCGGCGGGGCCGCGGGCTTGGCGGCGGCCTTGGGCTTCGGCGAGGCCGATTTCGCCTTTGGAGCAACGGTCTTGCGCGGCTTGGGGGGTGTTTTCGCCGTAGCCATGCTGGTTCTTCCCGCTTCTTTTCTTGCCGCCTCGTCAGTTACCTGACGCTCGGCCTTTTGTTCGTCGCGATCATCGCATAAGACCGGAGACAAGATGAACGGCGCAACAGGCAAAATCGTACGTCTCGGCGTGCTTATCGCTCTCACGGCCACGGCCGTGACGGGTTGCGTCTCGCCGTTCAAGACCGCGAAGGTCGATCCGACCTCTCCGATCGCCGAACAGGCCAGCGCGGCGGCCCGCTACAAGGGCCGTCGACCGACCTTCGCCGACATCCCCGCCATCCCCACGGATGTGCGCGGCCCGGCACGGATCAAGGCCGTCGTGGAAGCCGAACAGCGCGCCGCCGCCAAGCTGCGTCGCGACGCAGCGCCGGAAACCTTCAAGCTCACCGACACGGAAGGCTACGCTGCCCGCGCCCGCGCAGCCGCCAAGGCTCCCGACTTCGGCGCGCCCACCGAAGCCGACCGGGCCAATACCGAAGCCTTCGCAGCGGCGGCGCGTGGCCGAGCTAGCGCGCCTTCGTCGCAGCCTAAATAGGCCGACGAAGGCATAATCTTCCTTGAACTGGCTTGGCTGCGCCCCGCTTGGGGTCTATCCATGCCCGACTTTTGCTCCCGACGCGCCGGAGCGGCGCATTGAGCCAGAAATGACCACCGATTTTCATCGTATCCGACGCCTGCCGCCCTACGTCTTCGAAGAGGTCAACAAGATCAAGGCGCGTCTGCGCGCCGAGGGCACCGACATCATCGACTTCGGCATGGGCAATCCCGACATGCCGACCCCTCAGCATATCGTCGACAAGCTGATCGAAACGGCCCGCGATCCCAAGGCCGGCCGCTACTCTGCCTCCAAGGGCATTCCGGGTCTGCGCAAGGCGATGGCCGGCTATTACGACCGCCGCTTCGGCGTGAAGCTCAATCCCGACACCGAGGTGATCTCGACCCTGGGCTCGAAGGAGGGCTTCGCCAACCTGGCCCAGGCCCTGACCGCGCCGGGCGACGTGATTATCTGTCCGAACCCTGCCTATCCGATCCACGCCTTCGGTTTCATCATGGCCGGCGGCGTCATTCGTCACGTGCCGGCCCTGACGCCGGAAGACTACCTCTCCAACATCAGCCGCGCGGTGAAGCACTCGGTGCCGCCGCCCAGCGTCCTGATCCTGTCCTATCCGTCCAACCCGACCGCCCAGTCGGTGGATCTGGATTTCTACAAGGACGCCGTCGCCCTGGCCAAGAAGCACGATCTGCTGGTGATCAGCGACGTGGCCTATGGCGAGATCTATTTCGAGAACAACCCGCCGCCGTCGATCCTGCAAGTCGACGGCTCCAAGGACATCGCCGTCGAGGTCAATTCGCTGTCCAAGACCTACGCCATGGCTGGCTGGCGCGTCGGGATGGTGGTCGGCAACGCCCGCATCTGCGCCGCCCTGGCCCGGGTGAAGTCCTATCTGGACTACGGCGCCTATACGCCGGTGCAGGTGGCCGCCGCCGCCGCGCTGAACGGACCGCAGGACTGCGTCGATGAAATCCGCGCCATCTACAAGGGCCGCCGCGACACCCTGGTGTCGTCCATGGCCCGCGCCGGCTGGGACATACCCAACCCGCCAGCCTCGATGTTCGCCTGGGCCAAGATCCCGGAGGCCTATCGCGAGGCGGGCTCGATGGTGTTCTCCAAGCTGCTGATCGAGGAGGCCGGCGTCGCCGTGGCGCCGGGCGTCGGCTTTGGCGAGTACGGTGAGGGCTATGTCCGCATCGGCCTGGTCGAAAACGAGCACCGCATCCGTCAGGCCGCGCGCAACGTGAAGAAATTCATCACCAACGCCGACGCCATCCTGGCCAAGCACCACAATTCGGTGGAGCCGGTCTAGGGACCGGTTTCACGCTTAGGATTCCAAGATGACGAACAAAACCTGGCGCGTCGGCGTCGCCGGCCTCGGCACGGTTGGTGGTGGCCTGCTGCAGTTCCTGGCCGATCGCCCCAACTTCGCGCCGGCCGGCGACCGCGCCGTGGTCACCGCCGTTTCGGCGCGCTCGAAGTCGCGACCGCGCGCCATCGATATCTCGGGCCTGACCTGGTTCGACGACCCTGTCGCCTTGGCCGGTTCACCGGACATTGACCTGTTCGTCGAACTGGTCGGCGGCTCGGACGGTCCGGCCAAGGCCGCCGTCGAGACGGCTCTCAAGGCCGGCAAGCCCGTCGTCACCGCCAACAAGGCCCTGATCGCCGAACATGGCGCTGAACTGGCCGCCCTGGCCGAGGCCCAAGGCGTGCCGCTGCTGTTCGAAGCGGCGGTCATGGGCGGCGTGCCAGCCGTGAAGATGATGCGCGAGGCGATGGTCGGAGACGATATCGACTCCGTGGCCGGTATCCTCAACGGCACCTGCAACTTCATCCTCAGCGAGATGGAGAAGACCGGCCGCTCGTTCGCCGATGTGCTGCGCGAGGCGCAGGTTCTGGGCTATGCCGAGGCCGATCCGACCATGGACGTCGGCGGCTTCGACGCCGGCCACAAGATCACCATCCTGGCCGCCCTGGCCTTCGGCTGCGCGCCCAATTTCGCCGCCGCAGAGATCGAGGGCATCGAAGCTGTCGAGCTGCTCGACATCAAGCTGGCCAAGGATCTGGGCTACCGGATCAAGTTGGTTGCCTCGGCGTCGCGCACGGAAGACGGCGTGGCGGTGAAGGTGCATCCCTCACTGGCCCCGCTAGAGCATCCGCTGGCCCAGGCCGGCGGGGCGCTCAACGCGTTGTTCATCGAAGGCCGCCGCGTTGGCCGGATCTTCGTGCAGGGTCCGGGCGCCGGCGCTGGTCCAACCGCCGCCGCCGTGGCCGCCGACATCGCCGACGTGATGACCGGCGCCGTGCGTCCAGTTTTCCAGGCCCCGGCCGGCGACCTGAAGCCCTTCGTCCCGGTCGATCCCAGCCGAACGGTGGGCAAGGCCTATCTGCGGATCATGGTGCGAGACGAGCCCGGCGCCATCGCCGCGATCTCCGAGACCCTGGCCGAATGCGGCGTCTCGATCGACAGTTTCCTGCAAAAGCCTGTCGAAGGCGCGGGCGGGGTGCCGATCGTGCTCGTTACCCATGCGACTCCCGAATCCAATCTTCTCGACGCGATTAGCCGCATCGAAAAACTTCGCGCTGTGCTAGAGCGTCCCCGCCTTTTGCGCGTCGCGCGCATCTGAGAACCGCGAAAAGCGGCGAAGATTTAGCCTGACAAGGCTGGGAGACGTTGATGAGTTCGAAGACCCTGGACCGCTCGCTGGTCCTGGACGCTGTCCGCGTTACCGAAGCCGCCGCAATCGCGTCCTGGACCATGGTCGGGCGCGGGGACGAGATCGCCGCCGACCAGGCCGCCGTCGATGCCATGCGCAACGCGCTCAACGAGCTGGCCATCGACGGCGAGATCGTAATCGGCGAGGGCGAGCGCGACGAAGCGCCCATGCTCTATATTGGCGAGAAGGTCGGTACGGGCAAGGGCCCGGCCATCGACATCGCTCTGGATCCTCTGGAAGGCACGACCCTGGCCGCCAAGGCCATGCCCAACGCCTTGGCCGTGATGGCCTGGGCCCCCAAGGGCACGCTGCTCAACGCCCCCGACACCTATATGGACAAGATCGCCTGCGGGCCGGGTCTGCCGGCTGCTGTGATCGATCTGGACAAGACGCCCGCCGAAAACGTCCAGGCCATCGCCGCCGCCAAGGGCGTCCCAGCGTCGCAGATCACCGTCTGCGTCCTGGACCGTCCGCGCCACGCCGAGATCATCGCCAGCCTCCGCTCGGTCGGCGCGCGGGTCTATCTGATCACGGACGGCGATGTCGCCGGCGTCATCAGCACCACCGATCCCTCGACCGGCATCGACCTCTATGTGGGCTCAGGCGGGGCGCCCGAGGGCGTGCTGGCCTGCGCGGCGCTGAAGTGCGTCGGCGGTCAATTTCAGGGGCGCCTGCTGTTCCGCAACGCCGACGAGCGCGCCCGCGCCGCCAAGTGGGGCATTACCGAGCTCGACAAGAAGTACGACCTGCACGACATCGTCCGCGCCGACGCGATCTTCGCCGCCACCGGCGTGACCTGGGGCAATCTGCTTGATGGTGTCACCTACAGGGACGGCTTTGTGCACACCCACACCCTGGTGATGAATTCTTCGACGGGTACGGTCCGCGAAGTGCGAATGAAGCGCCGGGTGTAGGATCGTCACGACCCGGCGTCTAAGGTCCCGACGAATCCATCAAACTTTTCGAGACGCTGAATGACCACGCTGAAGACTCTCGCCGACCACCTGGCCGCCGAGCAGACCGCCGACGTAGCGGTCAAGGACGTGGTCGCCGCTATCGCCAAGGCCTGTATCCAGATCAGCAATGTCGTGGCCTCGGGCGCCATCTCGGGCAGCTTGGGCGCGGCCGGTCAGGTCAATGTCCAGGATGAAGAGCAGAAGAAGCTCGACATCATCACCAACGACATCCTGCGCGACGCCCTGAAGGCTTGCCCCGCCGTGGCCGGCCTTGCGTCCGAGGAACTGGAAGAGATCGAGACCACGGGCCGCGCGGGCGGCTTCCTGGTGACCTTCGATCCTCTGGACGGCTCCAGCAATATCGACGTCAACGTCTCGGTCGGCACGATCTTCTCGATCCTGCCTGCGCCGGAAGGCCGCGAGGCGACCGAAGCTGATTTCCTGCTGTCGGGCCGCCAGCAGGTCGCCGCCGGGTATGTCGTCTATGGCCCGCAGACCATGCTGGTGCTGACCCTTTCCAAGGGCGTGTTCGGCTTCACGATGAGCGCCGAGGGCGACTGGCTTCTGACACACGAAACCGTGTCTATCAACGCAGACACCGCCGAGTTCGCGATCAACATGTCCAACCAGCGCCACTGGGCCGAGCCAGTGCGCCGCTATATCGACGACTGTCTGCAGGGCAAGGACGGTCCGCGCGGCAAGAACTTCAACATGCGCTGGGTCGCCTCAATGGTGGCCGATGTTCACCGCATCCTGATGCGCGGGGGCATCTTCCTGTACCCGTGGGACGCCCGCGAGCCAGACAAGCCCGGCAAGTTGCGCCTGCTCTACGAAGCCAATCCCATGGCCCTGATCGTCGAGCGTGCGGGCGGCAAGGCGACCGACGGCAAGACGGCCATTCTCGACCTGCAACCCACCAGGCTGCATCAGCGTGTGCCGGTGGTGCTGGGCTCGGCCAACGAAGTCGATCTGGTCTCGGCCTAAGCGACCGAGACTGAGTCGCCGGGATCATGGAGCGAATCCCCGGAAACGGATAGGCTCCTGCGATGTGTACAGCTCCCAAGCTCAGGATCGTCTAGCCATGGCCGACGGTCGTGCGCCCATCGATCAGGATCACTTCCTCGGCGTCTCGCGCTCGCTGAGCGGCCGGGCCTGGCGAGAGCGGCCGGGCGATCCGGCGGCGGCGCGAAGCCATCAGCAGCTTCATGGTCTGTCCGAACCCCTGGCGCGCGCTCTGGCCGCGCGGGGCGTGGGCGCGGACGGAGCAGAGGACTATCTGCGGCCCACCTTGAAGGCGCTGTTTCCCGATCCCTCCAGCTTCACCGACATGGACCGGGCCGCCGAGATCCTGATCGACGCGTTGGAGGCCGGGCGGCCGACCATGGTGTTCGCTGACTATGATGTGGATGGCGCCACCAGCGCCGCCCAGCTGGTGCGGTGGTTCCGCCATATGGGCGTCGAGCTGCCGATCTACATTCCAGACCGCCTGACCGAGGGCTATGGCCCCAGCCCGGCGGCCTTCAAGACCATCCGGGACACCGGCGCCGAGCTTGTCGTGACGCTGGATTGCGGCGCAGCGGCCTATGACGCCATCGCCAGCGCCGCCACCATCGGACTGGAGGTCGTCGTGATCGACCACCACCTGATGCGCGAGGACCCGCCGGCCGCTGCCGCCGTGGTCAATCCCAACCGTCCGGGCTGCCAGAGCGGGCAGGGCGTTCTGGCCGCTGCCGGCGTGACCTTCGTGCTGCTTGCCGCCCTCAATCGCGAGGCCCGCAAGCGCGGCCTGTTCACCGACGATCGTCCGCAGCCGGATCTGCGCCAGTGGCTGGATCTGGTGGCGATGGGCGAGGTCTGCGACGTCACCCAGTTGGTTGGCTTCAATCGCGCCCTGACGACGCTTGGCCTGCGGACCATGTGTAACTGGGGCAATCCGGGGCTGAAGGCTCTGTTCGAGGTCGGCAAGGGCTCCGGCCCGGCATCGGTGTTCCATGCCGGTTTCATCCTGGGCCCGCGCATCAATGCCGGCGGCCGAATCGGCCGCTCAGATCTCGGCGCGCGCCTTCTGTCTACGGATGATCCCGAAGAAGCTCGGATGCTGGCCGAGGAGCTCGACGCCCTCAACACCGAACGCAAGGTCGTCGAGGCTGGCGTGGTCGAGGAGGCTGCCGCCATTCTTGAGCGCGGCAGCAATTTCAATCTCGACGCGCCGGTGATCGTGGTGGCCGGGGAGGGGTGGCACCCCGGTGTCATCGGCATCGTCGCTGGCCGCCTGCGCGAGCGCTACCGCAAGCCGGTGGTGGTCATCGGCATCGACCGCGCCGCCAATGTCGGCAAGGGCTCGGGGCGCTCGCAGCCCGGCGTCAATCTGGGCGTGGCCATCCAGGCTGCTTTCGAGCAAGGGCTGCTGATGTCGGGCGGCGGCCACGCCATGGCGGCGGGTCTGTCGATCCGCCCCGATTCCATCCCCGAACTGCGCGCCTTTCTGGAAGAGCGACTGGCCGGCGAGATGGAGGCCGTAGGCCCCGAAGCCGTCGAGATCGACGCCCTGGTCCAGCCGCGCGGCGCCGACCGCGCGCTCTACGAGGATTTCCAGCGCCTGGCGCCGTTCGGCCCAGGCAACCCCGAGCCGATGTTCGCCCTGACCGGTGTTCGCGCAGACCGGGTCATGGCGCTGAAGGGCGGCCACGTGAAGATGGATCTGGTGGGCCCCACGGGTGAGCGTTTGAAGGCGATTTCCTGGCGTAGCGCCGAAACCGACCTTGGCCGCCGGCTGCTGTCGGGCGGTGGCGCCCTGCACGTCGCCGGCAAGCTGAAGCCCGATGACTATAACGGCCGCAACGGTGTCCAGCTGGAGATCGAGGACGCCGCCGACCCGCGCGCCTATTGAGCGCGAACGGCTTTTCGCGAGGCGCTGGCTGCGTCTGTGGGCGAACCGAAAAAATGCTTGGCTGCGGGTTGCGCACCCCAAAGGGCGCAGCTATACACCCGCTTCCTCGCGGGGCCGTGGTCCCTTCGTCTATCGGTTAGGACGCCAGATTTTCATTCTGGAGAGAGGGGTTCGACTCCCCTAGGGACTACCACCCGCGAGGCTTTCAACTTGTCTGCTGACAATGTCACCGTCCCCGGGCGGCGATGTGGTCCCTTCGTCTATCGGTTAGGACGCCAGATTTTCATTCTGGAGAGAGGGGTTCGACTCCCCTAGGGACTACCACCAGTGGCTGCGTTTTTGCGGCCTCCAGCTGTATTTCAGAATTATTTCAAAAAATTGCTGCGACGAAATGTCGCGCCGCGTCCCCTAGCGTGTGCTTGACGCGAACTCACCATTGACGGCTCTCCTAACGCGAGAACAGTGTTATTCTTGTGGCGCTCGTCCCGTTGGGCTGATTGGACGAGCCAGAGGGGCGGAATGTCTGGTTACGATTTCGACGCCGTGGAGGCGCACGAAGATCTCGTGCGAATCAGCGGACGCGTAAAATGGTTCGATGTGGGCAAGGGCTACGGGTTCATCGTTCCAGATGATCCTGGTCAGACCGGCCTTAAAGACGTGCTTCTTCACGTCACCTCGCTGCGCAATTGCGGGCGGGAAACCGCGCTTGAGGGCGCCGTGATCGTTTGCGATGTGGTGCGCCGCACCAAGGGGTGGCAGGTCAGCGAGGTGGTCGATCTCGATGAAAGCTCTGCGCCGTCGCCTTTAGAGCGGCCTCGCCGTGCTTTTGCCGAGCCGAGCGCCCGGCGCGAACGCGACAGCTTTGACAGCGGCTTCCGTTCCGGCCTCGATAGTGGCGGCGGGCGCGAAGCGTTGACCCCCGAGGGGCCGGCCGAACACGCCAAGGTCAAATGGTTCAATCGCACCAAGGGCTATGGTTTCGTGGTCCGGGATGCCGAACCGGGCGATATCTTCGTCCATATCGAGACCCTGCGTCGCGGCGGCCTGGAAGATCTGCAGCCGGGCGACGACGTGCTCGTGCGCTTCGCCAAGGGCCCCAAGGGTCTGGTCGTTGCCGAGATCACCCCGGGCGACGCCTGACTTTCGCCATTTCGTCCCGGCATTTGGTCGTCAGGATTGTGGCGCGAGGCTGCTGGTCCGGCCGGATGGCGAGTGAGGACATGGCGTGGCGGTGATCGGCGAACCTGGACGACGAGCGATTCTGACGGCTTTGCTCGCCGGCGCGCTCTTCGCGAGCGATGCGGCGATCGCCAAGCCGGCCGCCAAGCTGGAGACTGTCGAGATCGTCACCGCCAGGGGAAGGGCGCGCTTCCAGGTCGAGATCGCCGCAACGCTCGCCGAGCAACGGCGAGGGCTGATGTTCCGCAAGTCCATGGCGCCCGATAGGGGCATGCTCTTTACCTACGCCAAACCGCAGCCTGCCGCATTCTGGATGAAAAACACCCTGATTCCCCTCGACATTGTCTATATCGCGCCCACTGGCCGAGTGTTGTCGATCGTCCGAAACGCCCAACCACACAACGAAATGCCCATGCCTTCGGGCGGACCGGTCCTCGGGGTTCTGGAGATCGCGGGCGGCCGCGCGGCGCAGCTGGGCATCCTGCCGGGTGACAAGGTCCTGCACCGGATCTTCCCGAAAGGCTGATCGTTCGACGATTGTCACCGTTCCTGTTTGATCCGGGCGACAAACCCTTGTAGAGCACGCCCCTGCCGATGTGTCGGAGCGTAGCGCAGCCTGGTAGCGCATCTGGTTTGGGACCAGAGGGTCGCAGGTTCGAATCCTGCCGCTCCGACCATCGGCAAAAGATTGGAGAGGTTCATGCTGGCCCGCATCTATCGCCCCGCCAAGACCGCCATGCAGTCCGGCAAGGCCAAGACCAAGGACTGGGTGCTGGAATTCGAACCCGCCTCGGCGCGCCGCCCGGACCCCCTGATGGGCTGGACCCAGTCAAGTGACATGAACGGCCAGCTCCGCTTGACCTTTGAGACCCGCGAAGAAGCCGTCGCCTACGCCCAGAACAACGGCCTGGCCTTTCAGCTGTTCGAACCCAAGCTCCCCAAGCGGATCATCAAGGCCTACGCCGACAATTTCGCCGCGGGCCGCAGACAGCCCTGGACGCACTAGCGTCCGCCGACCGGATTACCCCGGTTCGCGCCCTTAGCTCAGTTGGATAGAGCACTCGCCTTCTAAGCGAGCGGTCGCTGGTTCGAATCCAGCAGGGCGCGCCACCCCAGAACACGCGTAGGAACCGCGAGAGCGGCTTCCTTCACTCCGCCGGTCGCCGCGAGCGTCCGGAAAAGCTCAACGCGACAACCACTTATCACCAAGCTTGTCGGAGAGTGGACTTCCACTCGCTGGGCGACCGCACGCAGCAGGTCGCGTCGATAGGTACCGTCTTCCGCCCTGAGCATTTTGCGGGTCGCCTTGGCGAACTTCCTCAAAAGGTCGGGCGTCACCAGAGGGCCAAGACGTTCTATCGCCCGCTCAGCTCGGTCCGCGTCCTCGATAGCGGTGTCGCGTTGGGCGACGAGGTCGCCGATTCGGACCTTCAACTGCGGATCGGATGGACTCGCCAGGCCCGCCTCGATCGCTTCGTAGAGCCGGTGCAGCCGCGCTTCGGCTTCGGTGGCGCGTTTGCGAAGATCGGCGACGTGCTTGTGCCTCTGCTCGACCCACACGCTTCGGCGGTCGATGATGTTGGTCATCATCTCCGCCAGCCGACGCGGTTCGAGCAGTCGATTCTCCAGGTGATCGATGACCGCCTCGTCGACCGCGTCCATCCGCACGGTGATGCCGCCGCACCCCGTCGGGCCGGACCGCGCCCGGGAGGCGCAGGTATAGTAGCGATAGGCGCCATTCTTGCCGGTCCGCAGCGTCATGGCGCAGCCGCACAGGCCGCAGAAGCAGATCCCCCCGAGCAAGATTGGACTGCCGGAAAAACGGCCTCGCTCGCTTCGAGGATTGCGCGCGGCCATCAACAGCCTGACCGCGTCGAACTCTTCGGTCGATATGATCGGCGGGACGGAAGACACGATGTGTTCCGACGCGTCCTTCGCTTCGCCGGTCTTGAACACCCGGCTGTTGAAATGGTGCTCGCCTTTGTAGGTCTCACGGGTGAGCGTCTGATGCACCCCGCTGATCCCCCAACGGCCGCCATCGCGCGTGCGGATGCTGCGGTCGTTGAGGTGGCAGGCGATCGCTTTCACGCCCATCGGACCGGAGTTGTCCTTTCCCATCAGGGCGAGACGAAAGATCAGGCGCACGGTCTCGGCGTGTACGGGGTCGATCGCCAGCTTCCGCTTCATCTTCGCGCCGCGCAGCTCAGCGTCGACGACGCAATAGCCGATGGGTGGTCGCGAGCCGTTCCAGAAGCCCTGGCGGGCGTTCTCCTTCATCGCGCGCAGGGTGTGCTTGGCGTTTTCCCGTGACTGGTACTCGTCGAACAGCGCCATGATCTGACGCATCATCAGTCCCATCGGGTCGTCGCCCAGTTCTTGGGTGATCGAGACCAAGCGCACGCCGTTGCGAGTGAGCTTGCGGGTGTAAAACTCGAACAGGAACTGATCGCGGAAGAAGCGGGAAAACGAGTGGACCAGGATGATGCTGAAAGGCGTGGGCTTGGTCGTTCCCTCGTCGATCATCGCCTGGAACGCGGGGCGCTTGTCGTCCGTCGCCGAGCTGCCCGGTTCTGTGAACTCCGAGGCGATCGTCCACCCTTTGCTCAGCGCATAGGCGGCCAGCTGTCGCCGCTGGTCAGGAATCGACAGGTCGCTGTCGGCCTGTCGGCCGGTCGAAACGCGAAGGTACAGCGCCACGCGGCTGGCTGCGGTTGAAGATGAAGGCTTGGTGGCGCCCATGGTTTTGACTCCCGGTCAGGGCAGGGGGCCAAGCAACTGCGCCAGGACCCTGTCCAAATGGGTCTCGACGACGCGGAGTTCGTATTCCGAGATTGGAACCGCCTCCGGCCAATCGTCCGTGACCTTGATAGAGACGACTGACGGTCGGCTCCGGGACATCGGCTTGGAGGATTTATTTTTTCGCGCTGGACGAGGCGGGCGGCGGGCCATGGCGCGACTTGGGGGTCGGACGCATCTTGGCGCAATGAGCGGAGTCGAGAGACAAACGGGGGAAAACAAGCGGCGGGTCTCTCCGCGACGCTGACGTTTCCGCCCAAGGGCGCGTCAGTCGCCGCCGTCTTCGTTGGCGGGCCGGAAGGCCAGACGCATGTCCCGATTTCAGCGATCATTGCCGCGCCGCGAGGGCATGGACGCGTTCCCAGGATCGGGCCTGAGCGGGCGTGCCTGCCTTGGCGACCGCTTCTTCCATGTCGCCGCCAAGTCGAAGCAGCACGCATCAAGGTCCATGGCGGCCTCCAAGTTCTTGGCCGGCGCGCGTGGACCCACGTTCGGGCCAGGCGCGCCGCCGGGATGTCAGCCGTTGACGGCGTCTTTCAGTTGCTTTGCCGGCGTGAACGCCACCTTCTTCGAGGCGGCGATTTCGATGGCCGCGCCCGTCGAGGGGTTGCGGCCGGTGCGGGCCGGTTTGGCCTGCACCTTGAACTTGCCAAAGCCCGGGATCGAGACCTCCTCGCCCTGCACGGCGGCCTCGGTCAGCGCCTTGAAGACCCCGTCGATCAGGGCCTTTGCTTGGGTCTTCGTCAATTTGGGTTCGGCGGCCACGGCAGCATCGATCAGGTCTGAAACGTTCATCAGCACTGTCCTTGTTGAGAATCGAAGCCGAACCCTGCTGCGAGCGGAGCAGATTGTCACGCTCCGCCGGCCGTTCGGGCCGGATGGTTCGGGGAACCCCGTATTTCTCCGGTATTGCGCGGTCACGGGGCCTGCGCCAGATTTGCTTCCGTCGCCGGTTGCGTGAGAACGGCCAGTGACAGGTCCGGCGGCGTGAGAAACGTCGGGCCACCCCCGTAGGACCCACGATCCGGCGGGTAGCAGCCTCGCTTGAAGAGGGTCCGCTCGCCCGCTTGCGCGGTCGGCTTCCCCAATATCGAGAGCAGCCGGCGGTCACGCTCGGTCCCGCGGCTTTCGCCGCTCCCTCGGGCGCGACGCCTGGCGGGCAGGCTTTGGCCTGCCGCCGGCCGCTCGACGCCGCTTCCCGCCACGCGCATGCGCGGGCTCCTCGCAGTCTTCATCTTGCGAAGAGACGGCCGCCGGCGCGGCCTGGGGCATTTGTCTGGCCGCTCCGCAGGCTTGTCCTTCTGGCCGCTCCCGCGGCCGGTGGCTTAGGGCTCCGCCCCCAGCGCGCTACGGACCGGCTTCCGCCCAGCTTCGGTCGTCTCGACAATTTGGCGACAGCGGCAGTCGACGCCCTGCAGCCGGGTCCCCGCGAAGCCGGCCACTCCGCTTCACCCCCGGTCTCGCCGACGGGCGTCGGGGTCAGGCGCGCTTTTTGCGCCTGAACCCCGAGCCCCCAAAGGAGGCCATCATGTCCCTGCAAACCCAAACCCCGACGAACCCCGGCCGTGCGCCGGTGCAGTCCGGCGACGTGCATGAGATCGCCCTCAACAAGCTGAAAGCCTCGCCGCGCAATGCGCGGCGCGTCGGCCATACGGCCGACGATGTCGAGGCCCGCGCCGCGTCCATCCGCGTCAAGGGCCTGCTCCAACCCCTGGTGGTCGAACCGGAGGTCAAGGAGGGCGGCCAGGAGAGCGGCTATTACCTCGTCACCATCGGCGAAGGCCGCCGTCAGGCCCTCAAGCTGCTGGCCAAGCGCAAGCTGATCGGCAAGGCCGAGCTTGTGCGATGCGTGGTGGATACGCGCAACGACCCCGCCGAGATTTCTCTCGATGAAAACGTTTCGCGCCGCGACATGCACCCCGCCGACCAGTTCGAGGCCTTCAAGGACCTTGCCGACCGCAAGGGCTATGGGGCCGAGGAAATCGGCGCGCGGTTCGGGGTCTCGCCACAGATCGTGCGTCAGCGCTTGCGCCTAGGCTCGGTCGCCCCGGTGCTGTTGGACCTCTATCGCGAGGACGCCCTGACGCTGGAACAGATGATGGCCTTCGCCGTCAATCCCGACCCCGAGCGCCAGATGCAGGTGTTCGCCCAGTTGCCGCAGAACAACCGCCAAGCCTATGCGATCCGCCGCGCCATGACCGACACCAAGGTCGCGGCCGATGACCGGCGCGTCCAGTTCGTCGGCCTTGACGCCTATGCCGAGGCGGGCGGTCCGGTGTTGCGCGATCTCTTCACCGAGGATCGCGGCGGCTGGATCGAGGATGTGGTGCTGCTCGACCAGCTTGTGCTCGAAAAGCTCGCCGCCATCGCCGTTAATGTCCGCGACACCGAGGGCTGGAAGTGGTCGGCCGCCTATCTCGACTTCCCCGGCTCTCATGGCTGCTCGCGGGTCTGGGAGCGGGTGATGCAGCGTTCAGCGCAGGACGTCGAGGCCATCAGCGCCTTGCAGACCGAGGGCGCGGCCCTGACCGAGCAATGGGCCGATGTCGAGCCGCCGCCGCCCGAGGTCGCCGCGCGGTTCGAAGCGATCCAGGACGCCCTGAAGGCCTTCGGCGAAACTTACGGCTACGACCCGGCCGAGAAGGCGCGGGCCGGGGTGTTCGTGGTCCTCAGCCAATATGGCGAGGCCCGCATCGATCGCGGGTTTGTGCGGCCCGAGGACGAACCCGCGCCTGAGCCTGAGGAAGTCGAAGGTGACGAGACGGGCGAGCCCGACGGAGAGGGTGACGATGACGCGGACGGGTACGGCGGTGGGCAGGGCGAGGACGGCGAGGGTGACGACGCCCAGACCCAAGCCCCGGACGAGCCGTGTACGTCGTCAGAAGTTTTGAGACAGCCGGGTCGCGGATTTAGCGGAGGGTTGGCCTCATCTGGGGTTGATATCTAGGCGGCGATTTTGCGGTGCTGCAAGCGCCGATGTTCGAGGGT
>NZ_JAFCSZ010000037.1:0-26043 GCF_049895765.1 Caulobacter sp. DWR1-3-2b1
TACCGCTCGACGAACCGCCGCTGTCGTTGTGGCGCTCCCGTGGTGTACCTGCCCCATAGCGCATCCTTCCAACCATCGGAAAATAGTGCACCATCAAAGTCCGGGACCAAACATCTAGTCGAGCAGGCGCGCCGCAACCTCTTCACCGATGGCCAGCGAGCTGGTCAGGCCGGGGCTCTCGATGCCGAACAGGACCATCAGCCCTTCCAGGCCATGGTCGTCGGCGCCGCGCAGCTGGAAGTCTGGCTGGGGCTCCCCCGCGCCGTGCAGCTTGGGGCGGACGCCCGCATAGTCGGGGGTCAAGGCGCCGTCCGGCAGGGCCGGCCAGAACTTGCGGATATAGGCGGCGAATACCTCGGCCTTGGCCGGATCGATCGAATAATCCGGAGACGGAACATATTCCAGATCGGGGCCGAACACCGCCTGGCCGCCCAGGTCGTTGCGATAGTGCGTGCCCAGCGCGCCATGGATGGGCGGCGGATAGATCAGCCGCTGGAACGGGGCCTTGCCGTTCAAACGGAAATAGACGCCCTTGCCGAAATGGCCCTTGGGGATGTGGCTTTCGGGATAGCCCTCGATCCGCGCCGCCACGGCTTGGGCCGAAAGCCCCGGCGCGGTAACCAGCAGACGGCAGGTCAGGGTGGTCGGCTCGCCGCCGCCGGCCTGCACCGCAAAACCGCCGCCGGACAGGGCTTCGGCCCCCTCGAACGGCGTGGCGATCACCACCGCGCCGCCAGCCGCCTCGATCTCGCCCTGCAGAGCCAGCATGTAGCCGTGGCTGTCGAACACACCGCTCTCCGGCGATAGCAAGGCGGCGTGGGCGTTGAGGCCGGGCTCAAGCGCGCGGGCCTGCTCGCCCGTCAGTCGCTCCATGCCCTCGACATCGTTGTCGCCGGCCTGGGTCCAGATCGCATCGAGACGCGCGACCTCGTCTTGGCTGGTGGCCACCACCAGCTTGCCGCACTTCTTGTAGGAGACATTGTGCCGCTCAAGGAAGGCATACAGCGCCCGCCGCCCCCGGACGCACAGCCGCGCCTTCAGCGATCCGGAGGCGTAGTAGAGCCCGCCATGGATCACCTCTGAATTACGCGACGACACGCCCTGACCGATATGGCCCTGCTCTTCCAGCACCGCCACGATCAGACCACGCTTTGACAGGGCGTAACCACAGGCCAGCCCCACGGCGCCCGCGCCGACTACGACAGCGTCGAAATCGAAATCCTGGCTCACTCGTCGGCGGCCTTGGCCTGCGCCTTCAGATTCGTCAGCATCGCGGACAGCGAGATATTGCCGGCGACCTGCTCGTCAGGGTCGACGACATCGAAGTCGAGCTCATCCAGCAGCGCTTCGAGCTTTTCCGAGCCTCCGACGATCTCGGCGGCTCGCCGATAGTTGAGTTCAGCCAGTTCGGCCGCGACGCCCTCGTCGAGCGAGGCGAACTCGCCGCGCTCGACGCGCGCCTGCAGATCGGCGGCGTCCTCGGCGGTCAGCTGCACCGTGACTTGGTTGGCGTTGAGCGGCTTGGTCATGGCGGCAAGCCTATCACGAACCTCCCACCGCACCAGACCTCAGCCCGCCCACTGCTCCCACAGCTTGGCCTCGGCCGCCTTGGCCGTGACGACCGACGCGTCCTTGACGTGGCCGTAGCCGCGGATGGCCTGCGGGATTTCGGCGATCCTCACCGCCAGCGGCAGGCTCTCGAGCCGAAGGCCGGCCGACAGGCGGTCAAGCGTGATTTCGTAGTCCGCCATCAACTCGCGCTCCGTCCGGCGCTCCTCGGTCTTGCCGAAGATGTCGAACGGGCCGCCGCGCAGCCCCTTCATCCTGGCCATGAGCGGGAAGGCGTAGTCGAGCATCCAGCCGCCGAAGGCGATCTTCTTTGGGCGGCCGTCCTTGTCCTTGGCGCCGATGATCGGCGGGGCCAGCCAGACCTTGGCCTTGCCGCCCTTGAATGTCCCGGCAAGTTCCGCCGCGAAGCGACCGTCCGTATACAGACGGGCAACCTCATACTCGTCCTTATAGGCCATCAGCTTGTAGAGATTGATCGCCGCCGCGCGGGTCAGAGGCAGGGCGCCGCCCTCCCCACTCACCGCGACCTCGGCCGCGCAGACCTTGGCCACCTTGGCGGCGTAGCGGTCGGCATAGGCGGCGTTCTGATAGGCGGTCAGTTCGGCCGTGCGCTTGGCGATCAGCTCGTCAAGCGTCATCGTCTCGGGCGTGGCGACCGCGTCGACCTTGGGACCGGCGGCCGAGGGATCGTGAGCAATCCGGCGGCCCAGCTCGAAGGCCTGCAGGTTGGCGTCGGCCTCGACGCCGTTCAGCTTGATGGCCCGGTAGAGCGCGCGGCTAGACAGCGGGATCACCCCGCGCTGCCAGGCGAAACCGACCATGATCATGTTGGCGAAGATGGCATCGCCGAACTGGTTCTCGGCCAGGTGCTGGGCCGGACAGGCGTCGAAGCTCTTGGTCGCGCCCTTGACCCGGCGGGCCATGGCGCCGCTGTCGAACTTGACGTCGCGGCTGGTGACGAAGTCGGCGGTGGGGGCGAAATCGCTGTTGCCGAAGGCGCGGGTGCGATCCTTGGCGTACAGCGACAGGCCTTCCGGCGAGGCGGCCACCAGCAGGTCGCAGGCGATCAGCACGTCGGTGCTGGCGGCCGGCACACGGCCGCCGACCACGGTCTCCTCGGTCTCGCCGATCTTGACGTGGCTGAACACCGAGCCGCCCTTTTGGGCCAGACCCGTCATGTCTACGACACTGCCTGAGCGCCCGTCGATATGGGCGGCCATGGCCAAGATCGAGGCGACGGTGGTCACCCCCGTGCCGCCCACGCCCGTGAACAGGATCTTGCGTACGCCGGTGAGCGGCTCGAATTCCGGAAGCGGGGTCGACTCGGCCGTCAGGGCGGCGGGCGCCTTCTCGGACTGCGCGCCTTCAGCGCCTTCCAGAGTGATAAACGACGGGCAGAAGCCTTCGACGCAGCTGTAGTCCTGATTGCAGCTTGACTGGTTGATCTTGCGCTTGCGGCCAAATTCGGTGTCCAGCGGCTCGACGGAGACGCAGTTGGACTTCACCGAACAGTCGCCGCAACCTTCGCAGACCAGCGGGTTGATGAAGACGCGCTGGGTCGCCTTGGCCATGGTCCCGCGCTTGCGGCGGCGGCGCTTTTCGGTGGCGCACGTCTGGTCGTAGAGCAGGACGGTGGTGCCAGGCGTGTCGCGCAGCATCTTCTGCACGCTCATCAGTTCCGAGCGCGGGAAGACATCGACATTGGGGGCCAGATCAGCGACGCCCTGATAGCGCTCCATCTCGTCCACGACGATGACGGTGCGGGTCACGCCTTCGGAGGCCAGCTGGCGAGTGATCTGTGCGGGGGTGAAGCCGCTTTCCGCGCGTTGCCCCCCCGTCATGGCGACCGCGTCGTTGAACAGCAGCTTGTAGGTGATGTTGGCCTTGGCCGCGATCGCCGCCCGGATCGCCAGCGAGCCGGAGTGATTGTAGGTGCCGTCGCCCAGGTTCTGGAAGACGTGCTTCTCGGTGGTGAACGGCGCCGCTCCCACCCAGGTCAGGCCTTCGCCGCCCATGTGGGTGTTGAGGTCGGTCGAAGGGTCGTTGAAGCCGGCCATGTAGTGGCAACCGATGCCAGCGAGCGCGCGCGAGCCCTCGGGCAGCTTGGTCGAGGTGTTGTGCGGGCAGCCCGAGCAGAAGAACGGCTTGCGGGCCTGGTCGGCCGCCAGGCTGACGGCGGCGACGCCGGCGGCCGAGACGCGGTCCAGATAGGCCCGGGCCCGGTCCATGTGCGGCCCGTCGGGCAGGCGGTCATAGATGGCGAGAGCGATTTCGGCGACCGACAGCGACCCCAGCTCCGACAGCAGCGGGTGATGGTGCTCGTCGGTCTTGCCGATGATGCGCGGGCGGGCTTGCGCGGGCAGATCATAGAGGGCGGCGCGAGCCTGGGGCTCGATCAGGCCGCGCTTGTGCTCGATGACCATCAGGGTCTCGAGCCCGGCGGCGAAGGCGCGGATGCCCAGGGGCTCCAGCGGCCAGGGCATGCCGACCTTGTAGATCGACACGCCCAGATCGGCGGCTTCCTGCAGGGTCATGCCCATGGCCGTGAAGGCCTCCAGCACGTCCTTGTAGGCCTGGCCCTGGCAGACGATGCCCAGGCGGGCCTTGCCGACGCGGACATGCGAGGCGCCCAGCACAACGCGGTCGATGTTGTTGGCGCGGGCAAAAGCGAGTGCGGCGGGGATCTTGTGCAGACGGAGCCGGCGCTCCTTCTCCATCGGCTGGTCCTTCAACCGGATGCCCAAGCCTCCCGGCGGCATTGGAAATTCGGGAATGACCAACTTGTGGCGGCCCAGCGACACGTCGATGGTGACGCCACTATCCATGGTGTCGGCCAGGGCGATCATACCGGTCCACAGGCCGGTGAACCGCGACATCGCGATGCCCATCAGGCCGTAGTCGAGCACTTCCTGCACATCGGCCGGCGACAGCACCGGCATCTCGAAGTCCTGGAAGGCGAATTCCGATTGCGACGGCAGGGTCGAGCTCTTGCAGGCGTGGTCGTCGCCCGCAACGGCCAGCACGCCGCCGGTCGGGAAGCTGCCCGCGAAATTGGCGTGTTTGAAGACATCGCCGGTGCGATCCACGCCGGGCGCCTTGCCATACCACATGCCGAACACGCCATCATGGGTCGCGCCCGGGAACAGGTTGGCCTGCTGGCTCCCCCACACAGCGGTGGCGGCCAGGTCCTCATTAAGGCCTTCCTTGAAGACCACGTCGTGCGCGGTCAGCAGCTTGTTCAGGCGCGCGGCCTGTTGGTCGAGACCGCCCAGGGGCGAGCCGCGATAGCCCGACAGGAAGCCTGCCGTATTCAACCCTGCCTTGCGGTCGAGACGCTTGCGATCCAGCAAAACCCGGATCAGCGCCTGCACACCAGTGATGAAGGCGCGACCATCTTCGAGAAGATATTTGTCGTCTAGAGTGACTTCTGAGTGCCTCATGGCAAAAAAATTCCTCCCGGGTCTTCTCGCCCGCGCAGCAATATCTTATAGAAACGGGGAAATTGTTTGCCCAAGGCGTGCCCTACCCATGGCCGCTTTCGGCATGATCGCCGCGCCAAATCACCTCTGGGGGAGGAATTCTTGTCCGAACAACTCGACGCCGTGGATGCCAAGATCCTCGATCTCATCCAACACGACGCCGGACTGTCCGTCGCGGAGATCGCGGAACGGGTAGGGCTGTCTTCCAGCCCATGCTGGCGCAGGATCAAAAGGCTGGAGGACGCGGGTGTCATCCAGCGCCGCGTGACCATCCTGGACCGTGAAAAGCTTGGCCTTGGCTTCGAGGTCTATTGCACGGTCAAGCTCTCGCTGCCGACCAAGGAAAACCTCGACACGTTCGAGCAGGCCGTCAGCAAGTGGGCCGAGGTCGTGCAGTGCGCCACCGTCACCGGCGCCGCCGACTACGAGATGCGCATCGTCACCCGCGACATGCGCGCCTTCGACGAGTTCCTGCGCGACAAGCTGCTGTCGCTGGGCCTGGTTTCCAACATCGAGAGCCGCATCGTTATTCGCGGCGTCAAGAACTCCACGGCGGTGCCGCTGGGGTTGGTGAGTCCTTATGTGAGCCCGCTGGGTTAAGATAAATCCTCCCCCTGAAGGGGGAGGGGATCGCGAAGCGATCGGAGGGGGAAGTGCTGCACAGGCAGCGGGGTCTTCCCCCACCGGCCTGACGGCCACCTCCCCCTTCTGGGTGAGGGCCTGCCCAACCCCCCGCGCTTTTCGACAAGACGCCCGCCGCCACTCGTGAAATTCTCCCGCCAACCTTGGCCGGAGCCCCTCCATGATCGACCTCGTTATCGAAGCCCGTCGTCACGACATCGGCAACTTCGAGGTCGGGCGGGTCCTGCCCTTCCACGCCAAGCGGATGGTCGGCCCCTTCACCTTCCTCGACCACATGGGCCCCGCGCAGTTCGCGCCGGGCTTTCCCAAGAGCGCGGACGTCCGCCCTCACCCGCATATCGGCCTGTCGACCCTGACCTATCTGTTCAAGGGCGAGATCACCCACCGCGACAGCATCGGCTCGCTGGCCGAGATCAGGCCCGGCGAGGTCAACTGGATGACGGCCGGAAGCGGCATCACCCACTCCGAACGCTTCGAGACCCTGCGCCGCCAGGGCGGCAAGATGGACGGCATGCAGGCCTGGATCGCCCTGCCTCACGAGTTCGAAGAGGTCGATCCCAGCTTCACCCACCATCAGGGCGACGCCGAGCTGCCCTATTATGAGAGCGACGGCCTGAAGGCGCGGCTGATCGCGGGCGAAGCCTTTGGGGCCAAGACCAATGTGCCGGTCTATTCACCACTCTTCTACGTGCATTGGGAACTGGCGGCCGGAACCACCGCAGCCCTGCCCGCCGAATATTCCGAGCGCGCCGCCTATGTCGCGTCCGGCCGGGTCGAGGTCGACGGCCGCGAACTGACCGCCCTGCAGATGGCTGTGTTCGCGCCGGGCGAGACCATCGTCTTCAAGGCCCTGGAGCCTTCCACCGTCATGCTGCTGGGCGGCGAACCGGTCGGCCCGCGTTTCATGGAGTGGAACTTTGTCTCCTCGTCCAAGGACAGGCTGGAGCAGGCCAAGGCGGACTGGAAGGCCGGCCGCATGAAGCTGCCCGACCTCGACCACGACGAGTTCATTCCGCTTCCCGAAGGTCCTCCCCCGCCGCCGCCGCCGATGTCCTGACCGCTGCACGCAACCGAACCTTCACCACGGAATTATCTCCTCGCCACGGCGGCAACCGCCGGGTTTGGGAGGAACTCCACATGCGCATCGTAACGATGGCGGCGATCGCCGCTCTGGGCCTGACGGTCATGGCTTGCGAGAACAAGGCCGAAAAGGCCAACGAGGCCGCCGCCGCCAGCAACGCCGCCGCAGTCGAAAGCCAGAAGGCCGCCGACGCAGCCGCCAGCGCCGCCGCCGCGACCGCCACGGCCGCCACAGCGACCACTGAAACGGCTGCTGAGGCCGCCGGCGACGCCGCCGCCGACGCTGGCAAGGCCGCCGAGAAAGCCGGCGACAAGGCCAAGGACGCCGCCGACGACGCCAAAGACGCCGCGCACTAAAGACATCACAACGCCGGTCGCCCGCGTGGCGGCCGGCGGCTTCAACAGCCACGACGAGACGGCCTCTGCCCAGCTCCAAGACCTTCGACGGCCCGAGCCTCTATTTGTAGGGACTTTTCTCGCGCAAGCCGAACCGGAGATAGTGCTTCCTGGCGTCCACGCCGGCCGCTGCGACGTTGGGGTGGAGCTCCAGATAGCGCTTCGGATCGAAGTCCGGCGCCTGGGCCATGAAGCCGCCCCCGGTCCCGATCACCTTGCCGATCATGTCGTTGTAGACGATCGGCCATTTGTGCGAGCCCGAATAGTAGATCAGCGGGCCAGCGTCGGGATGGATGTCCTCCATCGCCAGCCAGACGCCGCACATGAAGCGCTCGGGAATGCTCGAGAAGTGGATCGAGTCGGAGTGGATGTGCTGCTGGGTCCCGACCGGGAAGTTCAGGGTCTGGAACGGGAAAGCACGTCGGTCGTACAGTTTGCTCAGCAAGCCGGTCACGGCCGCGTTGACCGCTATGACGCGAACGTCCTCGTTCGTGCGCCAGGCATCCTGCACGCTCTGATCCTTCGGGGCCCTGCCATGGGCGCGATAGTGGTCCAGATCGTATTCCGGTGTCAGGGTCGTGATGATGCGCTCGATGCGCTGGTCGATGTCCTCGTCGGGGAAGTCAAAGATCGCAAAGCCCTGCTCGTGCAGCTGGACGGCGATGTCACGCTCGCTGTTCGACAGCCCCATGTCATCCAGCGAGGCCGCAAACAGCATCGACTCCACAAGCGGCACGCCGGGCAAAAGCTTCTGGGAAACAGTCATCGGCTCTTCGAGGTCGGCCTGGGGCGAGCTTAACCAGCAATGAGGCGTGATTTCCAGTCGATGATGCGGTCAGGGACCTCAGAGTGGGACCCGCCCGACCATGGGACCGGCGTGGATCGGCGTGAAAAGGCTCGAAGTGTCGAGTCCGCTGGCGCCGGACGCGATGGAAAGCACGGATGCGGCGCAGGGCGGCTGATCGCGCCGGGCGGGCTTGAAAGGCGCGGGTTTGGATGCCCATAACTCCTCATGACCGACATCGCCTCTCTCCCCCAAACAGATCTGGCCGCCTTCGTCCGCGGCCTGCCCAAGGCCGAGTTGCACATGCACATCGAGGGCAGCCTTGAGCCCGAGCTGATGTTCGAGTTGGCCACCCGCAACGGCATCGCCCTGCCCTATGGGTCCGTGGAGGAGATCCGCGCCGCCTACGCCTTCTCCAACCTGCAGGACTTCCTGGACATCTATTATCAGGGCGCCGGCGTGCTGATCACCGAGGCCGACTTCAAGGATCTGGCCCTGGCCTATTTCCACCGGCTGGCGGCCGACGGCGGGACCCATGCCGAGATCTTCTTCGACCCTCAGACCCACACCGATCGGGGGATAGCTTTCGATGTGGTGATGAAGGGCCTGCTGGCTGGCATGGACGAGGCCGAGAAGACGCTGGGCGTCACCTCCAAGCTGATCCTCTGCTTCCTGCGCCATCTGGACGAAGACGCCGCCTTCGCCACCCTGGAACAGGCCAAGCCCTGGCTTTCCAAAATCGCCGGCGTTGGCCTCGACAGCTCCGAGGTCGGCCACCCGCCGGCCAAGTTCGCCCGCGTGTTCCAGGCGGCCCGCGACCTGGGCCTCAAAATCGTCGCCCACGCCGGCGAGGAAGGTCCGCCGGAATATGTCTGGGAAGCCATCGACCTGGTGAAGGTCGATCGCATCGACCACGGCAACCGGGCGCTGGAGGACAAAGCCCTGACGGCGCGGCTGGTCAAGGACGGCACGACGCTGACCGTCTGCCCCCTGTCGAACCTGAAGCTTTGCGGCGTGGCCAGCCTGGACCTCCATCCGCTCAAGCGCATGCTGGATTTGGGCCTAAGGGCCACGGTCAATTCCGACGACCCGGCCTATTTCGGCGGCTATCTGCTGGAGAACTATATGGCCACGGCGACGGCGATCGGTTTGACGCGCGAGGATCTGGTGACTCTGGCCAAGAACAGCTTCTCGGGGTCGTTCCTGAGCGAGGCGGAAAAGGCTGAGCGGATCGCAGGCGTTGAGGCTTACGCGGCGGCGAACTGAACGGCCGGGACGCCCCCGCCGGCAGCTATCCCGCAACCGCGCTCCGCAGCACCGCTGCGATGTCGTCGAGGGCTTGCAGTCCAAGGTCCGGATCGAGGCGGATCACGACGACCGAGCTCGCGAGGCGATCAGCGACCGGGGTCTCGTCGGCGTCCATGTCGCGAGTGCGGAACGAAGCGCCGATGGCTTCGACGCCGGCTTCGGCCAGCTTGCTCAGCACGGCCGGAGCGGTGTCGTCGGGCAGGCTGAGCGCGCAGGTCTCGGAGACCCAGCTCATGCCCCAGCCCGGCTGGAAGCCGATGGGGGCATCCAGCAAAAGGACCCGCAAGCGCTGGGCGGCGGTGGCCAGGCGCGGGCGCTTCTGCGGCCACAGGTTCAGGCCAGCCTCACCCTCGAACAGCGGGGTTTCCATGGCGACGATCGGGGTGGCGTCCTCGCAGGCGACGAACACGCCATGACCGCTGGGCAGGCCGACGATGACCGGCACCGGGGCGCTCTGGATGACGTCGAAGGCCTCGACGGCCTCGACCAGAATCGGCAGGCCGGTCTCGTCGCGGAAGGCGGCCCAGGCGCGCAGGTCGGGCGCGCGGCCGTGGGCGCCGGCTGGCAGGATGGCCTCCAGCGGACCGGGCGCTTCCGGAAGACGCTCGCGCAGGTGCGAGGGGTCGAACATCCAGCTGAACGGATCGACATCGACCAGCCAGGGCTTCAGCCCTGCGGCGACCACGCCAGCCAGGGTTTCAGAGCAGGCCAGGGCCGACACCACGCAGTAGCCTCCGGGACGAACACCCATGGCGGTCAGGGCGGCGGAGACAGCGTGCGCATGATCGGCCAGCACGCGCACGGCCACGGGGCGGCAGAAGCGCGACATCAGGCCGGCCTCCTCGCCCGGACCATGGCCCGCGGCGCGCAGGGCTTCGGTGACGGCGTCGAAATCGACCGGCAGGACTGGGCCGCGCTTCCTGGCGCTGGCCGGCTTCAGGACGGGGATAACGGCGGGCGAAGGACGCATGAGGCAGGCGCTTCCACGAGAAACCGGTTTCGCCCTATGGCGTCACCTTATGGTTAAGCAACCGTAACAACCGATTCCATCCGTCTGGCTGCGGCGCGCCGTCGCGGGGAAAAGCTCAGGAATTCAGCGCAGCCTGCCATGAGTCGCGCAGTTCGCGCTTGAGAACCTTGCCGATGTGACTGCGGGGCAAAGCATCGACCAGGTGCAGTTCCGCAACGCGCTGGGTCTTGCCGACCCGACTATTGACGAAGACCTTGATCTCGTCAGCGGTCGCGGCGGCCCCGGCCTTCAGGGCCACGAAGGCGACGGGCGTTTCTCCCCAGGCATCGGACGGCACGCCGACCACGGCCGCTTCGGCGACGGCCTCGTGCTTGACGATCTCGGCCTCCAGATCGCTGGGATAGATGTTGAAGCCGCCGCTGATGATCATGTCCTTCTTGCGGTCCATGAGGGTGAGAAAGCCATCCTCGTCGAAGCGGCCCACGTCGCCGGTGCGGATGAAGCGGTTTCCTTCGGGACAGATCCACGTCGCCTCGGCGGTCTTGCCCGGCTGGCCGTGATAGCCGTTCATCATGCCGGCCGACCGGCCGACGATCTCGCCGACCACGCCAGGACCAACCTGAACGCCGTCCTCGTCAATCAGCCGGATGTCGTGACCGGGCGCGGGCTTGCCGACCGTGTGCAGCTTGTCGGGATGCTCGTGGCACATGAGAATGCAGGTGCCGCCGCCCTCGGTCATGCCGAAATATTCGACGAGGCCGCCTGGCCAGCGCTTCAGCACGTCCGCCTTAAGCTCGGCGGCGAACGGCGCGCTGGTGCAGAACTTCAGGTGGGTGGTCGACAGGTCGTAGCTGGCGAAATCGGGCCGTTCCATCAGGCGGCGATACTGCACCGGCACCAGCATGGTGTGGGTCATGCGATGGGTCTGGGCGAGTTCCAGGTATCGGCCCGCATCGAACTTCTTCATCAGCACGACAGTGCCGCCGCCGGCCAGGGTCGGGAAGAAGACGACCAGGGTGGTATTGGAATAGAGCGGGGTCGACAGCAGGGTCACCGCGCCCGGCGCATAGCCGACGGCGTCGCCCCGGAACACATGCTTCCAGCGCATGGCGTGCGACTGGACGATGCCCTTGGGCGTGCCGGTGGTGCCGCTGGAATAGATGATGTTGAACGGCGCTTCGGGGGCGATCTCGACCGGGGTTGGCTTGGCGCCCTCCGGGGCCAGCCAGGACTCGAAGGCCTCGCCCGCGCTTGAACCATCCAGGGCGATCAGACGCACCGGCACAGGCGTAGAGTTTTGGGCCTCGGCCACGCCGGCGTCGAGGAAGAACAGCCTGGCGCCGCAGTCGGCGACCATGCCGGCTATGGCCTCGGGCGTGGAGGAAGGCGCGAGCGGAGCGACGGCGACGCCAGCTCGCAGTCCACCCAGGAATACTGCCGCATAGTGGATCGACGACAGGGCGCAGACGGCGACGGCCTCGCCCGGCTTGGCCCCGTCGCGCTGCAGGGCCGCCGCGACGCGATCGGCCAGGGCGTCGAACTGGCCGTAGGTCACCGTCTCGCCGGTTTCCATCACGATGGCCGGATGGTCCGGGTTCTCCTGCGTCCGCAGGCGCAGGATGTCGCCCATCACGCCGTAGTCGGCGGACATCATGGCGGCGATGGAGGTCATGGTGTTTTCCTCACGCAAATACCTGTCATCCCGGCCAAGCGCGAAGCGCGCCGGGCCGGGACCGCCGGAAGCTCTGAGCCGGTTGCGGTCCCAGCTCTCCGCTGGGCTGCGGCCGGGATGACAGCTTGAAAGGACTAGGCGTCCTTGAACCCCTTGCCCTCGGCGACCAGCCGCTCCAGCAGGGCCGACGGCTTGAAGTCGTCGCCGTGCTTGGCCTGGAACTCGCGCATCTTGGCGAGGATCTTGTCCAGCCCCACCAGCTCGCCCCAGAACATCGGACCACCGCTATAGACCGGCCAGCCGTAGCCGTTGAGCCACACGGTATCGATGTCCGAAGCCCGGATGGCCTTGCCCTCTTCGAGGATCTTCGCCCCCTCATTGACCATCGGATAGAGGCAGCGCTCCAGGATCTCCTGATCGGTGATCTCGCGGCGCTGGATCTGACGCTTCTCGGCGAAGTCGGCGATCACCTGCTCGACAATGGCCGAGGGCTTGGCGACGCGGTTCTCGTCGTAATCGTAGAAGCCCTTGCCGTTCTTCTGGCCGCGACGGTCCATCTCGCACAACACTTCGCGGACGGTGGAAGACGAGGTCTTGGCCGGGTCCCAGCCGATGTCGAGACCGGCCAGATCGCTCATCGCGAACGGGCCCATGGGCAGGCCGAAGTCATAGAGCACGCGGTCGACATCCCAGGGCATGGCGCCTTCCAGAATCAGCTTCTGGGCCTCGCGCTGGCGCTGGGCCAGCATGCGGTTGCCGACGAAGCCATTGCAGTTGCCGACCAGCACCGCGACCTTGCCGATCTTCTTGCCGATCTGCATCGAGGTGGCGATCACCGACTTGTCGGTCTTCTCACCGCGCACGATCTCCAGCAGGCGCATCACATTGGCCGGCGAGAAGAAGTGCAGGCCGATGACGCTTTCTGGCCGCGAGGTCGAGGCGGCGATCACGTCGATGTCGAGATACGAGGTGTTCGACGCCAGGATCGCGCCCGGCTTGGCGATCTGATCCAGCTTGCCGAAGACCTCCTTCTTGATCTCCATCAGCTCGAACACGGCCTCGATGATCAGGTCGCAATCGGCCAGGTCTTCCAGGTTCATGGACGGCGTCAGCAGGCCCATGCGCTGTTCGACATCGTCCTGGGTCAGGCGGCCCTTCTTGGCGGTGTTCTCGTAGTTCTTGCGGATCACGCCGACGCCGCGATCCAAGTTCTCCTGCTTCATCTCGATGATCGTCACCGGGATGCCGGCATTGAGGAAATTCATCGAGATGCCGCCGCCCATGGTGCCGGCGCCGATGACGCCGACCTTCTTGACGGGGAGGATCGGGGTGTCGTCCGGCACGTCGGGGATCTTGGCGGCCTGGCGTTCAGCGAAGAACACATGGCGCTGGGCGGCCGACTGGCTGCCGGTCATCAGTTCCAGGAACAGCTTGCGCTCGACCTTCAGGCCTTCCTCGAAGGGCAGGTTCACCGCCGCCTCGATGGTCTGGATATTGTATTCCGGGGCTTTGAAGCCGCGGAACTTCTTGGCGTTGGCTGCGCGGAAGGCGGCAAAGATTTCGGGCTTGCCGCGGGCGGCCTCGACCTTGTCGTTCAGGTCGCGGACCTTTTTGAGCGGGCGCTTCTCGACCAGCACCGTCCTGGCGAAATCGATGGCCGCGCCGCGCAGGTTGGTCTCGTCGACTAGCTCGTCGAACAGGCCCATCGCAAGAGCGGCTTTCGCCGGAACGTGCTGGCCGCTGGTGACCATTTCCAGCGCCTTCTCAGGCCCGACAATGCGCGGCAGGCGCTGGGTGCCGCCTGCGCCGGGCAGCAGGCCGATATTGACCTCGGGCAGGCCGCACTTGGCCGACGGGGTGGCGACGCGATAGTTGGCAACCAGAGCCACTTCCAGCCCGCCGCCCAGAACGGTGCCGTGAATCGCGGCGATCACCGGCTTGGGCGAGTTCTCGATGACGGCCTGCACCTCCTGCAGGGTGGGGCCGGTCATGGGCTTGCCGAACTCGGTGATGTCAGCGCCGGCGATGAAGGTCTTGCCCGCGCAGATCAGCACGATGGCCTTGACCGCCTGGTCGGCGATGGCGGCGTTGAAGGCGTCCTGAAGCCCTTCGCGCACGATGGCCGACAGTGCGTTGACCGGCGGCGAATTCAGCGTGACGACGCCGATATCGCCTTCAACGGAAAGGTCTGTGACGGCATTGATCGCGGTCATGGCGGTTTCCACCCCTGCTCTTATGTTTGAACGGTTGTTTGAAGACAAAACCTGCACGGTCCCACGCGGATGTCCAGACCTCCGTGACGGCGCCCGATTTGAGGGCAGCCGGCGTTGACGGCGTCAGGAACATACTAGAAGTTCGAAACAGTAGTTTCAGCTGAGATGGTCCGCCGAGGCCGACGCCGCGCGAATGCGGCTTCTCCCTTGCCAAAAGAGCTATCCGTGCTGGGGAGGGCGTGCGCGTGGAAGCTGAGACTTGGGACGCGACTTGCAAGCGTCCCGCCAATTCCTAGTCATGGATTTCGCGCGGGCGCGACGCGTTGTGGCCAATGCGTCGGACTGGGTAAAGCGAACTTTGGCGCGGGAGCCCGGCTCCCGCGCCGCTTTCTTGTGTGGTGCGATTGAGAGGCCGGGACGCCGCTAGGCCGCCGATTCCGTGAACGCCGAATAGACCAGGGTTCGCAGCTCGCGGCGGATCGGGTACGCGGTCGATGGCATCAACTGGGTCATGAAGACCACCGCCAGGTCCTCGACCGGGTCGATCCAGAACGCCGTCGAGGCCATGCCGCCCCAGAAATACTCACCGTGCGAGCCGATGTTCTTGGTGCGCGCCTGATCGATGGTCATCGCAAAGCCCAGGCCAAAGCCCAGCCCCTCGAACACCGCCTCGCTGAACAGCGACTTCGAAAGCTGGGTCAGCTCCTGGCCGCCCGGCAGGTGGTTGATGGTCATTAGCTTGATGGTCTTGGGGCTGAGCAACCGCGCGCCGTCCAGCTCGCCGCCGTTCAGCAGCATCCGGCAGAAACGCATATAGTCGTCCGCCGTCGAGACCAGACCGCCGCCGCCCGACTTCACCGCCGGATCGGTCAGGTAGCGGCTCTTCTCCGGATCGTCCTGCAGCACCACCTTGCCCGACGGCGTCAGGGCGTAGCAGGCCGTAAACCGCGCGCGCTGGCTCTCTGGAACGAAGAAGCTGGTGTCGATCATCTTCAGCGGATCGAAAATCCGGCTCTTGAGGAAGGCGTCGAACGGCTGGCCCGAGATCTTCTCGACCAGATAGCCGAGCACGTCAGTGGCCACCGAATAGTTCCAGGCCTCGCCGGACCCGAACTCCAGCGGTACGGTCCCCAGCCTGTCGACGAAGTCCTGCAGGCCGCCGTCGCTGTCGATGCCGTCCAGCTTCAGCTTGCGATAGGCCGCATCGACATTGGTGCGCTGCTGGAAGCCATAGGTCAGGCCGGCGGTGTGGCGCAGCAGGTCCAGCATCCGCATCGGCTCGGCCGCCCGCCTGGTCTGGAACGCGCCGAGCACGCCCGCCTCGAAGACGCCCAGGTCGCGCCAGGCCGGGATGAAGCGGTGGACCGGATCGTCAAGCGAGACCCTGCCCTCCTCGACCAGCATCATGAAGGCTACGCTGGTGATGGGCTTGGTCATCGAATAGATGCGGAACAGGCTGTCAGCCTTCAGCGGCTTGCTGCGTTCGACGTCCGCCGACCCCAGCACGGACGTGTAGGCCAGCTGGCCGCGTCGCCAAACCTGGGTCAGGGCGCAGGGCAGCTTGCCGCTGTCGATATATTTGTCCTGGATGAAGGTCTCGATGCGCTTCAGGCGCTCCGACGACAGGCCTACAGCTTCGGGCGTACTCAAGATCCGACATCTCCCTGCGACCGCTCGTATTCGGCGGTGTTGTTGTTGGCGCGTGCGGGTCATCGTGACGCAACGCTCGCTTTACCCGTCTCGTGCATAGTTATTGGAAACGAGGGAACGCCGATGGGCAAGGACTTGAGCAACAAGGCCGCCCCAAGCACAGAAGACGCCGCCGCCGACTGGTTCTTCCAGAACAGCCTCGACATGTTCGTGGTGCTGGAGAGCGGCGCGATATCACGCGTCAATCCGGCCTGGACGTCCCTGACCGGCTGGTCGGCCGAAGAGAGCCTGGGCCGCCAGATTCGCGATTTCTTCCACCTGCACGACACCGAAATCTTCGAAGAGCTCAGCCGCTCGCTGCGCGCCGAAGGCCGCGCCGGCTCCGAACATCGCCTCGCGCGCAAAGGCGGCGGCTGGCTCTGGGTGCGCTCGCAGTCCAGGCAACTGTCCCAGAACGTACTGCTGGTGGTAATGCAGGACTTCAGCGAGGACCGCGCCCGCGCCATCGCCCGCCAGCAGGCCGAGCGGGCCGGCGAGATGCTGCGCTCCACGGCCGGCGTCTATGTCTGGAAGTTCAATCCGCGCAAGGGCGTCTACGTCTTCGAGCAGGACATTCCCACGCCATCCTCGCCCCAGGGCGGCGCACGAGCCATGACCGTCGCCGAAATGACCCAGTCAATTCATCCGGACGACCGGGTCCGTGTCTGGGAAAACTTCTCGGCCACCCTTCAGATGGGCGACCATCGCATCGTGAACTACCGCTATCTGGATCCCGAGAGCCAAACGTGGGCGGTGATGCGCTCCGCATGGCGCGGCGTGCGCGGGCCCAGCGCCGGTGTCTGGGACGTGATCGGCATCAGCCAGAACGTCACCGAACTGACCGCAGCCCGCGACGCGGCCCTGGACGCCGCCGAGGCCAAGAGCCAGTTCCTGGCCAATATGAGCCACGAAATCCGCACGCCGATGAACGGCGTCCTGGGCGTGCTTCACCTGCTCAAACAGGAGAAGCTGTCGGAAGACGGACGTCAGCTGCTCAACGAGGCCCTGGGCTGCGGGGCCATGCTGTCAGAGCTGCTCAACGACATCGTCGACTTTTCCAAGGTCGAGGCGGGCAAGCTGGAACTGGATCCCGAGCCCACCGATCCAGCCGCCCTGCTGCGCGGCGTGGCCGATCTGTTGCGGCCGCAGACGCGGCAGCGGGGGCTCTATCTGCGGGTCGAGGCGCCGTCCGACCTGGGCTGGGTGTCGGTCGATCCTGTGCGCCTGCGCCAGGCCCTGTTCAACCTGCTGGGCAACGCCGCCAAGTTCACCCTGGAGGGCGGCATCGACATCCGCCTGACCACGCGCCCTTCGGACACGGGCCTGTGCCTGCGCTTCGAGTTCCAGGACACCGGCGTCGGCATCGCCGAAGAGGCTGGTCGCCACCTGTTCGAGCGCTTCAGTCAGGCCGATGGCTCGACCACCCGCCGGTTTGGTGGGGCCGGCCTGGGCCTGGCGATCACCCGGCGTCTGGCCCAGTTGATGGGCGGCGAGATAGGCTTCACCAGCACTGAGGGCGAGGGCTCGACCTTCTGGCTCGAAATCGAGGCCGCCCGGGCGGACGCCATCCAGGCCTCCGAAGAGATCGACCACCCTCTCTTCGCCGGCCGGCGCTTCCTGCTGGTCGAAGACAACGCCACCAACCGCATGGTCGCCTCGCGCATGCTGGAAGCCATGGGCGCCAGCGTCGAATGCGCGGAGGACGGCGCCCAGGGCGTCGAGGTGGCGAAACGCGGCTTCGACCTGATCCTGATGGACATCCAGATGCCCGGCATGGACGGCATCGAGGCCACCCGGCGCATCCGGGCTCTGGGCGGAGATGTCGGCGCCACCCCGATCCTGGCCATGACCGCCAACGCCCTGGCTCACCAGCAGGCCAGTTATCTGGCGGCCGGAATGAATGGCGCGGTCGCCAAGCCGCTATCCCCCGCCGCCTTGGTCCAGACCCTGGTCGCCGCCCTGGATGAGGCCGAAGACGCCCATCCAAGCGGCGTTCTGCAACAAAGCTGAAAAACCCCGGGCCCCAAGTCCTGTTATTGTCAAGATAATCGGGGGGCGGCCTTTTCGTCGCTCCCTGGGACGCCTAAATTGGACCCGTTAGTCCAGCACCACGTCGACGGCGCTTCGGGGACCCTGCCTTATGGATGACGGACGGATCGCGGGCGCGGCTACTCCGCGCTATGCGCGCAAGAAGGAAGCGATCCTGGCTGCCGCCACAGCGATCCTGAACCGTCAGGGCGTGCGCGGCATGACCCTCGCCGACGTTGCCGCCAAGGTCGGCCTGATCACCACCAGCGTTACCTACTACTACCGCAAGAAGGACGACCTGGCCGCCGCCTGCTTCATGCGCGGCCTGGAGCGGTTCGACACGATGATCGCCCAGGCGGCGATCCAGCCTGACCCGCCGTCGCGCCTGAAGACCTTTATCGACCTCTATCTCGACCTGAACCGCCGCGTGCGGCTGGGCGAGGCCACGCCCCTGACCAGCTTCACCGAGATCAAGGCTCTCAAGGAGCCGTTGCGCTCTTCGGTGTCCAACGCGTTCAACGACCTCTTTCGGCGGGTGCGCGGCTTCTTTGAGGGCGAGGGGTTCGAGCACCTCGAAAAGCGCGAACGCAACGCCCGCACCCACCTGTTGATGGAGCAGGTGTTCTGGTCGGGCACCTGGTTGCGGCGCTACGACCTGGACGACTACGAACGCGTTCGCGACAAGATCTACGACATTCTGATCGGCGGCCTGGCCGGCCCCGGACAGGTCTGGGAGCCCACCGCCCTGCCCGACCCGACACCCGTCTCGCTCGAGGGTCAGGAATGGCGCGAGACCTTCCTGGTCGCCGCCACGCGCCTGATCAACCAGCGCGGCTATCGGGGCGCCTCGGTCGAGGACATCTCGGCGGCGTTGAATGTCACCAAAGGCTCGTTCTATCATCACCACGAGGACAAGGACGCCCTGGTGGTCGAGTGCTTCCAGCGCACCTTCGCGGTGACCCGGAAGTCTCAAGCCGACGCCCGCGCTCGAAAGGGCTCATCCTGGGAGCAGGTGGCCGCCGCCACCGCCACCCTGGTGGCCTATCAACTCTCAGATCACGGCCCGCTGCTGCGCGCCTCGTCGATGGGCGCCTTGCCTACCGACATCCGTCACGACATGGCCGAAGGCTATGGCCGGGGCTCCGAACGTTTCGCTGCCATGATCTCGGACGGCATAGCCGACGGCTCGATCCGTCCGGTCGATTCAATGATCGCCGCCCACATGATCAACTCGATGCTGAACGCCGCCGCCTCGCTGGGCGCCTGGGTGCCCGGTGTGGAGCGCGACGAGGCGGCCGAGCTGTTCGCCCGGCCGCTCCTGATGGGCGTCTTTACGCGCTGACCCCAGGCCTCGGCTTTCCGAGGATTTCAAAGCGTGTCGCGGCTGTTAATTTATAGGCGATTGAGTCGCTCCGAGGGCCTGCATGACCATCATCGGTGCACAGCCTTACTTGACGGGTTACGCCAACACCGGTTTCGCGGGCAGCAAGACCACCCCGACGAGCACGGCCGACACCTCTGCCCAGGCCAAGGCGGCCAACAATGCGACAGCGGCGGTCAATGTCACCCTGTCGGCCGAGGCCCAGGCCCAGGCCGCACTGAAGGCCCAGACCGACACGCGCGGCGCCGACACCGTGGTGATTGAGGCCCGCGCCGCGATCGACAGCCTGCTGAAGGCGGCCAAGGCTCTCAGCGCTTTGAAGGACGGCAAGGCGACGATCGACCTGGGCGAGCTGGATCGCCGCGAGCTTTACGCCATTGCGAGTGGGCGCGGCGGCAAGTTTCCGATCGAGGAACAGGTGGTCGCCACGCTGGAGCTGAAGGCTCGCCGCGACCAGGCCCTGGCTCAGCCGGCGGCCAACGCCCGCATCACCGGCGACCATGCCGGCCTCTACAATGCCGCCCTCGAACATCTGGAAGCCGCTGGCCTCGAGGAAAAAGCGACGGGCCAGTGGGCCAAGGACAAGGCCGCCCTGATCGCGGGCCGCGACCAGGCCATCGCCCGGCCCGGCGTCGCGCCCACGGGCATCGAGGGCGACCCGATCGCCGCCTATCTGAAGGATGTTGGCGCGGTGGTCGCCAATCCGCGCACCTGCGACTTCGGCAAGGTGGCCGCCGACGTCCGCTCGGTGCTGGACAGGCAATACGCCACCGCAGTCGGCGACGGCATGGCGAGCGATCCAGACTCGGGCGAGATCGACTTTTCCAGGTTCGACGCCCGCTCGCTGGCGGCGATTTCGCTCAATCGCGACGACCTGTTCTCGCAACATGAAGTCCGCGAGGCCGCTGCCGAGATCAGAGCCCGCAATGGCGACGCGGTCAGGGACAGCTATCAGGCCAGCGGATCGTCCGAAGATCCTTCGGCCTTCGGCGAGGCGATGATCGCCCGCTATGCCGGCATGACCGACGAGGAACGCGACGCCTCGGACTGGAGACCGCAGCTTTACGATCAGATGGTCAAGCTGCAGGACATGCGCAGCCAACTGGCCTCTTTCTTCGCCAGAGCAAGCGGCCCGGGCGGCGGGTCGAGCCTGCTGGATTATCTCTAGATGTCGAGGTCGATCCAGGCCGGCGCGTGATCACTGGCTCCAGCCTCCCCTCGAACCCAACGGTCGACGCCCGCATCGACCAGCCTGTTGGCCAGCGCTGGCGACAACAGCAGGTGATCCAGACGCAGACCCTTGTCGGCCGGCCAGCGCTGGCGCTTGTAGTCCCAGAACGTCCACAGCGGCCCGACGGGGTGGATCGCCCGCAACGCGTCCAGCCAGCCCTGGTCCAGCAACCTGCGAAAGGCCACCCGGCTTTGCGGACGTAGCAGGGCGTCGTTGCCCCAGGAGCGGGTTGGATAGATGTCCTCGTCGGTCGGCACGACATTGTAGTCGCCCGCCAGCACGACCGGCGCGCCCGTCGCCAGCAAGTCCTCGGCATGCCGGATGAGGCGTTCGAACCAGGCCAGCTTGTAGTCGAACTTCGGACCCGGATTGGGATTGCCGTTGGGCAGGTAGAGGCAGCCGATCAAGACACCGTCCACGGCGGCCTCGATATAGCGAGACTGCGTGTCCTTCGGGTCTCCCGGCAGGCTCTCTCGCGTCAGCACCGGCTTGGCGTCGCGTGCCAGGATGGCCACCCCGTTCCAGCTGCGCTCGCCCTTCCACACCGCGCTATAGCCGACCTGCTCCAGCACATCGGCCGGAAAGGCGCCCTGCTCGGCTTTCAGCTCCTGCAGGCAGACGATGTCGGGCTCCGCCTCCGCCAGCCAGTCCAGCAGGCTGTCGAGGCGGCTGACCACGTTGTTGATGTTGAAGGTGGCGATCCTCACAACGACCACAACGCGGAAGGGCGCCGGCGCGACCATCGCCAAAAGAAAGAAGCGCGCCCCGCGAGGGGCGCGCTTCCGCCTTGATCGCTCCATCGAGAACTAGAACTTCTTGCGCAGACCCACCTTGTAGGTCCGGCCCAGCGGGTCCCCGGTGAAGGGGTCGTAGCCGAGGTCAAGACGGGCGTAGGACGGATCCTTGTCGAACAGGTTGGTGATCGCCGCCGTCATCGTCGTGTCCCAAGGCAGGAAGACGCGATAGGCCAGGTCGGTCAGGACCTGGGCGTCGATCGTCTTGCCGTTGGTGATCTGCACGCCCGCGCCCGTAGTGTCCTTGTAGGCGTTGGCCGCGAAGGGCGCCGTGCGCTGGTCGGTGTAGGAGTCGATGTAGTGGACAGTCAGGCGCAGGTTGTGCGGCCCCATGCTCCACTCGGCATGGACGTCGCCCTTCCACTGCGGAATCGGCACGACCGTGGTCTGGTAGTTCAGCAGGCCGACAGCGTCGAAGGCCTTCTCGACCACCACGCCCTCGACGCTGGTGGCGCCGACCTTGTACTCGGCGATGTAGGTGGCGTTGCCGCCGACCGAGACTTCGCCGCCGAGGACGTTATCGAACCGGTAGTCGACCGCGAAGTCGAAGCCGGAGTTCTTAACCGCCGCGCCGTTGATGTAGTTGGTCTTCAGACGGGCGATCGTGGTGGGCGGGCCGCAGACGCCGTTGAAGGTGAACCGCGCCGCCAAGGCCGGATACAGGGCGCAGTTATTGGCCCCGGTCGCACCGTTCGGATAGAGCGCGTTGACGATGCCGGCGACAGGTTCGGTGACGATGGGATTTTTGAAGTCGAACTGGAAGTAGTCGATGCTGGCCTTCAGATTGCCGGCCTTGAACAGCAGGCCTGCATTGTAGGTGTTGGCCTTTTCCGGATTGAGGTTCGGATTGCCGAAGATATCGACTGCACGGAAGGTGCCCAGGATGCTCTGCAGCGACGTCACCGAGGTGGTGGTGGTGATCGGATCCGGTGGCCCGCGGAAGGTCGAGCCGGCTGAGCCGCGCACCGCCAGCCAGGGCAAGGCCTGCCAGCGCGCCGAGACCTTGGGATTGAAGGTGTCGCCCACCGCGCCGCCATAGTCCTCAAAGCGGGCGGCCAGTTGCACCTGGAAGGTCTCTGTGACGGGCACCGACAGTTCGCCGAACGCGGCCATCACATCGGACTGGTTGTCGGCTTCGTTGCCAACGCCCAGGAACATGAAGGGGCCGTTACGCTGCGAGCCGGTGCAGGTGGTCACGCCGAAGTCGGGCGTGTTGACGCAAGGATTGATCGCCGCATTGCTGATGTCGTTGTAGTCGGCCTTGAAATAGGTGCGGCGATATTGAACGCCTGCCGCCCAGGCCACGTCGCCGCCGCTCAGGCTGATACCGGTCTTGCCGTTCAGCACCGCCTCGCCGACGAACAGTCGCGAGGACTGCTTGGTCGACAGCTTCCGGAAGAACCACTTGGCGAGGTCCTTGTTGATCGCCAGGGCCGAATTATAGGCCGGATTGGCCGCGCCGGTGACGGCGTTGCTGGGGATCGCGCTGGCGAAGGGGTTGAAATACATGCAGCCGCCGACCCCGGCCGTACCCTGGATGCCGGGCGTTGTCGGACTGCTGTCGCAGGTCGGGCCGCCCAGGCCTTGCAGCGCCAAGGCGTAGCGATTGACCAGGCTGTCGTAACCCGTGCGGATGCCGACTTCCTGGGAATAGGTCAGGGCAAACTCCCAGCCGATGCCGTTGTCGAACTCGCCTTTCAAGTCGCCCGAGACGCGGAAGGCGTCAAAGGCCCGCGAGCCGATCGAGGGGCCGTAGTCGAACGCAGGGTTGCCGCCGATACCGAAGGGCCGGTTGGCGGCGTTAATTGCGCCGAAAGCGAAGATCGAGCCCGGGGCTGTGAACTGGGCGCCGGTGAGGAGGTTGGTCAGGTTCACGGTCGGATTGGCCGCGATGAAAGCCTGAAGTCCGGGGTTGCTGGCCGGTACGATGTAGCGCCCGGGAACCGCCGAGGCCTCTGCCGTCGGTACGGCAAGCGCCGCATAGGATGGCGAAGTGTTCCAGTCGGGCACGTCGGTGTGGGCGTAGAGCACCTCGACGTGGAACTTGGTCTTGTCGGAGAGGTCAGCGTTGACCTCGCCATAGACCTGAATGCCGTCGGACTTTTCCACGAGATTGTCGAACGGCGTGTAGTGCCAGTAGCAGACTGGCGTCAGGCCGCTGAAGCCGGGAAAGCCGCCCAGGCCCGCGCAGGCCGGGTCGCGCATGGCGCTGGTGGTGCTGGCTAGCGGGATGAAGGTGGAGGGGCTGCCCGCCGCCGACCAACCGGCTTCCGGATTGTTCAGATAGGGCGTGTTGGCCCAGCTGCGCTGGGCAACGCTGAGCTTGGAGCGATGCTGCCAGCCGGCGCTGACCAGAACATTGCCGTTGTCCCAGACCTTGCCGAAGGTGGCGTTGAGCCCGTAGTCGCCGTCCGAGCCGTCGATAATCCGGTAGTCGGCGCCCACCTCAAGGCCGTTGAAGTTCTTCTTGGTGATGAAGTTGACGACACCGGCGATGGCGTCCGAGCCATAGGTCGCCGCCGCGCCATCCTTCAGCACTTCCAGCCGGCCGATGGCGGCGGCGGGGATGATATTGGTGTCGACAATGCCGGCGCCGGCCGCGCCAAACGGGTTGATCGCCAGGCGACGGCCATTCAGCAGCACCAGGGTGCGCTGCGAGCCGAGGCCGCGAAGATTGACCGAGCCGGAGCCTTCAGACCCTTGGGCGCGGCTGTCGAACTGGTTGGTGTCGCCCAAGACCCCGCTGGAGACCGACAGGGCTTTCAGAAGTTCGACGGTAGAAGGAGAGCCCCGCTTTTGCAGTTCCTCGGCGCCGATCACATCGACCGGCAGGGCGGCGTCTTCCGGGGTGCCCCGAATGAACGATCCGGTGACGACGACTTCCTCGACCTCGGTAGGTCCGTTGTCGGGCCGGGTCTGGGCGTGAGCCGCCCCGGCAGTTAGGGCGATGGCCAACGCCAGTGACGAGCCGCCGCGCAGGAACACGGTTCTTTTCATTATGCTTCCCTCCCTCGTTTGCTTTTTTTGACGCTTATTTATCGATGCCGTGGTCGATCTCAGTCGTCGGGACGCTTGGCACGATGAGCCGCGCGCCGGGCCTCGCCATAGATGGCGAGATCTGGCGTTGCAGCATTTTCGAAACCTGATGATGCGCCGCACATAACCGACACTCTTGGGATCTCCCTGAGCCGGATACCGGAAAACTCAAGCACACTGCCGCGCACAACCTATGCGAGGCGAGGTTCGAACCTGGATTCGAACACCTGTTTCGATGATGCGGTATGTTTTGACCGTACGTCAACCGTCGCGCGGGGCGGCGCACGGCAAAGCCAGCCTTCGCGTCGCTGCTGACACCTTCTGGTAACAGGGTCTCGCAAGGGGATGTCTTACGGCCTGCTCACCGATCGATGATCGACAGAGAGGTTTTCCGGCGGGTCGGTTGCGCGAATTGAAGGGGCGAGGATCGACACGGCGGTCCGCCGCACGCCCCGCGAAGCGGCAGTCGATAGCGTGCCGGTCGACCGGCTTTAGTCCGGACGCGGCGGATAGGTCAGGCGACACACCGTCAGCCCATCCGCCCGGGTCATCTCGAACCGGCCGCCCAGTTGGCCGGCCATGGCGCGCACGATCCGTAGGCCCAGGCTCCTGGACGTGGCCGGGTCGAAGCCTTCGGGAGGTCCCTTTCCGTTGTCGGAAACCGTCAGGACGTGGTGGTGGCCGTCCTGGTCCAGCCGCACCGTCATCGCGCCCTCCCCTCCCGCGAAGCCATGCTCCAAGGCGTTGTTGAAGCTTTCCAGCATCACCAGGGTTACGGCCGTGGCCTGGTCGGGATGCAGGGGCGCCTCGCCACCTTCCAGCGTCAGGGTGACGCGAGCCCCCGCGGCCTGTGTCGCATCGGCAAGCAGCGCCTGGGCGAAATCGCGGAACGGGACCGGTTCGCCGACCTGGGTATGCAGTTCGCTCTGGATGCGGGCGATGACTTCGATGCGGCCCCCCGCCTCGGCCAGGGCGTGCTTGGCGTCGCCATCGCTGACCCCGCCCGCCTGCAGGCGCAACAGGGCCCCCACGACCTGCAGGTTGTTGCTCACCCGGTGGTGCAGTTCGCGATAGAGCAGGTCGCGGCTCTCGGCGAGGCGGGCATGGCGCTCCCGCTCGGCGGCCAGTTGCCGCACGGAGCGCCGCATGCCGTCGATAAAGAAGATGATCACGGCCGCGACGAAGGCGAAAAAGCTCAAGGCGATGAAGGTCGGAAAACTCAGGTCGAAGGCAAACCTTGGCGGAATGAAAACGTACCAGGCCGCCAGCCCGCAGAGCAACGCGCACAGGGTCGCTGGCTTTGCACCGAAGAAGTAGGTGGTGACGATGATCGCCGGGAAGAAAGTCACATAGGGATAGCCCGGCGGAAACCACTGGTCGAACGCCAGCCGAACGCCCAAGGCCGCGCCGGTCGCGGCCACAGCGAACCCATAGCGAAAGACCGCCGTCTCCCGGAACACACGCCAGTCCATCGCCCGATCCCCACCAGATGCCGCGCCGTGCCTTGCTAGGGCATGACAACGTCAGGCCGTCACCCGCCACAGAGTGAGCGAAGGGGTCAAGGCCGGGGCAGGATGCGCGTCAAACGGTCGCAGGCAAACCCAGTCTTGCCCGAGGCTTATATAGCAAAAGGCCCCGGAGTTTCCTCCGGAGGCCCTCGCATTCTTTAGTCGTGGCTAGAAAGTCGAGACTACTCGACGATCTTGGCAACCACGCCGGCGCCGACGGTGCGGCCGCCTTCGCGGATGGCGAAGCGCAGGCCCTGGTCCAT
>NZ_JAFCSZ010000038.1:0-25351 GCF_049895765.1 Caulobacter sp. DWR1-3-2b1
CCTATCCGGGGCTCGCCCCGGATAGGGCCAACCTCGAGCACAAACTGGCGGCGTGATCTGAACCTGAACCAACCTTAGCCAAGCCGCCAAACTGTACGGACAACCGGCGCCACCTCAGTACGTTCCCTCGGCGAAATCTGGCTTGGGGCGTCGCCGGCTACTTCTTCACGAACAGGTCAGACCCAGCAGCACCGAAAGGCGCCGGACGCCGGAACCCGTCAGGTTTCCACCGGTCGTTCGGTCCCCGCCCCCAAATTCCGGGTCGGACGAACCATAACGGTGTGGTTCGTTGCGAGTAGCGGCCGCACGCGCCGCCCGGCGCTCCGAACCCGGAGATCACGCCGAACGGATACAGCAATGCCTGCCGGTGCGGTCGCTCGTCCCAGACGGAAAGGGCACGCCTCACGGCTGGAAGGCCATGGGCGTTTGGCAGCTCGGCAACACAGTCGACGGCTGCCAGCGGAGTTTGTGGTGGTCCCGGACGCAATGGCCAACCTTACCCCGTGCCGAGGGCCTGACGGACGAGCAGGTCCTGATGTGCCCGGACATCATGTCGATCGGCCTCAGTGGCGCCGAACGCGGCGATGTCCGGATCGGCGATGCAGTCGCCATTTTTGCGCAGTGGCCATCGGGCTTAGCGCGACGGCCGGCGCCAAGCTTTCCGGAGCCACGACGATCATCGCGGTCGATCGCGTGCCCGAGCGGCCGGCCATGGCCCGGTAGACGGGCGCTGACCATATGGTGGATTTCAGCCGCGCCGATCCCGTTGAGGAGATCCTGCGCCTGACGGGCGGCAGGGGTGTCGATGTGGCGATCAAAGCCTTGGGAACCAAGGCGACCTTCGAAGCGTGCCTGCTGGTCCTGCAGCCGGGCGGAACCCTCTGGAGCCTTCGGGGTCTATTCCGCAGATCTCACTCTTCCAGTCGGCCCCTTCGCCGCCGGGCAAGGTTTGGTCTGGACAGTCAGGCCTGAAAAGAGCGTTGCCAGGGCCGGCGGGAGATCCAGCGCCGTGTGAACTATGAAGGGGACGCCGCGACCCGCGAGGACCTCCACCCGAAACCGAACAGTCACCATCAACCAGATTTACGTCCAGGATCGCGGCGCCTACGATCTCGGTTTCAAGGAAGATCAGGACTTCCTCGCGGCTCGCGGCAGCCCCACGACGTTGCCGTCGGGGTCCTCCACGGCGAGCGCCAGGTCCAAGGCGATGAACGGCTGATCCTCCGCCACGAGGACTGATACGTGGTTCAGCAATGAAGGCGCCCCGGTGCGATGTTGGGGAATGTCGAACACGGGTGAGCGCTCAAAGCGCCAAACGTTCCGTTTCTACTGACAGAAGTACCATCAACCCGTCGGGATTCCAGTGGAAAGTCAGGTCCCCGCGGAGCCCCCCGCTGACGCTCTTGCGAGCCAATACGCTGCCGAAACCCTCCCGCTCGGGCGGACCTGTGATCACGGGTCCGCCCTTCTCTGCCCACGAGAGAGCGAGCCGTCCCTTGGTCACCGCCCACGAAATGCGAACGCGTCCGCCGGGTACCGAGAGAGCGCCGTACTTGGCCGCGTTCGTCGCCAACTCATGCACCACGAGCGCGACGTTCGTGGCGGCGTCCGAACCGACCGCAATTTCCGGCCCGACGATTTCGGTGCGCGCGCTGCCATCCGTTCCTGGCGGATCGGCATAGGGCGAAAGAACCTTTCGGACTAATTCGCCCAAGGTGGTTTCCCGCTTGGTGGTATCGGCCACCGAGTGCCCCGGCCTGATCAAGTGGTGCGCGCTGGCGAGCGCGCCCAGCCGGCCTTGAACGGTCTGGGCCAGTTCCTTGGGCGTGGTCGCTGACTTGGCGCTCAACGTCACCATTCCTCCGATAATGGCGAACAGGTTATTGACCCGATGATCCATCTCCCTGAGGAGCAGCTCCTGCTGTTCCTCATGATGTTTGCGCAAGCTCACGTCGAGGAAGATCACACCGACTTTCGGGACGGCTCCATCCTCGAAGCGAAAAGCGAACAGCTCCAGTGTCCGCCCCTGCGATGCCAGCTCGCGCTCGAAACGGATCGCCTCTCCCGTCGCCATGACGGCGTCGTAGGTGTCGAACCATTCTTGGGGCTCGTCAGGAAACGCTTCCCGAATGGTCTTGCCGACGACGCCGCCGACGCCCGTTTGTTTCTCAAAACCGGCATTGGCGGAGAGATAGCGGAAGTCGCTCGGCTCGCCGGCGTGGGTATCTAGCTTTTCGAGTGTGCAGAAGCCCTCGTCGATGAACTCGAAGAGCATCCGGAATCTCGCCTCGCTTACGCGGACGGCTTCCTGTGCTGCTCGGCGTTCGGTGACGTCGAAAAAGCTATTGATGGCCCCGGTGATTTCTCCGCGCGCGTTCTTCAGCGGACGGATATTCACGAGCGCGATAATCCGCGTGCCGTCGGGCCGCCCTACGTGCACTTCCACGTCCCGCGCATCCGGTATCCTGCCGCTCAACACGTTGGCCATGGGAGACTGGTCGTGGGGCATGTAACTGCCGTCCGGCCAGAACATTTTGAACGCGCCAGAAAACCGCTCGTTATTATCCCCTGCCGCAGGCTTTCGCCCCCACAGTTCGATGGATCTGCGGTTGAAATCCTGAATCACACCCGCAGCACTGCAGGAATAGATGGCCACGGGACCCATCTCGAACAGGGCGCGATAGCGTTCTTCGCTTTCGTGGAGCGTCGCCTCCGCCAGCTTACGCTCGGTGATTTCGCGTCGCAGTCTGGCGTTCAACTCTTCTGTGACGCCGACCAGTTCTTGCTGGCGCAGCGAACTGAGGATCAGCGCCTCGTTCATCGCGACCGTATTTTTATGAAACTGCGTGGCTTCAGACATTTAGGTCACCGGGCCGACGGGATGCTGGTCTCCCGACCCGTATACCACAAACGAGAGGTGGAGCCGGAAAATCGGGCGCTTTGGCTTGGCTGCGCCTCGTCGAAGGTCAGGCCCGGATGGCCTGCCAGCCATCCCGGAGATCGGACCTCAAGTTTGCTAGCGGCCCCGCTTATTTCGCAACCTTCGCCTTCGGCTCCGGAGGAGGTTCTGCCTTTTGCGCCGGGCTCGGCCCGGTCCGCGTGGGAATTCCGGTGGTCAGTCCGTCATATTCGGTGGATCGCGGCTGGATGACGACCACACCCTTGTCGGTGATGACATACTCGCGGATGTCTTTGCTGTGATTGCCGCCGCGCATCTTGACCACGACCATGACCTTCCGTAACTGGCCGTCGATTTCCACATAGCGCATCCTGATGATGTCATCGGTCAGGAACGAGATGGTGTAGTGGCTGAAGGAAAACCCGGTGAACGTATCCTCCACTTCGACGGTGCTGAGAATCGTGACCCCGGCCCCGGTCAGCGCCACGATCAGCCGGTACAGCGACTCGCGAAAGTCCTCGCGGAAACCGGGCGCCAGCGCCATCTCGAGACTGACCAAAGAATCGATCACCAGACGTTTCGCGCCGACCCTTTCGACGGCGTCGAGGATCTCTTGCATGGTTTCATCCACCGAAAGGTCGAGCGGACGAAGGTAGATGATTTCCAGCTTTCCCTTCTCCAGCGGCGTCTTCAAATTCAAACCAAAGCCGTCGGCGCGATCGGTGTAGCCTTTCGGTCGTTCTTCGAAGATCGCCATGATCCCCGGCTCGCCATTGCGCAGCCCCGCAGCGATGAATTGGGTGGCCAGCGCCGTCTTGCCCGTCCCCGACGGCCCGGCGATGAGCAGGCTATCGCCTTCGAGAACGCCCCCGCCCATCATCTCGTCCAGATCAGGAATGCCCATGGAAAGCCGCCGGTGCTTGGCCGGCTTCCCAGTTTTGGGGATGAATCCCAGCGTGCGCGAGAAGGCCTGCAACCCGTCGTCGTTGATGCGGACGGTGTGCAATCCGGGCACCGAACCCGACCCGCGGACTTTCAGGATCTGCAGTTTTCGCACCACGGAGTTTCTTTCCACCTTCTGCGAAAGCCAGAAGAGGCCGTCTGCGATGGTGAACAGCGGATTGCCTTGGGTCTCTTCCTGCCCAAATTCACCGACCAGAAACGTCGTGGCTTCCCAACTGGTCAGAAACTGGGTGAGCTGCTGAATGAACGATTGCATCTCCATTTCACCGGCAGCGGCCTGTGGTTTGCGCATCACGGTGCGAAAGGAGTCCACCACCACGACACTTGGATTGATCGCCGTGACCTGCTTGATAATTTCAGCAAGGACCGCATCTAGATTTTGATTCAACACCAGGTCGCTGAGATTGATGAAGCGGACGGCGTTTCCCAACTTGGATCCGTCGAAGAATGAAAACTGCTGTTGGTAGCGCAGCATTTTTATGGCGGGCTCACCGAGGACGGTGAAGAAGAGCGCGGGTTTTTCCGTCGTCGCGTTGGCGAAAACGATCTGATGGGCCATCGTGGTCTTGCCGCAGCCGGGCAGGCCGGCGATGACGTTGAACGAAAATTCCGGTACGCCGCCGCCCATGATGTCATCGAGGCCGCGAACGCCGGTCGGCAGTTTACGGATCGCGACCTTTGCCGGCTGGCTCGCGGCGTTATTCTTCAGGTTGCGGCTCGCCGCGGCGCTGATCTTTTTTGCCATCTTAGTCTTCCAGGACCAACTGAATGCCGTTGACGTTGTTCAACAGCTGCAGTGTTAAATTTTCGCCAATGAGAGTCACTAGCAACCCTAGCAGCCGGGCAAGCAGAACAAGCCCGCCAGCGGCGATCTCTTCTGGGTTCGCTTGAGCTTCAAGTTCGTCCAGCCCTTCGAAAGAGCCGTCCGCTTTGATATGCAGATCTCTCAGGCAAGCAGCTTCCGCGCTAGCCAGCACGAGCGCGCGCGAAATGAGCGCACGAAACCCTGCGGCGCCCATGAGTGCGCCAAAATGTGGATTCAACGTCTCTATAAGGACAAAGCCCGCAGTGGGTTTCGATTTGGAAGACGCATTTCGTCCGAGATCATAAGCGATCAGACGCTCAGCGTAGATACGCAGCTTCGGAGTAGTTCGGTTCATCCAGGAACGTGCTCGGACGCGGCGCTCTTCAGAGAAAACCTTGCTCGCGACCTACGCAATGGCATTGAGCGTCCAGCTGACTTCGTTGACATACTACGGTCGCCTCGGGACAGTTCGGCCTTAACCTTACACCATTAAGACGCGGGCTACTAATTATAGTGCTGCCCGAGACAAACACGGGCTTCGGGTTGAAGCCGGAAGGAACACCGTTCCTCCTGTGCAGCGGCCAAAACCGCTCGGCTTGGCGCAGAGGGAAAGAGGGCCGCTGGAGGGCCGTTCCAACTTGAGGTCCCTCGGCGAGAACAACTGATCGGCTTCGGCCCGGCCCCCGAAATCGGCCACATTTCCATCTACAGGTGCGCGAAGGCGCGCCTGGCCCGGTGGTGCTCCAAGGCGACTGCTTTCGGAGCTTCGAAGTGACAGGCTAAGCAGTAATGGATTCGACACGATCCAGATAGCTGGACAACTCGCCCAACCATTTGCGCGATGCGCCGGAGTCGGCGCTCTCGGCCGCCTGTTCAAGACGGAAGCCGATGTCAGTGATGGCCTGAAATCCAAAGCCTCCTCCGGATCCCCGCAAGTCGTGCCCAAGGATGGCTATCACCTGGAAATCTCCCAAGTCGAGGGCGGCCTGCATGGCTGCGACATTCCGCCGGCAGTTTGCCAGATAGGCGGGCGCCTGCTCCGTCAGCCGCTGGGCGGCCCGAGAATGCGGGGGCGCGGGCGCGTCAGTCTGGACGGGGGCCGGCTGCACCTTGACCGCAGAGTGGTCGCGGATCGCCTGGAGGAGCACGTCCTGCTTGATGGGCTTGGTAAGGTATGCGGTGCAGCCCGCAGCCAGGCAGGTTTCACGGTCGCCCTTCAGGGCAGACGCGGTGAGCGCGATGATCGGGGTGGGCGCGCGGTCGTGGAGCTTTTTCCACGCCCGAATGGTCCGCGTCGCGGTCAGCCCATCCATGGCGGGCATCTGACGGTCCATCAACACCAGGTCATAGTGTCCGGCCCGGCGACGGTGATGGAGGCGCCCGGCGCCGTCGATCCCTGCTGGCGCGGCATCGACGAGCAGCGACCGGCCCCTACGGTAGCTGGTTTGGCCGTATCGGCTTCCACGGTTTGCAGGCTGGGATACTCACCATCTCAACGCCCAGCGGGATCGCCGCCGACCGGATCAAACGCGATTTCATGCGCGAGATCCTGCTGGCGGCCGAGGCGGAAGGTGTCGCCATCAATGATGTCGGCGCGGCCGACGATCAGCTCGTGGGTCGCTAGAGCATTTTCCGATAAGTGTGAAACGGTTATCGGATCGAAAAATGCCCTAAACTTCTGATTTAGAGCCCTTTTCGCCCGACCCTGATGAAGCCATCAGGTCGGAAAGGGCTCTAGCAGGCGCGGCGGCCACGCCAAGGCGGGAGGACTGAGCGCCGCGGCGGCGGCAACGATGCTCGCCGCCAACAGGCGGCGGAACCTGGTGAGCGTCATGGGCAGGTCCTGTCCTGGTCGGGACCGGCGATTATTCTTCGTCGCTGTCGGCGATCGGGCCGGCCTGGGCCTTGCCAACCTTGGGGCGCTGCTCGGTCGCCAGGGTGATCGAGCCATAGTAGCCGAAGTCGTCGCGGACGGTGGCGATGGCCAGGTCGACATCCCGGTAGGTCTTGGGCTGGTCGGACTTGAAGAGGTTGAGGCGATATTCGCCCGGCCGGTTGATCAGCCGCACCCACATGGTCCAGCGTTCGTCCTCGCCTTCGACCAGGCGGACGTCCTTCAGGGCGCCGCCATTGCTGAGATAGACCGAAAGGCTCCGCATCCGGATGGCCTGTTCGGGGTTGGAGCCGACGACCCAGGCTTCTTCGCTGGTCCCGGTCTTGTTGCTGGGATCAGGTTGGCCCGAAGGGAAATCGAGGTCTCTGGTCAATGAAGGCATTCCCCGACGGCGCGTCGCATGACGCCTTTGCCCGCAAATCAGCACCAACACTGTACCAGAAATCGGCCTTCCTGGGTGGCGTCAACTCGTGATTTTCCGGCGATAAACGCATAAGTTGAATAGTTTGCGGTATGGGGGAGCGCCCTCCCCCTGGACCAGAGCCTGGGTCTCTGGTCACCTCCTCCAGCGGGGTGGGCCCCGCAACGCCCCCATCCTCGCGAAGATTCAGAAAGCCGCGCCCCAGGAGGGCAAGCTCGCGTCTAGGCGCGCGCCCAGACCATGCTGAAGCGTTCGCCGCTCGGCGCGACGCGGTCTTCGACCGGGGTGGCGGAAAGCGGTCCCGGGAAGGCCGGGTCGTCAAGCTCGACGTCGATGTGCAGGCAGTGTTGATCGCAGGTCCGCTTCCAGCCGGCGCCGAGCTGGGTGTCGACGCCATTCGGGCCTTTGGCGGTGCCGGCGGCGTAGATCAGGAAATCGGGGCCGTCGGCCTTGGTTTTTGGGGTGGGGCGCATCATCAGGTCGACGTCCGGCTTGAGGTCGTCGGCGCCGGCTCCCAGCGCGCGATGTTCCAGGTGCTCGGCTGCTTTGTCGAAATCATCAACTACACCCCTCGCGTCTTCGTGCCCGTCGATCAGCCACAGGTGCTCTCGGCCGTCCTGGCCAAGTGGCCAGGCCAGACCATCCTGCCGGCGGCGGCGTAGCGGTCATCAAGAGCCGTGGGCTTGCACCAGCGGCTCTTGATGCGTGATGCGCTGGGGGCGCCGGCGGCGCGGGGGAAAGGCGGAGGAAGGGACTGGAGGGTTGAGCGACGGGAATGGATCCGGCGCGAAACCGCCGGAGGACCCGATGTCCAATCCCCTTGAGCCGCTGTTGAACGAAATCATCACCCGCTTGGAGCGCGGCGTGCCGCCCTGGCGCCAGCCGTGGGCGAACGGGGCCGACCCGTCCACGCCCCTACAGTCCGAAGGCCAGCCGTTCAGCGGGTCCAACGCCTGGCTCCTGGCCTTCGCCGCGGGCCGTAGATCACCTGCTCGCCTACAGCCAGCCGGCGCAGGCCAGGCAGCCCCTGGCCGCGTAGGGGCGCCAAGCCGCTCCCAGATGTTGCGAGGGTTGGCGGGATCCGCGCCCCGCCCTGCCCGATGGGAAAGTCCGAGGAAGGGCTGGGAGCTCGCGAGCGAACCGGGATTTGGTCCGGCGCTGGCTGCTTGAGGCTTCCATGCCCAGACTTTCCCATCGGAACGACGCCAAACCTGCCCAGACTGCGGATCTGTTCGACGCGGCGCCAGGCGTGGGCGAGATGACCGCTCGCTACGCCGGCCCTCCGTCTCCAGCCCCCTCAATCGGAACGCTGGGCGCGAGGGCCGCGATCGGCGGCCTGGCGGGCCTGAGCGACGTCGAGGCGCTCGAACTCCTGCTGTCGCGGTCCCTGGTCAACGGGCCAGGGCCAGGGCCGCAGCACTTCTGGCCCGGTTCGGTTGCCTCCGGCGGGTGCTGACGGCCGACCTCGCCGCGCTTTCGGCGTTCGTGGACACCCGCGTCGGAATCGACCTGCAGCTGATTTACGATGCAGCGCGCCGGCTCGCGTCGGCCGAGTTGCCAGGGCGGTGCGTCGTCTCCTCGTGGACGGCGCTTATCGACTACCTGAAGCTCACCATGGCTCACTGTGAACGCGAGGCGTTCCGCGTGCTATTCCTGGACAAGAACAACCAGTTGATCGCCGATGAGATTCTCAATCACGGCGCCATCGACCACGCGCCGGTCTATCCGCGTGAGATCGTGCGGCGGGCGCTGGAGGTGTCCGCGTCGGCCGTGATCTTGGTCCATAATCACCCATCGGGTGATCAGACTTCTTCGTCGGCCGATATCGAGATGACCAGGAAGATCATCGACGCTGCGCGGACCCTGGGTATCGCTGTGCATGGCCACGCCATTGTTGGGCGCGCTGATGTCGCCAGCTTCAAGGCGCTGGGGTCGATCTAGCCGTGGCGGCTTCGCTCATGGTCAGAGCGGAGGCGGTGGGGGCCGGAAGCCCGGATAGACGAAGGCTCCCGAGATCAGATCGCAGTCAGGCGCGCTCACGCCGGCGGCGCGTGCGACCTCGTACCAAGTGCTCGCCACCCGCTGCTCCATGTCCGCGACGATAGCGGTGGCCTCGTCGTTCTTGAGCAGAAAGCGTGGGCTTTGTGAGATCAGGTTTTCCGCCGTGGCGATGCGGCCAGCGTCCCCGATCACCAGCGCCAGATCACGGCGTTCCAGGCTGATCGGGATCGATGGCGTCAGGTCGTAGGCCGGCGACAGCCGCCAATCCCTGGCCTTGGCGATCACCGCGTGATTGCGCGGGTGATCGTCGACGTTGGAGATCAGGGCGTTGAAGGTCATCCGGCGGAAAAGCTCGCGCGCATCCCTGGCGGGCTCGGCGCTGACCCGGCGCAGTTCCTCGGCCAGCAGCACATAGGACCAGCGATCCCGCGCCCGAGGGCTGTCCTCCGTCCGCAGGAGGGTAAGGGCGCTGATCATCCGGGCGCGGGTGTAGCCCGCCGCCACGCGCTCGCGGTCAAAGCGGCGGACCATCAGGACGTCTCGCCCTCCCGCCAGCGCGACTTTGCTGTCGGCGGCTTCCAGGCCGCAGGCTCGGGCAAGCGTGAGCATGGCGTGTTCGACCCGGGCGCTGTTCCAGCGGTCATCCTGGCGATTGAACTTTACGATCCATAGAGCGCCCTCATCCTCGACGACGGCCTTGGGCCTCGCCCCGCCCATGGAGGTGCCGACCAGAAGCAGATCCTGGATCTGCTGGTTGGCGGCGTCGGGCGCCAGCTCTTCGTCGGCGATCAGGGCGTCGGCGATCCGCTGCAGCTTCTCCAGTGCGACGGTCTGGTTGAAGTCGCGGCGCGGCGCCGGGGGCTCCGCATTGAGTCCGAAACCCAGGGCGCCGGCGCGGTCGTCGGCGGAGTGCAGCAGGTAGTCGATTTCTGCGAGTTGCGGCTTGCCGGCATGTTTGTCGATGACGCGGCGGCCCCAATAGTCGGGGCTGGCGTCGCGCAGGGCGCCGAACACGCCGCCGAGCGCGGCGGTGTCGTAGGTGCGCGGTGCGAGCTTCAGCTCGACCGGATCGATTTCAACGGCTTCCGGATGCGCCAAGTAGCGCCGGCCATAGACGAAACGTCCGACGGACGTGCCGGTCCTGTCGGTCTCCATGACGAAGCGGCCGGCGGTGATCGGCTCTACTGCCCCTGGCAGGGTGATATGGACAAAGGCCTCTGCCATCGGCCTTAGAAATCATTGTCCAAGGCTTCGCCGCGCCGCGCGCGGATCCTGGCCTTGGAGCGTGCAAGAACCTGTCCTTCCTGGTCGCGAGCTGGGTCGGCCAGGCTGTGCATGTCGGCGAGAAGGTCGAAGGCCCAAAGCAGGGCGGCATAGATCGCGACACTGGTTGTTGGCTTGCCACGTTCGGCGTCCGACACGGCGCGGCGACCCGCTCCAATCTTCTGAGCGACCTCCTCGACGGTCAGGTTTCGACGCAGGCGCGCTGTCCGCAGGTTCGCCCCGAGTTCTGTCAAGGCAAGTTCCACGGGATAGGGCGGCGCAAGGAGCAGCGTGTTGCGGGCAGGCATGAGCGTTCAAGAGCCAGTTATGAGGCCTACTGTGCGTCAGAGAGCAAACCACAATTCCGCAGAGCCTGCAAGGAGCACACTCTTGAACGCGCTCAAGCCCGCTTATGGAGCCTTCAAGAGCACATTACGAGTGATGGCTACAGGAGCGGGCCTTTTGGAGCGGGCGCCGGATGTCGGCGAAGGAAGCCGGCGCGGCCGGCGTTGTTATCAGCACGGTCGGCTTCAGCCTGTGCTGACGGCGGAGAGGCGCAGTGTTCTCGGTGTCGGCTGATCCTCCCTCAATCTCGTGGAGGCCGGCGCTTCGTTCGGCGAGGCCCGGAGGTTGTCGCGTCCGGGGATGTGGCGGGTCATCGCAGGGCCTGGGCCCCGAGCCCAAGGCGCCAGGGATGCGGGAGCGAATGCAAGAGGCAGTGGATCCGTCCCGTCGATGAGGGCCCGAACCCCTCTGGCTTGTTGTGACCTCGCCACCGCCCGGTGGCCCGAGACGGTCAACGAGCCGATGGGCTCCGCACCCCACTCCGAAAAGGGATTTCTCCCAATGCAACTTACAGCCTTCTCTCCCGCAACTGGCGCCATGAACAGCTTCGAGGCCCAGGCCCTGCTGCTCGACGACCCCCGAGTCCACCCCGCGGAGGACGCTCTCCAACAGCTCGGCCACGCCTTGATGAACGAAGTGCTCGACGTCTTCTCCGAGACTGCCCTGGAGGATTTTCAGTCGATCATCTGCGAGTCCCTGATCGGCGCCTCCCATTCCGCCGCCCAGCGCATCGAGCGTGAAGCCGACAAGGCCCGGGATGATCTCAACCGCTTCGCCCGCGACTTCGACGGCTCCGAGATCGCCGACACCGAGATGCAGGCCGCCACCCAAAAGGCCCGCGCCGCCGATGTCGCCACCCTGGCCCTCGAGATGGTCCGAGACGCAGCGGCCGCCAGCTACACGACATCGACCGGCGATGTCTGGAGCCCCTGGAAGGGTTCTGCGAAGGCTTCGCGCACCACGGCCGCCCAGATCGAGGCTCGTGAAGCCATCCGTTCCGCCAAGGCCCGCAAGCACTCCGCGACCGACCCAGGCGCGATCATCGTGGCCTTCCGAGCAGCTCCTGGGCCGATACCGCCGACGATGCGAACCGCACCTTCGACGCCCTGAACTGGGCTCTCGTCCAATGGCCGCAGATGGCGCTGGCCACCACGGGCGCCAAGGGCGGTGAGAAGATCGCCATCAAGTGGGCCAAGCAGAAGAACGTGACCGCTGGTGCTCGCCAAGGCTGATTTCGACCGACACGGCCGTGCGGCGCCGTTCCGGGCCAACGACGAACTGATCGCCCTCGAACCGGTGTGCGTGCTTACCCTGACGAACACACTCAATTCCGAGCGGGGCGCTGGAATGCAGCCTTTCGGACCGGCCCTCAACCTCGGCCAAAAGGCCGGCGAGAAGGGGATCCGTCACCAGGTGGTCAAGGCGCGGGCTTGAGGCCCGCGTCGCGGCGGCCTTCGGGCCGCCGCACCCGCCTCCTGACGGGTGAAAGGGTGGAAGTGCGCTGCGCTCCCGCTTCCTAGCTTTCGATCGGGAAAGCCACTCTTGCCGGCGCCCCGCCTCGGGTCCGCGCCGCAGGTCGCTGTCTTACAGCTCGCCAGGTGATGGGTCTCAGGGCCCCCAATCGCCGATTTTTGCGGGAGCCTGCCTGTCGGCGCGGGCGGCGGTGAGAACCGATGGCTTCAGAGGCGGGCCCGGCGCTGCGCCGCTTTCCTCAAGGATATCGTCTTCGTCAGCGCCTGTGAGGGTTCCGCGAGGGGGCGCCCAAGGCGCTGAGGGTGTCAGGTGTCTGGCAGTGGTGATCCGGTCGGCGCCAGCACCATGCCGTCAGTCGTCTCCCGGGTTGGGCGCCGCCGGGTCGAACTCGTCCGCGATCAATCTCACGAACCTAGGACGGGACGGTCGGGGTCAAAGGCGATTCGTCCTTTGGCCCCTCCCTGTCACCCGCCCTGGGCGGTCGCGAGATCGCGGGAACGAGCCCGCAGATCCAGCAGCGCAAGAGGGAGACGAAAGATGGTCAGCATGGGGATGGCGCAAGCGGTCTATCAACACGCCCACGACTTCTACGACACCGGCAGCTGCTATGTGGTCGCCGAATGCTGGGACCTTCTGGCCATCGCCGAGGAGCTTGACCGCCAAGAGGAGATCACCGCGATCCCCTTCGAGCTCGACACCGCCGCCATCGCCCACTTCCACCAGATGATACATCCGCAGACGGGCAGCACGCGGCACTGACCTGGCTCGGCGCCCGCTTCGGCGGGGGCCGTTCCCCCTGCCCGTCTCCCAATTCTGAGGAAACCGGCGGAACAGACGCCGAACGGAATCCAACTCCTTGTGCCAGGCAGGCTGGCGGCCACTCAGCCTTGGGGTTGGTGATTCGTTCTGACGTCGCGCGTTGGAGGCCGAACGGGTGTGTGATCCGGCGGGAGCGAAACCAGCGGCCCGGCCGGCGAACCGGGCCGGGCCGAGCCGAGCCGAGCATATCTCCGAGATGCCGATGCTGGCCTGGCAACTTCTGGGGTCAAGGCCCCTGCCCTTCCCCAAGATCGTCGCTCGTGGTGGGGTTGGTGATGTCTGAGCGCGCGATTCGACAGCAGGAGTTTGATCTGTTCGTCCCTCGGATGAACAGCCTGCCGCTGAAGGACCAGCGCGAGGTCATGGAGCGGCCGTTCTTCTCGCTGTCGAAGCGCAAGCGCCTGAAGCCGATCGAATACACCAGCCCCGATGGCGAGGTCTGGGTCCACGTCAGCGCCAATCCCGCCTTCGGCATCGCCACCATCTGGGACGCCGACATCCTGATCTGGGCGACCTCACGCATCAACCAGATGCGGGAGGCCGGCGAACACGACCTGCCCCGGACCCTTCACACGACGACCTACGATCTGCTCAAGGCGATCAAGCGCGACAAGGGCGGCAAGGGCTATCGCGAACTCCAAGCCGCTCTTCAACGGCTGGAGGCCACGACGATTCAGACGTCGATCCGGGGAACCAAGCGCAACACCAAGGCGTAGTTCGGCTGGCTCGACGAGTGGATGCTGGAGTCGGACGCGGTCACCGGCGCCCCGAAGGGCCTGACACTGACCTTGTCCAACTGGGTCTATGAGGGGGTCATCAAGGATCGATCGCTGCTGACCCTTCACGCCGACTATTTCGCGCTTTCCGGCGGTGTTGAGCGCGCCATCTACCGGATCGCCCGCAAGCACGCCGGCGACCAGGCGTCAGGATGGACGTGTCGGGTGAGCGTCTTGCACGACAAGACCGGCAGTGAGAGCCCCCTGAAGCAGTTCAACTACCTGCTCAAGCGGATCGTCGCCGCCAACGACCTGCCCGAGTACGACCTCAGTTTCGTCAACACCGCGGACAATTCGCCGGCCGTGCATTTCATCCGCCGCGACGCTGCGGAGCGCGCCGCGATCAAGGCGGATCTGGCCCGCCTCGCGGCTGATTCGGAGCGCCGGACCCGCGAGGACGCCCGCACGCTCGCCGTCGATGGTATGATTGAGAAACGCAAGGTTTCACCTTCGGGGGAACGGTGACCTCGGGCACGGGGTTTCAGTGACCTTGGGCTCGGGGTATTGGTGACCACGGCTTTTCGGAAACCCCTGTGGCGTGTGGTTTTTCTGCGCGTTTCGCCGCCTCTAACTCTCTCTAACTTTGTCCCTAAGAAATTCTCTAACGGGCGCGGCGGACAGGCTGGCTTGCCGTCGCCTTGAACCATGAGGGTTCAGGCGCGCCGCGCTGTTGCCCCGAAATTCATCGCATCCGACCAGAAAAATGGCAAATTCCATCTATCTCGTTGGATATTTGCAAAGGAGGAGGCCATGGCGAAACTTGTACTCGCGGAAAGTGCGGCCTCGGGACCCGTCCTCCTCGACGCAATGACGGCGCTCAGCGACCGGGCCCATGATGTCATCACCCGGCTGCGGGCCACGGTGTTCGCGCCCGGTGAAGAGAAGATCGTCGATCTGCGCTTCACGATCACCAAGGCCGCCGAGATGGTGGGCCGGACCTCCGAGGCGATCCGCTAGGCCGAGGCCGATGGCCGCCTCCCCGCCCCCAGGCTTAGCGCCTCCAAGCGGCGGGAAGGCTACAGCCTGGCCGAGATCAACCATATGCGCGATGTGTTCGGGACCCGGCCGCGTCGTGGTCCAGAGGACACGCCGATCGTCCTGGCGGTCCAAAACTTCAAGGGTAGCGTCGGCAAAAGCACCCTGACCTGTCATCTGGCGCAGTACCTCGCACTCAAGGGCTATCGGGTCGCGGTGATCGACTGCGACAGCCAGGCGAGCACCACGACCATCTTCGGGTTCAACCCCGACATCGATATCGACGACGAGCAGACCCTTCTCCCCTTTTTCCGCCATGGCGGTGAGCCTGATCTCAAGTATGGCCTGCGGGCTACCGCTTGGACGGGCATTGATCTGATCCCCGCGAACCTCGGGCTATACCGGGCGGAATATGAGGCGGCGTCTCGGCTTCGCGGCAATCCGGACGCCCCGGATCGGCTGCGTCGCGGGGTCGAGGGTTTGGCCGTCGATTATGACGTGGTCCTACTGGATCCGCCGCCCGCGCTGGGGATGCTGTCGCTGGCGGTGCTGCGCGCCGCCAATGCCCTTTTGATCCCGACGCCGCCTTCGACCGTGGACTGCGTCGATCGCCCACTTCCTGCGGATGATCGTTGAGACTCTGGAGGTCATGCAGAACCATCTGGGCGCGCGGGGCTATCATTTTCTTCGCGTCGTCGCGACCAAGGTCGACGAGGGCAAAAGCGCCCACACCCAGATCCGCGACATGATGGAGGCGGTGTTTGGCGCCGACATGCTGTCGGCCTCGCTGCTCGACGCCGCCGAGATCGACAATGCCAATGTGCAGTTGCGCACCGTCTATGAGCTGTCGGGTCCAGCGACGAAGACCTATGAGCGCTGCCGAAACAACCTCGACCGCCTGAATGGCGAAATCGAGCTTTTGATCCGCAAGGCGTGGCCCAGCCATCGGCCGGATCTTCGCCGGCTGGGTTTAGGGTAGGGGAGGGCGGTCATGGCATCCGCAACAGGCAAGAACCGCTCCATACTCGCGGGCCTGGTAGGCCCGGCGGTCACCGAAACCCCGACGCCGGAGCGCGGCGCGCCCGCCACCGAGCGCTTGAGTACGCGGCTGACCGGGCTCGCCCGCGTTACGGCCGGCGATATCAAGGAAAAGACGCTCAAGCTGGTCGATCCGGCTCGATGCCGGATGTGGGAGCGGCACAATCGCCGCTACGATCTCCTCAATGAGAGTGTTTGCGGTGACCTTCTTAAAAGCCTTCGCTCCCAGGGGGAGCAGGAGTTTCCCGCGATCGTGCGGCGGGTCGAGGATGACCCGGCCTTCGATTTTGAGGTCATTTGCGGCGCGCGCCGGCCCTGGGCCGTTAGCTACCTCAAGAATGTCGAGCATCGCGATATTCGCTACCTCGTCGAAGAGCGCGAGCTCACCGATGAGCAGGCCTTCCGTCTGGCTGATGTTGAGAACCGGTCGCGCAAGGACATCAGCGACTACGAACGGGCCCTGGACTATCGCCACGCCGTAGAAACCTTCTATGGCGGCACCGCTCAGCGAATGGCTGAGCGGCTTGAAGTGCCAAAGGCCTGGCTTTCGCGTTTTCTCGACCTCGCCAAGCTGCCGACCGATGTCGTTGAGGCCTTCGGCGATGTGCGGCAGCTCCGCGAGAACCACGCCCGCGAGATCAAGCCCCTCCTGGCCGACGGCGCGTCACGCCCTCGGGTGATGGCCGAGGCTAAACGCCTGGCGGTTCAGCAGGCGGAAATGATCGCCAAAGGCCAGGGCCCTTTGGACGCGCCGAAGGTCATGGTGCTCCTAAAGCGGTGCCGCCGCCGGTGATGCGAAGCCTGTGGTCAAGTCGGGCAAGCCGGGTACGGCCGTGACTAACGCAGCGGGCGCGACCCTGTTCACCTTGACGACCAAGGGATCGAAGAAGGTGGTCCTGGAATTGGCGCTCGATGCCGCCGCCAGCAACGCGGATTTCGCCGAGGCCTTCCAGCGTGAGCTAGTCCGGATGCGGCCCAAAGGCTGAAGTTGCCAATTGGCAACTTTCGAAATTGGAGCACCAAGCGGCTCCCTGGCGCTGCCCCGCCATTGCTGGGTTGCCAATTGGCAACTCAGCGAATCGTCGGGGTTTCAGTGACCGGCTCCCGACGGCGCCTTGCGCGGTCCAGTCCCGATCGCGCGATCCGCACCACCCCAGAGCCGATGCGTCAGCTCTGGTAGTGCAGGGGACGTTTTGCCATAAAGAGCACTCAATGAAAGTGCATCCCGCGCTGTATTCCAGCGCGCCCACCCCGTGACAGATCGCAACCGGGCGGCGTCAACACGGGGCTAAGACATGATCCATGGCCTTGTGAGACGCCGGCGACGCAGGCTCCCGGTTATCGCGTTGGCATTGCCCCTGCCGTGCCGCTGGGCGGCGTGACCTTGGTCGTTCCGGGTCCGTCGCTACTGTGGAACCGGTCGGAAAGTGAGCCCAGAGGCCTCTATATTCGCAGCATCGCGGCGCCAAGTCTGGGCCAGATCATCGCGTTCCCAGCCCCGCCCGCGGTCCTGACCTACGCCAGCGGTCGCACGGCATATCTGCGCCATATGCCGACCTTGAAGGAGGTCGCGGCGACGTCCGGGGACACCGTCTGCACCCTCGATGGCAAGCTGGTGATCAACGGCGTGTGGCGCGCGCCCGTCCTCGACCACGACAGCGAAAGCCGGCCACTACCGCGCTGGCGCGCCTGTCGCCGTCTGGACGAAGGTGAGTTCTTTGTGTTCTCGAACCGCATCCCCCAACAGCTTCGACAGCCGGTACTACGGACCGGTTCGCCGCGAGGCGATCGTCGGCGTCTGCCAGGGCCGACGCCGTCATCGCATCGAAGTCGGGCGCTTCGCCGCCTACGGCTTCCAGCGCGTTCAGTAAATCCTCGCTGGGATCGCCGCCCTGGCGAAGTGGAAGGGGCACGTTTCCGAGCAGTTCGCGCACCGTCAGCCGGTCCCTGACGCTCTCCACCCGGCGGTCCAGGATGTCGACCAGCCGGTGCAGAAGGTTGGCTTCGCCTTCCCGCCAAGCTTCGTCGGCCGCCTCCGCCAAAAGGGCGCCGCCGAGGATGATCTTGCCTCGGGTTTCGCGCTTTCTCCGGTTGATTGCCCATAGTGCTTCGAGGCGTTCGAGCCGGGCTTTCAGCACGGCGAAACGCTGGCCGTCGTCCGCGATATCTTCGAGCGGAACGGTGTGGCGCTTGTTGTGGATTCCTGTGCGGCCCATGTCCCGCAAAGCCGCCTCAAGCTCCTCGAGGCCAGGTTTCAGCGCATCTTCATCGCTGATCCGGCGCCCCAGTTTGCGATCGGCTTCACGGGCGGTCCAGAGGTCCTTGCGCTTCTGCTTCTGGGTCTCGTTGCGGGGTCGATATTTGGAGGGTCGGGTGTTCCGCTTGCGCTTATCGACAGCGATCATGACAGGCACTCTTGATTGAGAAAAAGAGCGTGATGCACTTTTTCTATCAAAATAACGCCTGATGGTCCATGGTGGTGGCAGAGGTGTTGCAGACAATGGCGCATATCCTCGTTGGTTGGGCTACGCCCAGCCAACGATGCGGTCAGGCTCCGCCCGACACCCTCAAACCCCCGCGCGGCCTGCGACGGCCTGGGGTTTGAGCCAAGGGCCGAGCCCTTGGCGATCCCGCCGGCTCACGCCAGCAGGGGAGGGCAGTTCAGTGGCGTCGTTCCTGTGTCAGGTGCAGACCATCCAGCGCGGTCTTGGCCGCTCGGCCGTGGCCGCTGCGGCGTACCGGTCAGGCCAGGCGCTGACCGATGACCGGCTGGCTATGGAGTTCGATTTCTCGAACAAGGACGGGATCGAGCACGCCGAGATCATGGCGCCGGATGACGCGCCGCGGGCCTACAGGGACCGCGCAGCCTTATGGAACGCCGTCGAGGCTGCCGGACGCCGCAAGGGCGCCATGCCCGCCCAAGAGGCTTCCTGGCGCTGCCGCACGAATTTGATTTTGATCAGCGCCGGGACCTGGTCAGCGCCTTTGCGCGCCAGCACCTGGTCGCCAAGGGCATGATCGCCGACGTCGCCATGCACCGGCCCGGCAAGGAGGGCGACCAGCGCAATTTCCACGCCCACATCATGGTCACGACTCGCCGTGTCGATCGCGCCGGTTTCGGGGGCAAGAACCGCGATTGGAACCACGCCAGCTTCATCCCGCAGCTGCGCGCCGCGTGGTCGGACGTGCAGAACCGGCAGCTGCGTCATCACCTTGGTCCGGACGCCCCGCAGGTCTCGCATTTGAGTCTGGCGGCGCGCGGCGTTGACCGCGCCCCGACCGTGCATCTGGGGCCGGCGGCCACGGCGCTGGAGCGCAAAGATATCGCCTATGAGCGCGGCGAATTGAACCGCGATGTCCGGGCCCGCAACGACAAGGCGCGCGACCTTCGACGCGACTATCAGGCGACCGCCGACCGCATCGCTAACACTGCTCCGGAGCCGAACGCGAGGCGCTTCCACGCCGAAGATCCCGAGCGCCGGACGGCTCGAACGCGAGCTAACGGCGGAGGCCGCCACCGCCAAGGCGCGGGCGAGGGCTCACCTTCAGCAGACCGAGGAGCGTGTGAAGAAGACCCGTTCGCGGCGCCTGGAACTGGTGGCCTGGGTCCGCAATTTGGCGCGGATGATCTGGGCGAAACACGCCGAGCTGAACGCCATCGGACGCGCCCGCAAGGCCTATCGCCGGGCCGAGGTTGGCCTGCAAGTCCGCCAGGATTGGGTCCGTTCGCCCAAGGGCCGGGCGTTCGTCGCGGCGCGCCGGCAGCCGGACCTGGAAGCCGCCGCCGACGTGGTTCGGCAACGGCGCACGTTGGAGCGGAAGATCAAGCGGATGGACAACCGGATCGGGCTGGCCGGCCGCACGATCAGCGACTTGCGGTTGGCGCACGAACTTGGCCAGCGGGAGCTTCGTGTTCCCAACCAGTCGCCCGACGAGACCCGCTTCTTTCGGGATATCGGCCGCTACGTTGATCGCCCTGTCGATCGCCACCCAGATCGTCGCTCACGACTTCCACTATCCGCGTGGCTTCGGCCACGGCCTGCTAGATCTGGGGCAGGCTCGGATCTATGCGCCGTGGGTGTTCGTCGGCTGGTATGGGCGCTTCGCGGCGTGCTACCAGCAGGCCTTCGACATGGCCGCGATGATCGCCCTGGCGGCCGTGTTCGTCCCCTCGATGCTACTGATCGGGCTGGCGAAGAGCACGCGCCGGGCGCCGCGAGAGTTTGGCAAGGACGCCTGGGCGACCGAGGCCCATGTTCGCAAGGCCAAACTCGTCCATGGAGAGGGTCAGATCAGCGGACGGGTGCTCTGCCGGTTCAACGGCAAATATCTCACCTATCGCGGTGTGGAGCACGCCATCATCGTGGGCGCGTCCCGCAGCGTGAAGGGGGCCGGTCACGTCGTGCCCACCCTGATCGCCTGGCCGCAAAGCGCCTTCGTCTACGACCGCAAGGGCGAGCTGTGGCACATCACGGCCGATCACCGGAAGACGTTCAGCCACGTCTTCTATTTCGCGCCGACCGACCCCAACACCGTGCGGTGGAATCCGCTGTTCGAGGTACGGAAGGGGCCGATGGAGATCGCCGACATCCAGAACGTCGTCGGCATCCTGGTGGACCCGCTGGGCCGCAAGGCGGGCGACCTCAATTTCTGGGACCAGAGCGCGACGGACTTCTTCACCGCGATCATCCTGCACGTCCTCTACAGCGAGGAGGACACCAAGAAGAACCTAGCCCAGGTCCGCCGCCTGCTGATCAATATCGACCCGACCCTTCATGCGATGAAGCACACCAAACATCGCCATAGGCCGGACCTTCATGCGTCGGACGGGCTGGCGCGGGGCGCCGACGGCAAGCCCATCGCCGAGGTTCACCCGGAGATCCTGCTGGGCGCCACGGCGCCGGATGATGGGCCTCTGCCCGCCGGCGACGGCGGGCATGGCATCCACGCGCCGGTCTCGAGCCTGCGGTGGACGGGCGACGACGATGATGGCGGCAGCCTGGGCTGACGGACCTGCAGAGACGCCCACGCCCCGGACCCAGCGGATTCCCTATCGGGCGATCACCCAGGCGATCAATCTGGTGATCCATATCGCCCGCGCGCCGGTGGGACGGCGGATCCAGGAGGTCTGCAGGGTGACGGGCCGCGAGGGTGACGCCTATGTCCTGGAGGCCTGCGTGGAGGGCCAAGCCGTTGGCGGCGGCTGACCTAGAGCTTGGGCGCCCACTTGGCGATCTCGGCCAGGATGTCCTCAAAGGCGGGTTGGCCCCGGTAGTAGAGGGCGTTCGACGCGATGTAGGCCTTTTGCAGCTTGGCCCGGGTGTCCGGGTCGCTCAGGGCGAAGGCTTCGTTCTCGGCGCTGACCGGATTGTCGGCTTTCGGGAAGCGCTTGGCCTTGTGGGCGAGGTAGGCAGGCGTGCCGATGAAGTCCTGGACCGCCTTCGCTCGTAGCAGCGAGTAGAGGTCGTAATAGTGGCGCATGAAGTTCGGCGGGAAGATGCCGGTCTCCTGCTGCTGGCGGAACTTGGTCGAGATCGCCTGCAGCTTTTCGACGACGGTGTGGCCCGGGTGGTAGCAGGCGACGCCCAGGGCGCGGTTGTCGAGGATCTCGACCCGGCTGGCGGCGTAGTCGTAAGCCCAAGAGCTGATGTCTTGCGGTTCATTGGGCGTCACGTCGTCAAATCCGACTTCCAGCAGGATGCCGTCCTTCAGGCCATCGACTGACCCGTTCTTGCTGGCATAGGCCAGCCGGATGCCGCCGCTGCGATATTGACGGATGTCATCGAAGGCTGTGTCCCGCTCCGCGGCGGTGATCCCGTCGATGACGATGGTTTGGGCCAGGTGGTCTTAGAAGGCCTTGCGGCCCTCGACGTGGGCAGGCTTGTCGTGGTTGCAGCCGGTCATCACCGGCGGATCGGCCGGCGGCTCGATGCGGATGTCGATATCCTCGGAGAACCGGTTGATGAGGCCGTAGCCCTTGGAGAGGGAAGTGCCGCCCTTCAGCTCGAAGGCGAGGCACTGCTGCTGCAGGCCGTAAAGGCTCTGCATGATCCAGTAGTCCTTCTCGATCAGGGCCGGCTCGATCTTCTCGTTGGTTGCAACGATGCGGATCAGGTCGCCGAACTGGCGATGGTTGTGCAGGAAGTCAGGCGGAATCCTGGGCTCCAACCTCGGCCAGGGCGCGGGCGAAGAACTTCTTGGCCCGTTCGGAGCCATAGGTCTGGGCCGCCTTCTTCAGGCGCGCCGTGTCGCTTGAGGACAGGCGATCCTTGACCCGCTCCAGGACCTCCCGGGGGTCTTCGCCGAGCTGGTCGAGATTGTTGACCAGGTCGACCAGCAGGAACTCCCGGCTGAGCTTCTTGGGGAAGGTGGGTTTCATGCGGAAGTCGTAGGTGCGGCCGCCCAGGGCGAACTTGCCATGGCGCTTGTGGTTATAGACCACGGTCTTGTTGTGCAGCTGGGTCGTGCCGACCCCTAGGACGTTATAGGCGTTGGGCGAAGCCAGCAGGAACGGGCCGCCCTTCAGGAAGGTGGCGACGAGGGTGTCGTCTTCCGGCGGCGCCTTGCCGAAGACGGTTTCTTTGGGCGCGTAATAGAGCCCGCCGGCCAGCTTGGTCAGCGCGCCGGCTTGCAGGGCCTCCTTGAGGTGGCGATCGACCGCCGTCGACCATTGAGCCAGGTCCGCCCGGCGGTAGGTCTGCCCGGGGCGGAGCTTGGCCTTGAACTGGTCGAACTTGCTCATGGCTCTAATCCAGGCTTCCGCAGCCAGTTTGCAAGGAATGTCATTAAAAATCCATGCAAAATGCTCTCGGGCGACGACTTGATCCGTTGGCCGTGGCAGGGCCGTTGAGTCGGACTCCTGTCGCTGGCTTAAGCCCGTGGGCCGAAAGGGTTGGCGGAAGGTGGAGGGACGCCGCAGCGCCGGGGTCAGGCTGGTCGGAACGGGAAAATCTGGCGCCCAGCGCCCCCGGGATCGAACCCCTGAAGGGAGATCGCTGGCAGCCTATCATGATCGACCCCGGCTCTCTATCGCGTCAAGAATCCTGGTCGCGGCGAGATCCAGCGTGTCAGGGTCCAGGCGGTCGAGCGCGATGCGGGCCAATAGGGGCTGATCGGACTTTCGCCGCTCCCGCGCATAGGCCAGATCGTAGTGGGCGGCCATTAGGGCTTCGGCCAGACCGGTGAAGGCGCCTTGGTCCACCATCTCGCGCCAGGCCGTCAGCCGCCTCAGGCTGGGGTGGATCGGAAGGCGTTCGAGAATCGCCAGCAGGGCCTGGCGCCGGGCGGTGATGTCGCCATAGGTCTCGACCAGATAACGAGCGCGTTCGGGTAGGGGCGCGGTGACTTCGATGCGCGGGGCCTTGCGCATGGCCGCCCACAGCATCGGCGGCAGGACCCGGTTGCCAATCTTGCTCGACTCCGCCTCCACCACCACAGGGTGGTCCGGGTCCAGCGCGTCGAACGCTGCGACCAGCTGACTCTCAAAGCCCTTCTGGTCGGGCTGGACCTGTCCTGACAGGGCGCCAAACAGCGAGCCGCGGTGACAGGCAAGGCCCTCCAGGTCGATGACCTGAACGCCGCGCTCTGCCAGGACACCCAGGATTGCCGTCTTGGCAGAGCCGGTGTCGCCATCCAGCAGGATCAAGTCCAGATCGCAGGGCGTGTCATACAGCCTGGTCTGAACCCAGCGGCGATAGGTCCTGTATCCGCCCTCCAGCACGGCCGTCTGCCACCCCACCCGTTGCAGGATGGTGGCCATGGCGTTGGACCTCTGCCCGCCGCGCCAGCAATAGACCAGTGGCTTGAAACCCTCTGACCTATCAGCGAGGGCGGTCTCCAGGTGGTGAGCGATATTGCGGGCGACATAGGTCGCGCCGATCCGGTTGGCGCGCAGCCTCGACTGCTGAACATAGATTGTCCCCACCTCGGCGCGTTGGGCGTCGTCCAGCACCGGAAGGTTGATGGCACCGGGCAGGTGGTCCTGGGCGAACTCGCCAGGGCTGCGGACATCGATGATTTGGTCGAAGGCCGCCAAGGCGGCGGGTTCGGCGGATCTTTGGACCTGAAGCGGTTTCATGTCCGCTCGAGGTTTCGCCGTAGGTCGATCATCATTCCGCCGGGTCTCATCATCGCCGCTTTTTGTGGTCGCGACTATGCGCGAGGCGTTGGAGAATCGTAAGGTCCCCAAGCAGACTCGCCCCGAGGACGGGGACGATCGTCCAGGAGTCATCCGTTGCTAGAACCCGTGTCCGACTCCGTTCGACTGACATCTCTGGCCCACGGAGGCGGTTGCGGCTGCAAGTTGTCTCCTGCGGTGCTGCGCGAGATTCTGGCCCAGAGTCCGGCCGCCGGGCTGTTCCCCAACCTCATGGTCGGAACCGAGACCTCCGACGATGCCGCCGTCTGGCGGCTGAACGACCAGCAGGCCCTTGTCGCCACGACTGACTTCTTCATGCCCGTGGTCGACGATCCCCATGAATTTGGCCGAATCGCGGCGACCAACGCCCTGTCGGACGTCTACGCGATGGGCGCTACGCCAATTTTTGCCCTGGCGATCGTTGGCATGCCGATCGACAGGCTGTCCACGCAGGCCATTGGCGCGATACTGGCCGGCGGAGCCTCGGTCTGTGCGGCTGCGGGCGTGCCCATCGCGGGCGGACACTCCATCGACAGCGTCGAGCCAATCTATGGCTTGGTCGCCCTGGGCCTGGTGCATCCCGATCGCGTACTGTCCAACCGGGGCGCGAGGGCTGGCGATGTCCTGATCCTGACCAAGGCCCTGGGCGTGGGCGTGCTGAGTGCGGCCTTCAAGCAACAGCGCCTTTCCGACGAGGGCTACCGCGCCCTGATCTCCACCACGACCCAGCTCAACACGGTTGGGGCGGGGTTGGGCGAGGTGACTGGGGTTCACGCCGTCACCGACGTCACAGGGTTTGGTCTATTGGGCCACCTGCTGGAAATGTGCCGGGGCGCCGGGCTCGCTGCGGAATTGGACGCCGATGCGCCCGTCCTGCTGCCGGACGTAGCCGCGCTTGCCGCGGCGGGCGTGCGCACCGGCGCGGCTGTGCGCAACTGGGCCAGCTATGGCGCGGCCGTTCAGATGCCCGCCGGAGCGCCAGACTGGCGACGCGATCTGCTCGCCGACCCGCAGACCAGCGGCGGCCTGTTGATCTCTGTCGCACCCGAGTCTGCCGATGCCGTCCTGAACAAGGTGCAGGCGGCCGGGTTCGGCGCCGCCAGGGTGGTCGGGCGGATGACCGCTGGAGCGCCCTTTGTAACAGTTCGGAACCGATGATCCCGCCGGGGCGCCAGGGGAGGCGGGTTGTCAGCCCTTGCGCCAAGCCCTCGGCGAGCCCAGCGCCCCTCGACTGTCGCCGCCTGTCTAAAGGTCGTATTTTTGGAGCAGGCTTTGTGTCCGTTTATGTTTATGTTTAGGTTTCTTGGACGCCGGCCAGGCGCGGCGACGGGGCTGACCGCCGAGGGCGGGTGTCTGAGAGGCTGACCCGAAATGAAGTTGGGTGATTTCAGTCACTTGTGATTCTGTTGGAGATGCGAACCAACAACGGAATTTGACGTGTGGACCGAAACCACCCGGCGCAAGCATGCCCGAAAGGGCCTGCGGTATTCAAGCGATCTGACGGACGAGGAATGGGCGGTTCTGGAACCGCTGGTCCCGGCG
>NZ_JAFCSZ010000039.1:0-25127 GCF_049895765.1 Caulobacter sp. DWR1-3-2b1
ACCCTCGAACATCGGCGCTTGCAGCACCGCAAAATCGCCGCCTAGATATCAACCCCAGATGAGGCCAACCCTCCGCTAAATCCGCGACCCGGCTGTCTCAAAACTTCTGACGACGTACAATGACTCGAACGGTGAGGTTCCTGCATCGATGCGCTCGTGGATGTCGACGAACGGTTTGGCGGCCTCGTCGAAATAGTAGCGGATGAATGTGGTGCGATCTTTGAGGAAGTAGGTCGTCTCGCTTTCGGTGGGCCACATCAACCGTCTCCCTGGAGGTCAGCGCGCAAGCTGGCACTTTTTGCTGGCAGCGTCGCTCGCAAGGCTTGGGGCTCCGCCCCCGGCGCGCTTCGGATCGTCTTCCGCCCAGCTTCGGCCGGCCTTTGGCCGTCCTGCAGCCGGGTCCCCGCGAAGCCGCCCCTCCGCTTGCACCCCCGGTCTCGCCGACGGGCAAGGGTTCATGCTGAACCCTGCTTTGAGGATGAAGATCATGGGACAAGCCACTGAAAAGCTGGAACCCCGCATCTATGTCGCCTGCCTGGCCGCCTATAACAACGGCTGGCTGCATGGCGCCTGGATTGATGTCGGCGATGACGCCGACGTAGTTCGCGACGCCATCAACGCGATGCTGAAGGCCTCGCCCGTGTCGGCCGCTGAGGAGTACGCCATTCACGATCATGAGGGCTTTGGCGGGGTGGAGATCGCCGAATATGCCGGGGTCGACAAGGTGGTCCGGATCTCGAGTTTCCTACGCGAGCGCGGGAGCCTGGGCGCCTTGGTGCTGGAGCACTTCTGCGGGGACCTGGACGCGGCGGCGAGCGCGCTGGACGAGGACTATCACGGCGTCTTCGAGAGTCTCGCCGACTGCTATCAGGAGATGACCGAGGAAACCCTGATCATTCCGGAGGCCTTGCGCACCTATATCGATTGGAAAGCCATGGGGCGGGACGCGCGGCTGAACGGCGAGGTTTTCACCGTGGAGACCGCCCACGACGAGGTCCACGTGTTCTGGTCGCGCTAGGCGCCGGGCAGCACGACCATCAACGCCCAGGCGGCCGCGCCGACGATCAGCGCCACGGCCAGCAGGCTAGCCCAGCCGGCGGGGGTCAGCAGGCGGGCGGTGGGGCGAAGGCGAGGGGGCATTGAGGGAACCTAGAGCAGGGCGGAATGGCGCGCTAGCCGATCAGCGCCGGTTGGCCCAGGCGCTCGACTGGCGCGGCTTGGAAATTGGACAGCGTCACCCCCACCAGGCGGACGCACTTGGGCGAGGGCAGGACCGAGCCGATCAGGTCGCGGCCCAGGCGGCGCAGGTGCTCGCGGTCCGACACCGGGCCGGTTCCCCCAGCGCCGATTGATGGAAATCCCCCGGTGTCGGGCCGCTGCTGGCCAGCGCCATGGTCGCTGCAGTTGCCGATCCCGCAGCCTTCAAGACCGGCCGTAACCTGGCGGCCTGGATCGGGCTGGTCCCTCGACAGAACTCCAGCGGCGGCAAGGAGCGGCTCGGCGGCATCACCAAGCAGGGCGATCGCTACCTGCGACAGATGCTGGTGGTCGGGGCCCTCGCCGTCGTCCGCTACGCGCAACGCAACGGCACGCGTCGGCCGTGGCTCCTGCAATTGCTGGCGCGACGAACGCCGAAGGTGGCGGCGGTCGCGCTCGCCAACAAGAACGCCCGGATGATCTGGGCAATCATGACCAGCGGCGAGCGCTACAGAGAGCCGCAGCCGGCGTAGAGACAGGTCCGGCGCCACGCCGGCGAACTTGGGAAGGGCGGACGAGATGTAATGCGACAGCCGGTCGACACCGGAAGACGGGAAAACCCATCTGCGCCAGCGCGCCTCGACCGCGTGATTTTGGTCGGGACCCATCTTCGCGGAAGGCATTATGGCCAGCGGTCATGCGTACCGCACCAACAGGTCGAACACATGGCCGCACCGACCAAGCTTAGCAGAACGTCAGATCAACCCTTGCCAACGAGGAGCCGTTCTCTAATCGCGCCTCCTTCGTCAAGTCGAACTTCCTGTCGCTCTTCCGGGTCATGGTTCTCTTCGCGGTCGACGTAAGCCGCCGCAACATCTGGTCCGGTCGGAAGCGCAGGTGCTGCAAGGTCCACAACGGGCTACCACTCGATGAGCACGCCCAAGGCTCCTACCGCGCAGTCACCCGCACCCTCGCCCGAGAGCGACATATATGTCCGACGCACGGACAATTGTGATGGTGCTAAGCCGCCGACGGCTGGCCCGACCAGCGGAACGGTTCGCCCGATCGCCAGATGCTGTGCAGGATGACCGAGAGCTTGCGAGCCAGCGCCACGCGAGCCTTGCCCGGCCCAGCCCTTTGGGCGATCGCCAACGCCCAGTCCTTGAGGTGTGAAGCTCGCTTGACCCGATGAAGGATCACGATGGCGGCCTCATACATCAGTGTGCGCGCCAAGCCATCGCCGCATCTGGAGATGCGTCCGCTTCGATCGATCTCGCCTGATTGGTAGCGGCGTGGGGTCAATCCAAGGTGTGCGCCAACCGAGCGCGAGCGCGTAAACCGCTCTGGATCTTCAACGGTGCTGACATAGGCCAACGACGACAGCGCGCCGATCCCTGGGACCGTCATCAACAACCGACAGATCGGATCGGCTCGAACCTGCCGCTGCACGGCCTTATCGAAGGTAGCGATCTGTTCGCAAGCTGCCGCCAGGTGGTCAGCAGCGGGCGCACAATTCCGGCGATCTCGACTTGGCCCGCCAGCAAGGCCTCGACACACCTGTCAAAGCGAAGGCCCCGACCTGATCCAGGCAGCATGCCGAAGGTCTTGAGCACGCCTCTGATCATGTTGCTCAGCCGGGTTCGCATGCCGACCAGCTGAGCGCGAGCGCCTAACAACGAGCGAGCCCGGTGAGCGTCCAGGGACTTGACGTGTACCGACCGGTACCAGCCAGTTCGCACCACTTGCGCCAAGCCCTCGGCATCGTTCTGGTCGGTCTTGTTGAGCCGCATCTGCAGGGCGGCCTTCACACGCCTGGCGTCAAGGCACTCGACGATCAGGCCCGAGTCTCGCAGGCCATGAACAAGCCAAGGGGTCATGGCCCCCGTCTCAACGCCAACCCTGGCTTCGCTCCCAGCGTGCCGAACCACCATTGACGCGATCGCCGCCGGCGCCGTCGCGCACACACCGCGCCAATGGCGTTGGCCGCTGTCGTCGACCACGCAAATCGCAGTGCTCTTCTGCGAAACATCCAATCCTACGTAGAAAGGCATCTCAGACCCTCCGATGTGCTTGCCACCGGGTCTTGCCCGGATCGCGGCACTATCGGCCTGTTGGATCCGAGCCGCGATTACCCGAGGTCCACACATGGCGCAGAGCGGCTGCGCGCACTCTCGATGATTGAAATGGTGAGCGTTGAGCCGCACTGTGTTTTATCCTCGCGGGAACACCCGGTCAGCGGCAAGTTTAACGACCGCTCGCCGGAAGCCGGGGCTGTTGTGTATAGAGGAGCCAGGACGAATCACGGCCGGCGCCGGGGCGACTTATGACCCGTATCAATTCCACCGAAGGGCTCGTTGCTCTACTGCGTCAGCGCCTTCTGGCGCGCGCCAAGACCGGCGGCGCGCGGCCGTCGGCCGCGGCGGCGCGCGCCGAACCATCACTCGTGCAAGCCCTGGCCGAGATCGAAGGTCTCGAAGAACGGCCCTTGCGCCGTGTCCTTATCCAGGAAGTGCTGGCGGACCATTTCGGTCGCGAGCTGGTCAATGACGCCCGGTTCCAACAGGTCGTCGACCGCGTCACCGCGGCTCTGGACGAAGACCCCGAAACCTCGCAGGTGTTCGCGAGGGTCATTGCTGACCTGCGCGCCGGCGCGCGCCCCTAGCGCCGCCGCGCGCCGATCGACGACATCGACTGGAGGATCGTGCGCCCGCCGGGACCGGCCGGCGCGTTGAGCGCCGTTTCGCGAATGCGCTGGGCTGTCTGGGCGTCGCCACGTTGGTCGGCGAGCATGCTGGTGGCCAAAGCCCCACCAAAACCCGCCCGATCCAGACGCATGGCCCGCCGGGCGCGCTGCTCTGCGCTGTCGGCGGCGCCTTGCAGCAGATCGATCACCGCGAGACCGCCATGGGCTTCCGAGAACGTCTCGTCCAAGGCCAGAGCCGCTTCGAAACGCGTGCGGCTGGAGTCCAGGTCCCCGACCACGAAATGCGCCCAACCGGCGGCGACCCACGATCCGAGGTGATCGCCGAAGGTCTCGGCGGCCTGGTCCAGCCATCGGGCGGCCGGGGCGTGCTCGCCCTGGCTCAGCAGGCTCAGACCCATGCCCAGCTGGGCGCGACCATCGCCCGGCGCCTGGCGCAAGGCGTCTTCGAACAGGGAACCGGCCCGGTCGGCGCGCTCGGCGTTGAGGGCCAGCATGCCCTGAGTGGTCAGGCCCGGAAGGGTCCCGGGAATCTGGGCCGCGTAGCGCTCGGCGGTCTCGAAGGCTTCGGCGTCCAGGGCGATCGTCGTCAATGCGCCCAGCAGGGCTTCGCTGCCGCGCCCGGCCGCGATCCATTGCTCGCCCAGGGCCAGGGCCTCGTCGAGGCGGGCGAGGTGATGCAGTGCCTGCAGTTTCAGGCGCGCCGCCTCCGGCGTGGTCGACAGGGTCTCGCTGTCGAGCAGAGTGTCGACCGTCGTCCAGTCGTGGCCGAGCGCCAGGCACCAGGCGAGGTTGAAGCGCAGGGCAGGGTCCTGATGCTCCTCGGCCAACAACTGAGCGAAGATCTCGCGGGCCTCGTCGATCCTGCTCTCGCGCAGCGCCGCCAGACCCGACAGGTTGCGCAAGGCCGCGGTCGGCGGCGCGATCTTGGCGTAGCGCTGCACCAGCGACGGGATGAGCTCGGGACGATTTTCGTCGATGGCCGCTGACGCCGCCTCGGCGATCAGGCTCAGATTGGCGGCGTCCTGTTCCAGAAACCCAAGCAGGCGGTCCAGGCGGCTCGCGGTGGAAGCGGTCATGAAAATTCCCGTGCGCCTCGGCGCGAGGCGAGGGCAAGCTAGCGGCGCGCCGTCCCCGTCGCAAGGCGGCGGCGCGCTCCCGGAAGCCTTGAAAAACAAAGCTCCGGTCAAGCGTCACTATTTTTTAACCACCCCCTAAACCACCCCGCCGATCCGCGGATCAAGGGATAGGCGAGGGCGTTGGCTCCGCCTTGTCCGTGCGAAGTCTTGGGGGCGTCTTATGGTTGCGATCGTGGCGGGAGCCGGTCTGGGTCTGGAGCGTAGCTCGGCCCTGGTGCTGGGCGGCGCGGGTCAACTGGGCCAGGCCGCCCTGGGCCGCGGGGGCGACAATGTCTATGTCAACGCCGCCAGCGGCAACCTGATCGTCCAGGGCGCCGACGAGATGCTGTTTGGCAAGGGCGCCGACAGCGCCATTGGCCGGACCTATAACAGCCAGGCCGGCGCGGGTTCGACCTGGCAGCACAATGTCTCGCGCCGTGTCACCGGCCTTACCGGTACGGTCAACACCGCCAACAGCACAATCAAGCACATCGGCTGGGACGGGTCGGACATCACCTATACCTACGACACGGGACGCGGCGCCTATGTCGGCAAGGAGGGCGGCGGCGGCTACGACACCTTGAGCTTCGCCGGCGGGACGTGGACCTGGACCGATGGCGCGAGCCGGGTCGTCGAAACCTATGATGACGCCAACAGCGGCCGCCTGGTCACCTCCAAGGACGCCGACGGCGCGGGTCTGACCTTCACCTACACCTCCGGCCTGCTGACCCGCGTGACGACGCAGGACCTGGGATATACCGACTTTGTCTATACAGCGGGCAAGCTGACGAGCCTGTCGACCTACGCGCCGGGCGGCGCCCAGATCCTGACCCGGACGCGCTATGGCTATGACGGTTCAAACCGCCTGCAAACCGTCACCGTTGACCTGACCCCCAATGACAGCAGCGTCGCGGACGCCAATGTCTATGTGACGACCTATGGCTATGATGGCGCCGCCCGGATCTCCTCCATCACCCAGTCTGATGATTCGAGCCTGGCGGTCACCTATGCCACGGTCGGCGGCAAGGACCGGGTCGCGACCCTGACCCAGGCGGTCGCCGGCGCGGCGACACGCCAGACCATCTTCACCTACAACACCACCACCCGAGTGACGACCGTCACCGATTACGCAGGCCAGGCGACCCTGCTGGCCTATGACGTCGATGGCCAGCTGACCTCGATCACTGCGCCGCCCGCGACCTCCGGCGCGACCGCCCAGGTCACTAGCTTTCTCTACAACGCCAAGGGCGACATCACGACCATCACCGCGGCGAGCGGCGCGGTCGTCACCTATGGCTATGACAGTAACGGCAATCGGGTCTCCGAGGTCGACGGCGCGGGCAACACGGTCACCCGCACCTTCGGCGCGAAGAACGAGCTGCTGACCGAGACCCGCTATCTGATCGCCGCCCAGGGCCAGGCCGCCGCCGCGCCTTTGACGACGCGCTACGTCTATGATGGTGAAAACCATCTGCGCTTTGTGATCGGCGCGGCGGGCTCGGTGACCGAGTACGTCTATGACGGCTTTGGTCAGCAGACGAGCGTCATTGAATACGCCGCCAACCGTTACGATCTCACCGGTCTGGCGGCGACGGCCGCGCCCTCCGAGGGTGCAATGACCACCTGGCTTGCCGGCGTCATCGACAAGAGCAAGACCAAGCGCACCGACACAGCGTACGATTTCCGCGGCAACGTTACGACGGTCACCACCTTCGGCAAGGTCAACGCCAACGGGACCGGCAATACCGACGTCGCCAGCGAACGCACCGTCGTCAACTACATCTACGATCAGTCCGGCCGTTTGCTCAGCCGCCAGCCGACCGGCGTCGCCGCCGAGGTCAATCTGTATGACGGCCTGGGTCGCTTGATCTCGACGACCGATTTTGCCGGGCGGACGACGACGGTCGCCTTCAACAACGGGCAAAACAGCACGACCGTCGCCCTCGCCAATGGTCTCAGCAAGGTCTCGACCTACAATCGGGCCGGCGAACTGGTCAGCTATGTCGAGTCCGGGGCCGGCGTCTCCACCGCCTCGACGCTCTATCACTATGACGGCGTGGGTCGCCTGCGCATGGTCGTCGACGCCGCCGGCAAGAACACCCACAGCCTCTATGACAATGCCGGCCGCAAGATCGCCGAGATCGCGCCTGACCGGACGATGACCGAACTGCGCTACAACAGCGTCAACCAGCTGGTCGCGACGATCCGGTACGCCAGCAAGCTGACCACGCCGCAATGGGACTCCCTGACAACGGGCGCGAACCTTCCGGCCACGGTTACTCTGGCCAGCGTCCGCCCGGCGGCCGACACCGCCAACGACCGCTGGGACTGGCGGGTCTATGACCAAGCCGGACGCCTTGTCGAAACCATCGACGCCCTCGGCGCGGCCACGGTCTACGCCTATGACGGCGCCTCGCGCCTGGTGTCCCAGACCAGCTACGCCAAGCTGTTCGACGCCGCCGCCTTGGGGGGCTTCAGGTCTTCGCCTCCCGCCAGCGTTCAGACTCCTGGCGGCGGTTCGGCCATGGCCTTCATGTCCATGGCCTCTGGCCCCAATACAAATCCGACCGCCGCCGGCGATGCAGTGAGCGCGGTGCGCGACACGCCGAGAACCTTCAATCCGCGCGCCAACGACATTGACGCCGACGGCGACGAACTCACCATCGTCGCGGTGTCCCAGGGCGCGCATGGCGATGTGACTTTCACCGACGGCATGGTGACCTATACGCCCGACGCCGGCTATGTCGGCCCTGACAGTTTCACCTACACGATCTCCGACGGTCGGGGTCTCCAAAGCACCGCCACGATCACCATGTCGGTGGCGGCGCCGGCCAATGCCGGGCCGGTCGCGGCCAACGACTATGTCGCCACAGGTAAGGGCGCGACCCTGGTCTTTGATCCGCGTCAGAACGACGTCGACGCCGATGGCGACAGCCTCACCGTAAGCGCCGTAGGCGCCGCCGCCCATGGCCAGACCAGCCTCGACGCCAATGGACGCATCGTCTATGCGCCGACGGCCGGCTATGTCGGCCCCGACAGCTTCACCTACACGATTTCAGATGGCCGTGGCGGGATCGCCCAGGCCAGCATCGTGGTGATGGTTTCGGCCGCCGGCAATATCAACCCGGTCAGCCTGGGCGACGCCGCCACCACGGCCCAGGGCGCGCCGGTCACGATCAATCCGCGCGTCAACGACACCGACGCCGATGGCGACGTCGTCATCCTGTCCGGCGTGGGAGCGGCCTCCTACGGCTCGGTGGTGATGAACGCCAATGGCACCATCACCTATACGCCCCAGGCCGGGTTCGCCGGCGCCGACAGCTTCAGCTACACGATCTCCGACGGCCGCGGCGGGGTGGCGACGGGCATTGTCAACGTCACGGTCGTGTCGAGCGCCAACAGCGCGCCCGTGGTGACGACCGATGCGATCGTGACCGGCAAGGGCGCCAGCATCAGCTTCAATCCGCGCGCCAACGATAGCGATCCCGACGGCGACGGCCTGACCCTTACCGCCGTCAGCCAGGGCACTCACGGAACGGTCACCTTCGCCAACGGCGTGGTCACCTACGCGCCGGCGGCCGCCTATGTGGGCGCCGACAGCTTCACCTACACCGTTTCGGACGGTCGCGGCGGTGTCGTTACCGGCGCCGTCAATGTCACCGTTCACGCTGCCAACGAATTTACCGGTCTGACGCCTGCTTCGGTCTACGAATTCCATAACGCCCAGACGGGGATCGACTTCACCGCCTCCCTGGTCAGCAACTATCTTGGCGAGGGCCAAAGCGCCCTGCTGATCCAGAAGACCCTCCCGCCGGGCGTGTCGCCCGAGTTCAACGGCTGGGACACCACGGCCGGCAACGTCAACATCAACGGCGCCAATACGGCCGGCGGAACATGGGATGTGGTCCCTGGCGAGCGACTGGGTATCGCCATGGAAGTCAAGGGCCTGGGTCTGGTGACCCATGCCCAGGTCTCGGTGTTCTACTGGGGCGCCGACTGGTCCAATGCGGGAGACAGCACGACCGCATCGGCGCCGGTATTGCCTTGGGGGCGTCTGGAACTGGACGTCACTGTGCCTGCGGGCGCTCGCTACGCCACCATCGTCGTCGAGCCGATCGCTCAAGGCGATCATTCCACGGCGGGCCTCTTTGGCGTGGCGATCCGCAAGCCGCAGCTGGTTCGCCTTGCCGCAGGACAGTCCATGCCTGCCTGGCAGTCGGCCACCCCAGTGAACGCCGCGCCCAACGCGGCGGGCGATGCGATCTCCACCGTCCAGGGCGCGCCCCTGACTTTCAATCCGAAAGTCAATGACAGCGACCTGGACCGCGATGTCATCTCCATAACCCAGGTCGGGGCTGCGGCCCACGGGACGGCGACGCTGAACGGCAATGGCACGATCACCTACGCCCCGACGCCTGGCTATATCGGCCCAGACAGCTTCACCTACACCATCTCCGACGGCCGCGGCGGCGCCAACACCGCGACAGTCAGCGTAACCGTCGCCGCTCCCGTCGGCGGCAATACCGGCCCGACTGCGGCGGCGGACGCGGTGACGACCAGCCAGGGCGTGGGCATCACCTTCAACCCACGCGCCAATGACGCCGACGCCGACGGCGATGCGCTGACCGTGACGTTCCTGGGCGCGGCCGCCCACGGCTCGGTGGTGATCAATGGCGGCGGCACGGTGACCTATACCCCGACGGCCGGCTATGTCGGCGCCGACAGCTTCTCCTACACCCTGGCCGATGGTCGCGGCGGCGTGGCCACCGGCGTGGTCAGCGTCACTGTAGGGGCGGGGACCGGCAATCGCGCGCCCACCGCCGTCGTCGACAGCATCTCCACCGCGCAGAACGTGGCGATCAGCTTCAACCCCCGTAACAACGATTCCGACGCCGATGGCGATGCTCTGAGCGTCACCGTGGTCGGTTCGCCGGCCCATGGTTCCGCTGTCCTGAACGCCAATGGGACGATCACCTACACGCCGGCGGCCGGCTATGTCGGCGCTGACAGCTTTACCTACACCATCTCTGATGGTCGCGGCGGCGTGGCCACGGCGACCATCAACCTGACGATCACCGCTCCGGCCACCAACAACGCTCCCGTCGCGGCCAATGACACGGTCCACACGAACAGGAACGTCGCCCTCGTCTTCAACCCGCGGCTCAACGACGCCGACGCTGATGGCGACGGTCTGGCGGTGACCGGGGTGGGCTCGGCCGCCAATGGCTCGATCAGCTTCAACAGCGGCCTGATCACCTACACCCCGAACAACAATTACGTCGGGACCGACAGCTTTACCTACACTGTCTCCGACGGCCGCGGCGGCGCGCACACGGCGACGGTGAATGTCACCGTCTATGCCGCCAACGAACTGCCTACCCTTGCCACCAGCCAGATCGATGACTGGTCGCAGGGCGGCACGGGCATAAACTACACCAAGTCGGTCGACAGCAACTATCTGGGTGATGGCTTCTCGACCCTGCTGCTGACCAAGTCGCCGGGCGCGTCCAAGCCGCCCTATACCGGCGGCTACACCCGTCCCGGCGCGGCTCAAATCATCGGTCCGACCGGGGCCTCGCAATGGGCAGTCACGCCGGGGCAACGGCTGGGCGTGGCCTTCGAGGCCAAGGGCCTGGGCGCGACCACCCATGTCACCGTGACGGTGCAGTACTGGACCGGTGCCTGGGGCGACGGCGGCGTCAGCACCGCGGTGACCGTGCCCATCTCGGCCTGGGGAAGGGTCGAGACGATCCTGACCGTGCCGGCCAACGCCGCCTGGGCGTCGGTGATCGTTGATCCGATCGCCTCGGGCGACCAGCGCAACGCCGCCTCGTTCGGCCTTGCCATCCGCAAAATGCAATTTGTCCGCCTGTCCAGCGGGCAGGCCATGCAGGGCTGGCCAGCCGCGGCTCCGGTTAACAGCGGCCCGACCGCCACGGTCGATGCTGTGGCCACCACCAAGGGCCAGTCGGTCACCTTCAGCCCCAAAGCCAATGACACCGACGCCGACAAAGACCAGTTGAGCATCACCGCGGTCGGGACCCCGACGAACGGCCAGGCCGTGGCCAACGCCAACGGCACGATCACCTACACGCCGACCGCCGGCTATGCCGGTCCCGACAGCTTCACCTATACAATCTCCGATGGTCGCGGCGGTACGGCCACCGGCACGGTCAATGTCACGGTGGCGAGCGGAACCGGCAACACCGCCCCCACGGCGGTGGCTAACAGCGTCTCCACGACGCGAGGCGCGCCGTTCACGATCGACCCGCGCGCCAATGACACCGACATCGACGGCGACAGCCTGACCATTACGGCCGTCACCCAGGGCGGCAATGGCGCGGTGACCTTCACCGCCAGCGGCGTCACCTACACGCCGGCGGCCGGCTATGTCGGCGCTGACAGCTTTACCTACACGATTTCCGACGGCCGCGGCGGCGTGGCGACCGGGACAATCAATGTGACCGTCACGGCGGCGGCGACCAACACCGCGCCGACCGCAGCCGCTGACGCGATCCACACCAACCGCAACGTCGCCCGGGTCTTCGATCCGCGCCTTAACGACGCCGACGCCGACGGTGATGGCCTGGCCATCACCGCCACTGGCGCGGCCGCCAATGGCACGGTGGTCATAAACGCTGGCGCTGGTACGCTAACCTACACCCCGACCAACAACTATGTCGGGACCGACAGCTTCACCTATACGGTGTCGGACGGCCGGGGCGGCACGCACACGGCGACCGTCAATGTCACCGTCTATGCGGCCAATGAGCTGTCGACCGTGACCCTGCCTATGGTCGCTGACTGGTCGGACGGCGGCACGGGTCTCAACTATACCAAGTCGATCGCCAGCAACTATCTGAGCGAGGGCTTTTCCGCCGTCGTGCTCACCAAAAGCCCAGGCACGCCGAAGCCCGGGTTCTACGGTGGCTATACACACCCGGGCATAGCCCAGATCGTCGGTCCGGGCGCCTCGCAGTGGACCGTCACGCCAGGCCAGCGTCTGGGCGTGGCGTTCGAGGCCAAGGGCCTGGGCGCGACGACCCATGTGAGCGTCTCGGTCGTCTACTGGACCTCAGCCTGGGGGGATGGCGGCCAGAGCGTTCAGGTCACGGTGCCGATCTCGGCCTGGGGACGGGCGGAGAGCATTGTCACCGTGCCGGCCAACGCCGCCTTTGCGTCGGTGCTTATCGAGCCGCTCGCCACCGGCGACCAGCGCAACGCCGCCTCATTCGGCCTTGCTATCCGCAAGATGCAATTTGTCCGCCTGTCGACCGGCCAGGCCATGCAAGGCTGGCCGGCGGCCGCCCCGGTCAACACCGCCCCGACGGCAGGCGTGGACACGGTCGCAACGACGGCCGGTCGGGCCGCAACCTTCAGTCCAAGGGCCAACGACACCGACGCCAACAAGGACCAGTTGAGCATCACCGCGGTTGGAACGCCAACAAACGGTCAGACCGTGGCCAACGCAAACGGCACGATCACCTATACGCCGACGCCCGGCTATGTCGGCCCCGACAGCTTCACCTATACGATCTCCGATGGTCGCGGCGGCGCGGCCACCGGCACGGTCAATGTCACGGTGGCGGCGGTCACGCCCCCCGCCAACACCACGCCGACCGCTGGCGCCGATACTGTGCTGACGATTCAGGGCCAGGCGGCGACGTTCAATCCCCGCAGCAATGACGGGGATGTCGACGGCGATGTTCTGACAGTGGCGATCGTGAGCCAGCCGACCCATGGTTCGGCCCTGGCTAACGCCGACGGCACCATCACCTACACACCCGATGTCGGCTACACCGGTCCCGACAGCTTCACCTACAAGGTCTCGGATGGCCGCGGCGGCGAAGCCACCGCCACCGTGTCGGTCACGGTGGCTTCGCCGGTCAATACAGCGCCGGTGGCCCTGGCCGACACGATAGAGGCCCAGCAGGATACGCCGGTCGTCTTCAACCCGCGTCTTAACGATCGTGACGACGACGGCGACACCCTGACCATCGTCAGCGTGACCGCCGCTGGCCACGGTCAGGCCGTTGTCAATGCAGGCGGCTCGATCACCTACACGCCGACCGCGGGCTATTACGGCCAGGACACCTTCACCTATGTGATCTCCGACGGGCGGGGTCTCACCCACAGCGCGACGGTGACGGTCAATGTCGCTCAAAGACCCAATTCCGCGCCCGTGGCCGGCGACGACGTCCGGGTCATTGCCCGCGGTCAGTCGATCCTGTTCGACCCCCGCAGCAACGACGCGGACCCCGATGGCGACGCGCTGACCGTGACGGTCGGCGCAGCCGGCCACGGCACGGCCGCCGTTCAGCCTGATGGGCAGGTGCTTTACACACCTACCGGCGCCTATACCGGCGAGGATAGTTTCCAGTACACGTTATCGGATGGGCGCGGGGCGACCCGGACTGCTACCGTACGCATCACCATCAATGCTCCGGCCAATAGCGGGCCCACCGCAAACTCCGACACCGCCTCCACCACCAAGGGTACGCCGATCACCATCGACGTGCGCGGAAACGATGGCGACCTGGATGGCGACGCCATCAACATCGTCAACTTCGGGCCGGTGGCCCACGGCCAGCTTTCGCTTGTCGGCGGCGCCCTCGTCTATACGCCCGACCCCGGGTTCACGGGCTTTGAGACCTTCACCTACGAGATTTCCGACGGCCGCAATCCTCCTGTGGCCGCAACGGTCACGGTCGAGGTGGTCCAGCCGCCGCAGGCCGCGCCGCTGTCGGCCGATGATCGCCGGACCCGCAACTTCTACGATGCCGAAGGCCAGTTGATCGGACGCCTAGACGCCGAAGGCTACCTCAGCCAGATCAAATACGACGCTGCAGGTCAGGACGTCGAAACCATCGCCTATGCGACCGCGACGGCCGGCAGCCTTCGTATCGACGGCGACTTCGCCAGCCTTCTGGCCAGCACCGGGACCGCAGCCAAGGATATCCATAACTGGACCCTGCGCGATGCGCGGGGCTTGGTCCTGGCGGCCATCAATGGTGAGGGTGACCTTACCCGCTATCAGTACAACGCCATGGGCGATGTCTCGCAGGTCGTGGTCGGCCACAGGCTCAATGTCGCGAGCCTGCTGACAACCCCTCCGACGCTTGCCACGCTGGCGACGGCGACTGGATCAGTGGTGGAGACCACCACCTTTGAGCGCAACATGTTCGGTCAGGTGCTGACCGAAACCCGCACCGGCGGAACGGCCAGCGAGGTCACCACCTATGTTTACGACAATATGCGTCGTCTGGTCACCCGGACGATGGCTGCGTCGGGGTCGAGCGCGGCCAAGGTCTTCAACCAGACCTATGATCTTCGTGGCCGCCTAACCGGCGCTTTGAACGGCGAGGGCAGCGCGGTCCTCGGCGCCAGCCCGACGCCAGCCCATATCGCCGACACCTACGCCCGTTACGGTGTGACCTATGCCTATGACGGGGCCGACAGGCTCGTCTCGAAAATCGAGGCCAATGGCGTCGACGCCAACGGGTCCAAAACCCTCTACTACTATGAAGAAACCGGCAGGCTAACCCACACCATCAACGCCCTCGGCGAGGTCACCCAGACCGTCTACAACAGCTTTGGACAGGCGGCCGACAGTCTGGTTTATAACGGGCGGATCGCCTCGGGGACCCTGAGCGGCCTGAGCGGCGGCGCGATCACCTCCGGTCTGACGAACGCGATCACCGCGATCGCCAGCGCCAGCCTCGACAGCAAGACCCATCTTGACTACGACCGCGCCGGCCGGCTCTCGCAACTCGTCGACGCGCTGATGTCGACTACGACCTATGGCTATAGCGCGTTTGGCGATCTGACCTCGAAGATCGCGCAATTGACGGCCACCACCAGCGTCGAAACCCAGAGGCTCTACGACCGCCGCGGTCAGCTGCTGGCTGAAACACGCGATGCGGCGAGCGGCGGTCAGAAGCTGATCTCCGGATCGGTGTACGATGCCTTCGGCCGGGCGATTTTCAGCACTGTCTCGTCAGACAAGAACCGCGAGACCGCCTATGATCGGGCGGGACGCGTGCAGTCGATCACCGACAGCCTGGGTCGGGAAACCCGGTTCGGCTATGACGGTCGCGGGGCCATGGTCTCGCGCACGGACGCTTTGGGCGCGGTCAGCACCTGGACCTATACGGCGTTCAATCGCCAGACAATCATGACCACGCCCGAGGGCGTGACCACCACCACCATCTCCAACGCTCACGGCGAGACGGTGTCGATCACCGATGGCGCAGGGCGACTGTCCACCTGGCAATATGACCGGGACGGCAATGTCAGGACGCACGATGATGCGGCTCCCGGCGCCAAGCTGATCAACGAATACGACAAGGCCGGACGCCTGATCACCGTCACCGACGGCAACGGGGTCAATACGACCTTCAGCTATGACGCGGTCGATCGCGTCATGACCCGCACGGTCGATGCGGGCGGGCTGAACCTGACCACCTATTACCAGTATGACACCCGGGGTCAGCAGACCGATATTACCGACCCGGCCGGGGTGCTTACAAAGATCAGCTTTGATCTCAACGGTCGCCAGACCAAGGTGATCGTCGATCCGGGCGCGGGCCACAAGGCCCTGACCACGCTCTACGATTATGACAAGGGCGGCCGTCTTGTAACGGTGACCGAAGGCTCGGGCACCTCTGCCCAGCGGGTCACACAGAACGTCTATGACCGCCTTGGCCAGCTGACCTCCAGCACCGTCGATCCGGGCGGTCTGTCCCTGACGACCGGCTTCGCCTACGACAAGAACGGCAACGCCGTGGCGCGCACCGACGCGGCCGGCGGCGTTACGCGCTTTGTCTACGACGCCGAGAACCGGCAGATCTTCTCTGTCGATGCGATGGGCGGCGTCACCGCCACCGATTATGACGCCGAAGGTCGGGTCATCGGCACGCGCGCCTCTGCCAAAACGATCAGCGTAGCCGGCCTGCAGCTGTCGAACGCCCAAGTCTCGGCCGCGCTTTCGGCCTCGAGCGCCGATCAGGTCCACGGCTACGCCTATGATCGCGACGGCCGCCTTCGGTTCGTGGTCAAACCCGACCAGCGCCTCACCCAGTTTGAATATGACGGCGCCGGCAATCTTGTGCACTCGACCCAGTATGCCGGGCAGATCACCACCACGGCGCTCTATTCTGTGGCCTATCTGCAGGGTCAGATTTCAAGCAAGAATCTGGCGGCCAATACGCGGATCGAGCGCAACGTCTTCGACGACGCCAACCGCAAGGTCGCCTCCATCAACGCCGCTGGTGAAGTGGCGGTCCTGGCCTATGACCAGGCCGGAAACCTGATCAAGACCACCCGCTATGGCGCGGCCTATGCCCCCACAAGTCTGCCGACCGCCGCCAATATTCTCACCTGGGCCGATAGCCAGGGCTCCGGCGTCGAAAAGCGCATTGATCGGGTGGTCTATGACAAGGCCGGTCGCGCGGCCTTTGCCGTCGACGCCATGGGCTATGTCACCGAGCAGCAATATGACGCGGCCGGCCGCGTCACCAAGTCCCTGCGACATGCGGCGATATACGCCATCGTCGACGGCGATACAGTCACAAGCGTCCTGGGCAAGGTTAGCGCCGGGACACCCAACGCGGCCGCCACCAGCTACACCTATGATACAGCCGGTCGTCTGACCGACGTCACCAATGCGCTTGGCTTTGTCACGCACATGGAGCTTGAGGGCCTGGGCCGGGCGACCTCCACCATCGAGGCGTTTGGCACAATCGATGCGGCCGAGACCCGCGCGACCTATGACGCGGCAGGGCGCCTGACGAGTCAAACGCGCGCCTTCGGCACGACGGACGCCTCGACGACGGTCTATACCCATGACGGTGTTGGCCGGGTCAAGACGATCAAGGACGGCCGCAACACCCTCGTCGAGAACACCTATAATGGAGCCGGTCGACTGATATTGGAGCACCGGCCGCTTTCCGCCGGACAGTACGCCGATACACAATACAAGTACGACGCCTTTGGTAAGGTCGCCCAGATTATCGATCCACGCGGCAATAGTGGCTTCTTCTATTATGACGCGTTAAATCGCCAGGAACTTCAGGTCGATCCGGAAGGCTACGCCACGGCCACGAGCTATACGCTCGGCGGCGAGGTGGCCTCGGTCACCCGCTATGCGACGGCGACTGTCGGCGCAGGTCTGGGTGCGCGGCCCTCCACGCCACCAGGCCACGCCAAGGATGCAACCACGCTCTTCGAGCGCGACAAGCTAGATCGCGTGACGAAGGTCACGGACGCTGAAAACCACTACGAGGCCTATACACTCAACGCCTTTAGCGATCGCATCACGACGCGGAACAAGCTGGGCGGCGACATTGTCCGGGAGTTCGACGCGCTGGGCCGCGTTAAGTCGGAAAAGCTGCCGATGATCTCGACCGGCAACAGCCTGGACGGCGCCGCCGCTGTTGTGCGAGGCACGAGCGTCACCAATCGCTTCGAATACGACGCACGCGGAAACCAGACCAAGCTCATCGAGGCCTTTGGTCTGCCCGAAATCCGCACGACTACGCGGACTTTCGACAAGCTCAATCGTCTCACCTCCAGTGCTGGCGACAGCCGGGAGGTGATCTCCAACGGCGGCAACACGACCACCATCGTGACGCCCACCGAATTCTTCGAATACGACCGGCGCGGCAATCTGATCGCATCGACGGACGCCGCCAGTGCGCGGACGCTTTTCTACTACGACGACCAGAACCGCAAGACGGCCCAGATCGACGCCTTGGGCGGCTACACCGCCTGGACTTACGACGCCAATGGTAATATGCTGTCGGAACGCGCCTATGCCACCCCCGCCACCTTGCCAGGCCCGGCCGGCGGATCTGCGCCAACGGCCCCGTCGGGCGTCTACCGCCAAACCGTCCACGAGTACGATCTCAATAATCGCCTAGTGAAATCGACCGTGACCGGGACTTATACGGTCGGCTCGTTTGCGGGATCCAACTACGTCACCACGAGCTCCACAGCCTCGGTTCCGGCGATCTGGACCGGGCGGGCCTACGACGCGGCCGGCAATCTCGTGCTCGAGACGGACGGTCGCGGCAGCAAGATCCACCACTACTACGACCGTCGCGGCCGCGAAATCGCACGGGTCGACCAGGCCAATTATCTGACGACCTACAAGCTCGACGCCGAGGGCAATGTCACTGAGGAAGTCCGGTTCTCCCGGGCCCTGCCAACGGTCGTGACGACGTCAAGCAGTCCAGCCGCGCTGAGGGCTGCTGTAGATAGCGGCACGCAAAACCGCACCACGACCTTCAGCTACAATCGCAATGGTCTGCGCCTGACCGAGGCGCGCGAAAGCATCCAGGCGTGGGTGCTAGATGGCAACGGCGTGCCGGTAGCTGGAGCAACCCGAAGTGAAGTCGCTTACACTTATAACGGCCTGGGTCAGGTGCTTACGAAACAGGAAGCGACGCTTGACACCACAACCTACGTTTACGATAGTGCGGGTCGGCAGACTCACCAGACCAATCACAAGATCACTAATCTTGAAGGCGCTGACCGGTCTTTGCAGACCATCAATTACTATGACGGTCTGGGCAATCTGACCCGCACCTGGCAGGGCGCGGCCGGCTTTGAGAAGCCCGAAACCGACCATCTGACGACCTACACCTATGGCGAGGGCGGCCGCCTGAAGGCCGTGACCCAGCAACTCTCGGCCGCGCCCAATCTTTCTCTCCTCGAGAAGGAATTTACGCGTCACTTTGCGTATGATGCCGCAGGGCGCGTTGCCCGCGTTTCCTATACGCGCTTGAAGTCGGACGGCTCTCCGGCTCAGGAGGGGACCTATTACGAGTTCGACGCGCTTGGTCGCGCTGTCCAGCAGTACTCGGTAGAGAAGGGGCCGTCAGTCTGGAGTTGGGCCCATGATCGTCAAAGCATGCGCTACGATGCTTTCGGCGCGGTCGTTCAGCAAGGCTTCAACGCGGATCCCTTCCCGGGCTCCACCACGGGCTGGAACGTCAAGTATAATTACGACGCCGCCGGGCGGGTTTGGAAAAGCAACGCCGGCGACGGCGTCTACAAGCTCTATATTCACGACGCCAACGGTAATCTGACGGCGACCGTCAGCTCAGCCGGGCGGGACCTGAATATCTACGCTACGCTTGAAGACGCTCTTCAGGCGCTGACCAACAACGGCGCCAATCCGCTCGGCTCGGTTCCGATCACCGACGCTGTCGTCACCATCGAGGTGCTCGATGCACGCAACCAATCGATCGAGACCCGCGAGCCCTCAAGGGTTCTGACCTATGCCGATGACATTCCCACGGCCTATACCCTGGTCAGCCACCGTCGCGAATATAACGGCTTTGGCGAGCTCGTCCTGGAAACCAACGCCGTCGACGGACGCATCCAGTACACCTATTCCAACCTGGGCAAGCTCAGGACCAAGCAAATTCTTGACGCCACCTATGTCAACCGCACAGGTGGAAGCGGCTCCATTCCGGTCGAAACCTACTATCACGACGTCTCGGGCCGGCTGATCTCGACGATCGACGCCCGCAGCAACAGGACCAGCCGTATCCTGGTGGCCGGCAGCGGCTATGGCGGCGAGGAGGCCAAGTATACCGTCGAGATCCACGCCGACGGCGGTCGACGCACGATCGGTTACGATGTGTTCAACCGGGAACGCGCCATCACGGACGAGGAAGGCAAGGTCGAGAAACGCGACTACGACCGCGCCGACCGCCTGACCAAGGCTTGGCGAGCGCCGACAGCCTTGGACGGCGTAGGTACGGCCTCGGACCTGGTCAATACCTATAGCTATGACGGACTTGGCCAGCGGCTGACGCATCTGGCGACGTCGAACGGCGTCTTGCTCAACCGCCAGAGGACCGACTACGACGTTATGGGCCGGGTCTCCGACACGATCGACTATAATCAAAACGGCGACACCAGCACTCTGTGGATGTATCGCTACACTTGGCAGGCGGGTCTGCAGACCGCAGGTATGGGGACCTTCGGCGGTTGGGAAAAAAGAACCTACAGCCCATCCGAGAGCTCTTATGAATACACCGACTATTTCGGGCGTACAGTTAAACGCATCGATGAGGGCGCGCACACCTTCAACATGACGTTTGATGCCGCCGGGCGACTGTTCAATCAGAGCAACTCGATCGGACAGGATCTCTACTATACCTATTACAACACAGGCCGGGTTCGGACGGTGGCCGACGCTGCCGGCAGCAATGGCAGCACCCAGTCGATGTCGTTGTTTGGCTATGACGCCGAAGGCAATATCAACAAGGAGTGGTTCGCCACCATCGAGACCCTGCAGGGGGTCCAGCAGTACGTTGTTCGCAAGGACGCCAAGGCGACCTATGACCAACAGGGCCGGCGTATTACGTACGAAGACGCCGGGTTCGATAGTAACAGCGTGAAGATCAACTACACCTACACCTCGACAAACGACATCCGGTCAGTAACGACAAAGTACAAGGATGTTGTCAGTGGCCTATCGGTGACCACCGAGCGCTGGTTCGACTACGATGTCATGGGCCGCATGGTGATCTCCAACGGGATCCGAGACCCGAACAAGACGATCGGCGTGGAGCGTGGGTTCAGTGGCGTCTCGATTTCCTACGACAAGGCAGGACGGCGGGTGTCGGCGACGACCACAACGCAAGGCGCGTCAGGGGCCTACGACGTCGACCACATTGAAACCTATACCTACTGGTCGAGCGGCTATCTGCGCGACACCTACCTGAAGCACCTCACTCTGGCTCCCGGTGCGGTCAACAATCCCGCTGACCCGGGCGCGCTCCTCTCAAGCGACATCCGCGACGCGATGGGGCGCATCACCCTGCACAAGGAGTTCAGGGACGGACAAACCAGCTTCGAGCGGACGATCACCTATGCCAGCGGCAGCCTTGATCGAAACCAGATCCTAAGCGAGCAGACCCGGACCCGTAACCTCGACGGCTCGGTGGTGAAGTCGGCTATTACCTACACCTATGCTCCAAGTCGCCAGCTGGAAGGGATCGTTTCGGTCAACCGACACGACAACGACACCCTCATCAGCACTGTGACAACCGAAAACAACTGGGAAAAGTGGGACGGGGTCCGTCAGTCGCTCTCGGTAGTAACGACGAGAGACCACAATGGCGTCGTAATCCAGAACGGCCGGTCGACCTACGCGTATGATGATAACGGCAAGCTCAGAAGCGTTGTGATATCCGACGGACGGTCGCGCTCGGTGAACTTCGTCAATGACGCCACCGGACAGGTCATCTCACGGATCGAGACCCTTGATGCTGGTGGCCCAGCGCCTAAGGACTTCTTCTTCGTGTTCGGCGGCGCACGCGTGGGCCAGACGGGCAACAATGGGCCGGTGGAATTTGACTACGCCTCCTCCGTTATCAATCGCGGAGCGCCCGGCCAGAACGGCGCCTTCCGAAACGGCGGGGCTACCCCGTTCGCCGATTTCGCGCAGACCTACGAGCCGCTGAGCCCGTCGTCGCGCGGAGAGGCGCCGACCTATAGCGAGTACCGCGTCAATGAGGGCGACAACCTCCGTTCGATAGCGCTCTTGCTCTGGGGCGATGAGGCGCTCTGGTATCTGATCGCCGACGCCAACGGCCTGACGGCAAGCCAGGCCCTGCCGCCGGGGATGGTCCTCAACATCCCCAATAAGGTCATCAACACCCACCACAAGAGCTCGACCTTCCGAGTTTTTGATCCGAGCCAGGTCCTGGGCGATGTGGCACCAGACGCCCCGTCGCCGGTCGAACAGATCCAAACCCAGGCTCCGGCCAAGAAGAAGGGCTGCGGGGGGGTCGGCATGATCGTGGCCGTGCTCGTCGCCACGGTTGTCGCGGCATTGGTCATGGGGCCAGCCGCAGCGGCGGCAAGCAACTTCTTTACGGGCGGCGCTGCAGCCGCGACTGCGACGGCGGCGACAAGTTGGACGGCTGGCGGAGCGTTTGTCGGCGGCATGGCGGCGGGCGCCGCAGGCAGTCTCGCCAGCCAGATGGTTGGCGTCGTCACTGGCGTGCAGGATCGCTTCAGCTGGAAAGGGGTAGCGATGGCCGCGATTTCCGGCGGCGTTGGGGCTTCCATTGGCAGAGCGGTTCAGCTTGGTGTCTTTGGCACTCCGGGGAGCATGCTAAGCGGCGTGACGTCCTCGGCCGCGGGTAGCGTGGCCAGCCAGGGCATAGCGATGGCCGTCGGCCTACAGGACCGGTTCGACTGGTCGGCCGTCGCGATGTCGGCGTTTGAAGGCGGCGCGCGTACTCTGATCGCCAAATGGACGCCAACGAGCCGCAGCTGGGCCAACGAAGCGCTTAAAGGCGCCGCCGCCGGGATCGCTGGCGCCGCCGCGGAGTCGCTGATCAACGGATCTAATTTTGGCGACAATCTTCAACGCTCCATTCCGAGCGTTATCGGCAATACCGTCGGCAATATGATCGCGGGCCGCATTCTAGACGCTGCCGATCGACGGGCTCAGGAGCGCGAGCAACAGGCGCAAGAGGCCGAGCAGGCACAACAGGCGCAAGAGGCCGAACAGGCAAGGCAGGCACAGCAGGCACAGCAGGCACAAGAGGCCGAGCAGGCATGGCGGGCACAGCAAGCGGAAAGCCAACAGCCTTCAGACTCTGTGGCTGGGGGGCAGGTCCCAGTACGCAACGGGAGCGCGCAGGGCCCTGAAGCCTCGGCAGGCTCCGGTGAGGTGAGCGTGACTCAGCCCACCACGGGAAGTGGCACCAATTCCGATCCCTATGAGGTCGAACCCATTGTGGTCACAGCCTCTCCCAAGGTTGGGCTCGCGCGCACGGTGAGCAGCCTGGAAGCTTCGGGCCAGGTGATTCAGCTACGGCCGCCGACTGCGTGGCGTGCGATGCCCGCGGATCATGAACTGGTCTCTGAAGTCGCCTTCGCGAGCGTGTCGCAATACAATCGCTTCCGAGGCCGACAGAACCCCCTTTCTGCCGGAGTGAGCCAACTACTCTCTAACTTCAATCCCTCAAACGCAGACTCGATCAACTACTATTCCATGGCGTTCTACGGCCGTCCTGCGCCAGCGTTTGTCGCGGGCGGCGGGTTCGGTAGCCGCGCCGCGCTCCAGAGCGCCCAGGTTTCCTTCAAGGCCCGTGCTGAGCAGACGATGTTGCGTGATCCCCTGGCGAACCTCATGGTTTTCGGCGCTGTCATTGTGCCCGCGGCGGCGGCAGCGATTTATACAGTGGCCATTGGCGGTGCCGGGCTGCTTGGCAGGGGGCTGTTCTCCGCACCGAGGGCGGCGTCCGCTGGGAGTAGTTTGGCTGCTACGGGCGGCGGTTGGCAGGCAACGCTGGTTCGCTTTGCGGCGAATGAGTCTGGATCCGGGGCCACCTTCAAACTCTTGACCACCTCGGCCAAGAGCGGCGCTGCCTGGGGCGCTGGCATCGAGTTCTTCGCACAACTGGCAGATGGCGACAAACGCGCGCAATGGGAAGACGGAGTCACGGGATTGCTTCAGGGCGATAGGGCCGGTCTAATGGATGCGGAAGATCTATTTTTCGGTAACGTGAAAGACATGGGGATTTCTGCTTTTGCGGGTTCGATAGGGGGGAGATTCTCCGGGCCGCTCGAAGCTGCTTTTAATGGTACAGCGTGGAGGCGCATCTCTGGCTTCATAGCGGAAACCTCAGCCGGGGCTATCGCTGGCGGTTTGAGCGCGGCCATGAAAAAGGAGGGGATCTTGACCGGCATTGGCGCTGGTGCGGCTGCAGGCTTTCTTTCGAAGACCGCTCATTGGCGTATCCGCAAATCGCTCACCCCTGAGGGCGCAGAACGAGTGTTCGGAGAGGCAGTTCAAGCAATGCCTGGCCTTGGCGGCAAGGCGAAAGGTGCAGTTGCGGGAGTGGCGACGGGCGCGCAACGTGTAACCGAATATGCCATTGAGGTGGTGAAATCTAAATTCGACATAAAGTAGATACTCTTGGTGGGCCGATGGTGGTTCGTAGAATAGTCAATTCTTTGAAATACATAGTGGCGCTGACGCTGTGCTGTGCTGTGTTGTCTGTCATTCTTTGTTTGATTGCGGACTGGGAGTTCGGCTTAGCTTTCTTCTTCTTGAGCTTCGTGGCGACCAATGTTTATGGATGCTACATGTCCTTTAAAATACGTGACGCAATGCAGTCTCTAGTATTCTTTCTCGTATTTGCCTTAGTGGGTTGTGCCTTGGCTGCATTAGTTACCTTAAGCTTAATGGCTCTCGGTAAGCCGGAATTCAGGTGACGGAGACGGCGGGCCAAAACGCAAGTGATTGGTCTGTGGTCGGAGGTTGTGGATAGTCTCCCGAATACCTCGCTGCCACCTTGCTTTGTAAACGGCCATTGCGTGAACCGCGCTGCCTACTTTGGCAGCAGATCCACCCCAGGACGACTAAAGGTGGAAGCCTTAAGGCCGAAACTCGATCAACATGCTGAATACAATGCTCTTGTTGTGGTTGACTGTCTCTGACGGAGGTGGACCATGGTGAGTTGTGGTTTTCGGATCGGCAGTGGGCGGACCATCGATCCGCTTTTGCTAAGAACTAGGCGGTGCGCATCGGGTGGACGACGGACGGGTGATCAGCGGCATCATCCATGTGCTGAAGGTGGGTTTCCGCTGGCAGGACTGCTCGGCGGTTTATGGCCCGCCGACGACCATCTAGAATCGCTTCCGCCGCTGGACGATCAAGGGTGTGTGGCGGCGACTGTTCACGGCTCGGTCGCGCTCAGCCCCGACGATGTCCACATGATCGGCTCCACCAGCGCCAAGGCCCACCGCTCGACGGGCGGCGGAAAAGGGGGGCCGAAATCCAGGCAATCGGCCGCTCGCGCGGCGGTCGCACGACCAAGATCCACGCCGTCGTCGACGGCTAGATGTTTGGTCCCGGACTTTGATGGTGCACTATTTTCCGATGGTTGGAAGGATGCGCTATGGGGCAGGTACACCACGGGAGCGCCACAACGACAGCGGCGGTCCGTCGAGCGGTACAGCATAGTCAAGAGAGCCTGAGGGGCCTGGCGAAGCGTCATGGGATCAACCCCAAGACCGTCGCCAAGTGGAAGGGACGGGCCTTGGTTGAAGATCTGCGAACCGGACCGAAGGAT
>NZ_JAFCSZ010000040.1:0-24522 GCF_049895765.1 Caulobacter sp. DWR1-3-2b1
CCCTCGAACATCGGCGCTTGCAGCACCGCAAAATCGCCGCCTAGATATCAACCCCAGATGAGGCCAACCCTCCGCTAAATCCGCGACCCGGCTGTCTCAAAACTTCTGACGACGTACAGCCGAGGTTTCTCGAGGTCCTGGCGGCGCGCACCCAGTCCGATCCCACCGCCAATCCAGTGACGGGCGTGGATCTCGGCGCCGGCCCTGGCGCGGGCAAGATCACCGAACAGGAGACCTAGTGCGCGCGGGCTTGTCCGATCAAGTTTGCGAGCGGTGCGAGCCGTGAGGCAAACCACGGACGAGCCCGCCTCGCCCTCCGCCGGCCCGGCCTTCCCCAACGCCGCGGCCTGGCGGTCTACGCCTCAGACCGTCAGCCTTGAGGAGAGCTATCGCTCGGTAGCAGTCCCGCGGACCGGTTCGTGGGGCCGCAAACTGCTGGCCTTCTCCGGGCCGGGCTTTCTGGTGGCCGTGGGCTACATGGATCCCGGCAACTGGGCGACCGACCTGGCTGCGGGCTCGGCCTTTGGCTATCGCCTGCTCGCGGTCGTGTTGCTGTCCAGCCTGATGGCCATCGTGCTGCAGGCGCTGGCCGCACGGTTGGGCATCGCCACCGGGCGCGACCTGGCCCAGGCCTGCCGCGGCCGCTTCAGCCCGCCTGTCAGCTTCGCCCTGTGGGTCCTGGCCGAGATCGGCATCTGCGCCTGCGAACTGGCAGAGCTGCCGGGTACCGCCCTGGGGCTCAAGCCCTTGCTGGGCATCCCGCTGTTGCTGGGCGTCTGCCTGACCACCCTTGACGTCATGCTGGTGCTGGCCCTGCAGCGCGGAGGCTTCCGCCGACTGGAGGCCATCGTGGTCAGCCTTCTGGTGCTGGTCGGGGCCTGCCTTGTCGTGCAGGTCGCCCTCGCGCGTCCGGAGTGGAGCCAGGTGGCGTCCGGGTTCTTACCCAGCACGTAACTCGTCACCGATCCGAGGATTCTGTACCTCGCGATAGGCATACTGGGGGCCACGATCATGCCCCATATCCTCTACCTTCACTCGTCAATTGTGCAGACCCGGCGCGATGGGCTGGACGAAGCGGGTCGGTTGTCGGCCGCCCGCATGGCCACTTGGGACAGCAGTCTGGCCCTGTTGCTGGCGATGATGGTCAATGCCGCAATCCTGATCCTCGCCGCCGCGACTTTTCATGCCGCCGGCAAGACCGAGGTCACCGACATCGCCCAGGCCCACACCGTGCTCGCGCCGCTGCTCGGCGCGGGCACTGCGACGCTTTTCGCCATCGCGCTGCTGGCGGCCGGACAGAACACTTCGCTGACCGCGACCTTGGCGGGTCAGATCGTCATGGAGGGGTTTGTGCGACTGCGCATGACCCCCCTGGAGGCGGCGATTGGTGAAGCGGCTTCTTGCGGTCATCCCGGCCATCGCGGTCATCGCGCTCCATGGCGAGCGCGCCCTGGGCGAACTGCTGATCCTCTCGCAGGTGATCCTGAGCCTGCAACTGCCGTTCGCGGTGGTCCCGTTGGCGTGGCTTACGGGCGACCGCGCGCGGACGGGGGCTCTGGTCAGCCCCGGGTGGCTTCAGGCTCTGGCCTGGGTGATCGCCCTGGCGATCGTCGCCTTGAACCTGACCCTCCTGCGAGAGGTCTTCGCGGGCTGACCTGACCCTGCGGACCGTGCCGGCACAACACCTGTATGGACGTTCGTGGACGGCGATGGAATGGAGCTTGGCGGAGACGCAGCCTGCCCTCCAGAGATAGAATTTCATACTTTTCAACACTTAATCACCGGTTTGGTTTCGATACCCCAGTTCCTACCCCTAGTTTTGTCATCGCCTTGCCGGAGTAACGGTCGCGATCTGACTTGCAACACTTTCTCCCCCAGTGCCGGCTTCTCAGCAGCGCACCCGCCGAGACGCGCCATAAATTGCAAGGGGACAGCCGGCTTTACCAGCCGTGTTTTAAGTAGCTCAGCCCCCTTCGAAGAAAGTGTCGGTCGCGCCCCAGCCCGTGACCTGACGCGTGGCGTGGTTGACTTCCCGGACGAGGATGCCGGCCAAGGCGACAGCGTCCTCCAGGCGGTGGCCGTCAGGTCGGCCTCCTCTCTGGCCTCAGTCACAAACAACGTCTGGCTGTTGATGATCAGCCCGCCGACCGCGCCCGCGCGGTCGCGCCAAGGCAGGATCGAAACCCTGAACGAGGCGTCCAACCGTTCGGGCCAAGCAGCCGGACGCGGTCCACCTTGATGACCTCGCCAGACGAGGCCCCTGCAACCTCGCAGGTCTGGCGCGAAAAACGGATCTGCGGCCTAGGATGACGGCTCTTCTGGCAACAAACGCGTCACGCGCGCTTCGTGTCCCGCCTGGGTGATGCCGAAGGCGCGCAAGATCAACGCCGCGGCCAAGCCGCAGGTAATCGTCAAAGCGACATAGCTCAAGGTCAGGCGGTCCAGGACTGCGGCTTCGACCGCGCCAGGCGTGGCCGCATCGGGGAAACGCGCAAAGGCCAACAAGGCGCCCGAGAGGAAAATGCCGACGCCCGAGACACTCTTTTTCATGAAGAACGAACCGGCGAAGAACACGCCTTCGTTGCGCTCGCCTGACGTCGCCTGAGCCTCTTCAACGATATCGGACATCATCGACTCAGCGAGGATCGCGACGCCGACACCCATGGCGGTGGCGATAAGGGTGGAAGCTAGCAGAAGCGGAAGGAGCACGCCGCCGTCCCGGCTTGGCGCCAAGCCCAGCAGATGAAGGATGTAAGGGGCGCTAGTGGTGGGAATGGCCAGAAGCAGGAACAGGATCGCGGCGTTGCGCTTTCCAAGGCGTCGAGACACGTGCGTGGCGGCCGCGAAGCCCAGAGCCACGCCGACCATCACTGCCAAGGTGTAGATCACCAGCACGGAGGCCGGAAACTGCCAAAGGTAGGTGTAGAAATAGGTGGTGAGCGCGAAGCTGAGACCCTGGCTCGTATAGGCGAACACGCCGGCCAGCATCAGCACGAGGAAATTGCGATTGCGCAGCGCGCGCAGCACGTCCGAAAGCCGCCCTCGGGTGGAGGGGGCCTTTGGCAATCTCGCGATCTGACGATGGGTGCCGAGCGTCGAAAGTAGAATTGCCCCGACCATCATGGATGCCGCCACCATGGCATAGGTGCGGTAGCCGCCCGGATTGAGCTGACCGGCCGGAAACTCCCGGCTTGGCGCCAAGAAGACGCCGAACGTCAAGAGCAGCATGCCCATGCCGCCCGCCCAGCCGAACATGTAGCGGTAGCCCAGGATCGAGGTGCGCTCATGGTAGTCGGTCGTAAGCTCGGGTGCGAGCGCGCTGGATGGCACCTCGTAGCAAGAGATCGCCGTCCGGACCAAGATAGCGACCACCACCAGATAGATCAGGGTGACGGTCTGATCTCCGGTCGGCGGGTTCCACAGCAACAGATAGAGCGCGCCGACCGGCAAGGCGGCGGCGTACATGAACGGGTGACGCCGGCCCCAGCGCGAGCGTGTGTTGTCCGACAGGTGTCCGATCAGAGGGTCGGCGAAGGCGTCGAAGATCAGGGCGATCATCACAGCAAGGCCGACCATCTGGGCCGGCAGGCCGATCACCTGATTGTAGAAAAGCAGCAGCAGGGTGGAGAAGCCGTTGTCCTTGATCCCATAGGCGACAGAACCGACGCCATAGGCCAGCTTGGTTGAGACAGGCACGCGACGCGGCGCCGGGGCCAGGGCCGCTGGTTGTAAATCGCTCATGACGCGCTGCGCTTGCTTGGCTTCAGTTGTGGCCGGAGGACAGAACGGCCTGCACGACCGCCGCCGCCTTGGCGTAGGGCGAATAGAACGCATCGATCATGTCGCCCTCCCCGCGCACGAAGACGCCGCGAGGGTTGGAGAATTCGCGGAAGCCTTCGACGCCATGGTGACGTCCCATGCCGCTCATGCCGACACCGCCGAACGCCAGCGACGGCAAGGCGCTTTGCATTGCGCAGGTGTTGATCGCTGCGCCTCCCGAGGAGGTCTGGGCCAGCACCCGATCGGCCACGGCTTGATCGCCGAACACATAGAGGCCCAGCGGACGCTCGCCGGCGTTGATCGTGGCGATTGCAGCCTCCAGGTCGTCGTAGACGACCACGGGTAGGATCGGTCCGAAGATCTCTTCGCGCATCAAGCCAAGATCCTGGTCGGGATCGATGACCAGAGACATCGGCATTCGCCGGGTCGTGGGATCAACCTCCTGGTCGCGCTCCAGCGTCACGATGCGGGCGTGGTGATCGCGGCCCTCTTGAAGCAGGGCCTGCAAGCGTTCGAGATGCCTCGTCGAAATGATGCCCGTGCATTCGTCGCTGCGTGAATAGGACGGCGCGGCGGTGTGCATGAAGGCGGTGGCGTAATCGACGAAATCTTCGACTTCCGACCGGTGGACCAGGCAATAGTCGACCGAGACGCACATCTGACCATTCTTGATGATCTTGGTGCCAATGACGGATTCCACGCTGACGGCGCTGACCGAGCCGGGCGTCAGCAGCGCCGGACACTTGCCGCCCAGCTCCAGGGTCACCGGCGTCAGGTTGCGCGCAGCCGCCGCCATCACCTGACGGCCGACGTTCGGGCTGCCGGTATAGAGCAGGTGGTCCCACGGCAGAGCCGAGAACGCCTGGGCCACTTCAAGGCCGCCGGTGACGACTTGGACCAAGGTCGGATCGAAGGTCGCCGCGACCATTTCGGCCAGAAGCGCGCTGCAGGCCGGGGTGAACTCCGACGGTTTGACCATCACGCGGTTGCCGGCCGCCAGCATCTCGATCATCGGCCCCACCGACAGGTCGAAGGGGAAGTTCCAGGGCGAGATGTTGCCGATGACACCCTTGGGCTGGCTCTGGATGTAAGCGCGGGACGTTCCCAGGAACGCGGGATCGGTCTCTCGCGGAATCGGGGCCATCCAGGCCTCAAGATTGGCCAATACGTACCGGGCGCGACCGACCACGCCCAAGACCTCGATAAGGTCGGACGCCGGGACCGGATGAGCTCCGAAATCCTGGCTGAGCGCGGCGCTGATGCGCTGGCGATTGGCGAGCATCATGCCGATCAAGGCTTCGATCCGCCGCCGGCGCTCATCCAGCGTCGGATTTCGATCGCCCGCGAAGGCGTCGCGTTGGGCGTCGAACGCCGCGCGCAGTCCTGCGATGGTAGGCGCCTCAAGCTCCTGAGCGGGCACCGAGGCGGAGGCTTCAAGGATCGACATCGGCGGATCTCGCTATTGGCGGAAGGCTGCAAGGGCTGCGCGCTCAGCGCGGACGACTTCGGGCTCGGCGGTGACTTGCAGATCGAAGGCCTTCAGCTCTTCGGGCACGTACCAATGCAGCTTGTCGCCGTGATAGGCGGCCCAGACGGCGTCAGCGACTTCCGAAGGCGGTGTCAGCCGCCACATGCCGTCCGGCGGCGCCATGGCCTTGACGCTCGCCGAGAGGATCGGGGTGTCGATCAGGCCCGGCAGCAGATCGGCGACCCTCACGCCATGGCGCATGAACTCGATCGAAAGGGCCTCGGTGAGGCCCCGCACCGCGTGTTTGGTGGCCGAATAGGTGGCGATGCCGGCGGTGCCGAAGATCGCTGAAGACGACGAGGTGGTCAGGCACAGCGATCCGGGCGTGGCCTTGAGCAACGGGATCGCCGCGCGGATGCCGATCATCACGCCCAGCAGATTGACGTTGATGACGCTGATGATGTCTTCCCAAGCCAGTTCGTCGAACAGCCCGGCGACGGCGATGCCGGCGTTGTTGAACATCACGTCCAGTGTTCCGCCGGTCTCGTCGCCAAACCGGGCGATGGCGGCGGCGAAGGCTTCACGGTCTGTAACGTCGAGCGTGGCGAAGATCCCGTTGCCGTCGCCGATTTCGAGCTGCAACGCCTGAAGGCCGGCGAGATTTACGTCATGGGCCCCGACGAACCAGCCTTGACGGGCGAACAGCAGCGCTGTCTCGCGGCCCATGCCCGAGGCCGCGCCAGTGATAAAGATGGCCTTGCGACCGTTGGCTAGGGTCATGGTCAAACGCCTTCCGTGGCGCGCGTCGGCGCGCCGTCCAGTTCCAGGCCGGCGAAGTCGCCCGCCTCGCGCCAGCGGCGCAACATGTCGATGAACACAACGGGGCCGGCGGCGTGCGGAAGGCCCTTGGCCGTTTCCATCGAGGGGCGGCCTTCGTTGTTGTAGTAACCGGGGGTGCAGGCTTGAAGCTTACGGATGCGATCTTCGCCCCTCGCGACGATCTCATCCACCCAGCGATCTTCGGCCTCGACCGAGGTCTCGACGGTTCGCACACCGACCCGAACACAATGGCCAACGATGTGAGCCACATGCTTGGCCTGCTCGCTGAGCATGTGCGGGAAGTTGGGCGACATGCCCGACTGGGCCTGGCTGATGATGAAGCAGTTGGGAAATCCGCGGCTGTGCAGGCCGTGGAAGGTCGCGGCGCCTTGCGCCCATTTGTCCGACAGCGACAGGCCGCCGACGCCGCGCAGGTCGAAGCCCGAACGCTTAGCGAAGTCGCCGCCGACCTCGAACCCGGTGGCGAAGATCAGGCAGTCCAGCGCGTATTCTTTGCCGGCCACCACAACGCCGGTCTCGGTGATCCGCTCGACGCCGCGACCGGCTGTGTCGACCAGGGTGGCGTTGGAGCGATTGAAGACGCCCAGATAATCGTCGTGGAAACAGGGCCGCTTGCAGAACAGGCTGAACCAGGGTTTGAGCGCCTCGGCGGTCGTCGGGTCCTCTATGAGGCTGTCGATCCGCGCGCGAACCTCGACCATCTTCTCCAGGTCCGCCCTCTCGAGCAACGCGCCGAAGTCGGCGTTCTGGGGATCTTCGGCGAACATCTTCTTCACGGCGCGCGCCAGCACCGTCCAGCCGTCGCCGACCATGTCGTCGTCGACTAGGTGGCCGGCCATCTGGGCGGTGAAGTTCTCCATCCGCGCCTGTTGCCAACCGGGCTCGAGGCTGGAAGCCCAGGCCTGATCGGTCGCGGTGTTGTTGCGAACGTCCACCGACGAAGGCGTGCGTTGAAAGACGTAGAGATGCTGGGCGCTGGCGGCGACCGGCGGCACGCACTGGATCGCCGTCGCGCCCGTGCCGATCACGCCCACGCGCTTGTCGCGTAGCTTCTCCAGCGGCTCGGTCGAACTGCCGCCGGTATAGTCGTAGTCCCAACGGCTGGTGTGGAACGCGTGGCCCTTGAAGGTTTCGACACCCGGGATCGCCGCCAGCTTGGGTTTGTTGAGCGGTCCGGTGGCCAAGACCACGAAACGGGCCCGGATGGTGTCGCCGCGATCGGTCGCCACCCGCCAACGCGCCGCCTCGGCGTCCCAATCGAGGGACGTCACCTGGGTCGAGAACAGGGCGTCGTCATAGAGCTGGAAATGTTCGGCGATCCGCTGGGTATGGGCGCGGATTTCCGGGGCCTTGGAGTAGCGCTCGACCGGCATGTAACCGGTCTCTTCCAGCAGCGGGAAATAGATGTAGGACTCAATATCGCAGGCCGCGCCTGGATAGCGGTTCCAGTACCAGGCCCCGCCGACGTCGCCGCCGGCTTCCACAATGCGGACCGTCTCGACGTCGGCCTCTTTCAGGCGGGCCGCCGCCAGCAGGCCGCCAAAGCCGCCGCCGACCACCAGCACATCCACCGCATCGTCCACCGGCGCCCGTTCGGTCGGAACCGCGTAGGGATCGGCCACTAGGTGCGAGAAGCTGGCCTCGCCCATGTCGTGGTAGCGGCGGTCGCCTTGATTGGCCCGGCGGTCGCGCTCCTGGCGGTAGCGATCACGCAGGGCTTGGAGATCCGGCGTGATCGCGCCCGAGGCCTTGTCGGAGTCCGGCATCTGTTGTCCGTCAAAATTCGAGAAGAAGGTCCGCCCGACCATGAGGACATGGCCGGGCGGCAGTTTGCGTTCCGAGGTAGTCAGAACGTCTTGCGCACCGTCACGCCGTAGGTGCGGGGGGCGTTGGGATAGCCGCTATAGCTTCCGTCCTGAGCGACGGTCGGGAAGGTGGCGATCAGGCTGTCGTCCTTGGTCAGGTTGCGGCCCCACAGCATGACCTCGAGCTTGTGCTCAGCATTGGTCAGGCCCAGGCTGGCGTTGACGTTGTTCTGGCCCCAGGTCGACAGGTTGGGCGGGGTGGTCTCGCTCAGTTGCACCTTGCTGGTGTAGTCATACTCGGCCCTCAGATAGCCCGAATAGCCATTGCCAAAGTCATGGGTGACGGTGGCTGAGGTCGATAGGCTCCACTTGGGGATGCCCGCCGGCTTGTCGCCTGTCAGGTCGCGGAAGTTGGGACGCGTGCCGGTGGCTGGGTTCACCGGGCAGCGGGCGGTGTCATAGTTCACGCAGGCCGCGCCGGTGAAGCTGTCGTATTTCGGATCTAGATAAGTGACCGCGCCGGTCAGGGACAGCCACGAGAGCGGCCGATAGGCGCTGTCGATCTCGAAGCCGCGCACTGATTCCTTGCCGGCGTTGACCAGGCTATAGCCGATGCCGGTGAAGGCGTTGGACTGGAAGCCCTCTATCGCTTGGTCGAAGACGGCCAGATTGAAGTAGCCACCCTGAAAATTGGCCTTCAGACCAGCTTCATAAACACTGACGTCTTCGGGCGAGGCGGTGCGACCCACCCCATTGGCGTTGGGCGGACGGCTGTCGGAGGAGAGGTTGAACGCCCCGGCCTTCCAGCCCGTCGAATAGCTGACATAGGCGTTGATCGCTCCGAAGTCGTAGGCCGCTCGAGCCGCATAGGTGACCTTGTTGCCCTTCAGGTTCCCCGACTCTGTGGCATTGGGGAAGTTGACCGGGGCGTGGTTGGGCGTGTTGCCGTAGTAGAATTGCAGGCCGCCGAGCGCGCCGTAGATATTGCCCGGCAGGCCCAGGGCCGCGAACTGCGGAACGGCCTGCAGGTTCAGGGCTGACAGCGGGTCACGCAGCACGACCTGTGCGGCGGCGTCCTTCTCATCGTTCAGATAGGCCAGACCACCAGTAAGGGTCAGGCGATCGGTGACCTCGTAGTCGGCCTGGCTGAACAGCGAATAGGAGGTCTGGTCCATCGTATAGTAGTCGTCGATGCCCTGGCCGGCCTGGAAGTAGGTCGAACCAGGACGGATCGACGGCGTCACCAGGCTCTGCAGGAATTCCAGTGCGTACAGGTTCGAGCGGCCAGTCAGGGCCGGGCGAAGCGGCGCCGGCAGGGCGCCGATCAGGGCGGCGGGGACCTGGCCGCTCAAGCCGTCGCCAAAGCTGCGGATATCGGTTCCGTAGCTGATGGTGCGGCCCGTCGACAGCTTCTCGCTCTGATAAAAGCCTCCGACCAGCCAGTGGAACGGCCCCTCGCCCTTGGAGGCTAGGCGCAGTTCCTGGGTGAAGGTCTTGATCGCATTACCATCAGCCTTGTTGGCCAGGTCCGCGCCGGTGAAGTCGACGTCCTGGTACGACTCACTGGTCTGCTTGCGATAGGCGGTGATCGCGGTCAGGGCGGCGAAGCCCAGATCCTGATCGACCTGGCCTGACAGGCCCTTGCCTACCAGTCTGTTGGTCGGGTCGGTGTTGAAGATGATGTCGCGGTCGAATTTGGTGGCCGGATTGCCGACCGGCTTGCCCAAGCCGAACGGCGCGGTCGCGCCGATGAATTGGGTGGCCGGGCCATTGAACAAGGACACGACGGCGCAGCAGACCTCGCTGATCTTGTTGTAATCGGCGATGATCCGCACGGACGTTTTGTCTGTTGGCAGCCACAGGGCGTCGCCGCGGATCGACCAGCGGTCGCGATCATTGACGTCATTGCCCGTGGTCAGGTTGGTGGCGAAACCGTCACGCTTGTTGACGCCGCCAGACAAGCGCACAGCCAGTGTCTCGCTGACCGGACCCGACACCGTGGCCTTGAATTGCTTCAGGTCGTAATTGCCGAAGCTGACCTCGGCCTTGCCGCCGAACTCGAACGACGGCTTCTTCGTCACGATGCTGATCGCGCCGGCCGAGACGTTTTTGCCAAACAGGGTCGATTGCGGGCCGCGCAACACTTCGATGCGCTCGATCTCGGGCAGGTCGTCCAGGGCCGACGAGGACCGCGAGCGATAGACGCCGTCGATGAAGACGCCGACCGAGCTCTCGATTCCGTCGTTGCCGTTGCCGTTGCCAAAGCCGCGGATGATGAAGTTAGTCTGGCCGACCGCGTTGAACTGAGAGACCTTCAGCGAAGGCACCAGCGACTGCAGGTCGATCAGGTCGCGGACTTGGGCCCGCTCTATGGCCTGGGCGCTGGTCACCGACACCGAGATCGGCACGTCCTGCAAGGTCTGCTCGCGCTTTGTGGCGGTGACGACGATTTCGTCGATGATTGAACTGGCGTCGGTGGCCTGTGCCGCATTGTCCTGCGCGAGGGCCGGGCCGGCGACGATCAGGGCAAGCAAGGACGCGCCCAGAAAATGGATCTTGTGCATGGAAAGACCTCCCTTTTGTTTTTGTCGTTTCAACCCACGCGGCGTGCGCGCGTCTTGGGCGGCGCTTCACGGCTCGATACAATTTGATTACCACTTCATTTTTTGAAGACAAGTTCAAATTTTTAGACACCCCGGAGTTCACCACACGGGGACTTGCGGGAAGCGACCAAGCGCCCGATAGAAAAACAGCCGTCCTGGCGCGCTTGGGAACTGACATCGTGAAAGGCGAAAGCGCCGCTCAGTCGGCCGTGATCGACGACGACAAGGGGCTGGCGCACAGCCGCAAGTCGGCCAAGAAGCGCGACGCGATCCTTCGCGCCGCGATCGAAATCATCAATGCCAAGAGCTTCGCCCTGGCGACCATGACGGAAATCGCCTCGACGCTAGATGTGCGCGACACGGCCCTCTACTACTATTTTCCCAACAAGCAGGCCCTGGTCTATGCCTGCCACGTGCGTTCACTGGAACGCTTCGAGCATCTTCTGACCGAGGCCGACCAAGCTGGCGGGAAAGGATCAGCCAAGCTCGAGCGCTTTTTCCGGGATCTTTTGCTCGACTCCGCGCGCAACGGCCCCCAGCTCTATTTCGGCGATCACTCGTATCTGGACGAAGATCAGCGCCAGATGATCGACGCTTGGGGCGATCGGCTGAAGGGCTTGCTCGAACGCTTCCTGCACGACGGCATGAGCGACGGCTCGATCGTCCAATGCGAAGCCGCGCTTGTCGTACAGCTTTTGCTGGGCATGCTGATCTGGCTGGGCAAATGGGTTCCCAGCGTCGAAGACATCACGGTAGATCGATTGATGGCCGCGATCGGCTTGGTCAGCCTGCAGGGCCTAGAGCCACGATCGTCGTCTTGAACGGCGCCCTGTCCTGCCGCTCACGATTCGGGCTACCCGCGACATTCAGGGAGCGCGCGCCCTGAGATAAGCCTTCGACAGAAGGCACCTATAGCGAAACGATTTTAGCGTGCCTGGGTCGTAAACCAGCTGCCCAAAAACTCCGCGCGAAAGCTCTGCCAGCGCCGAGAGAAGTGAACGCCGGAGGCGAGTCTGAAATGATCTATTGCCCCTGCCACCCGATACAGAGCAGTCGGCACATAAGGCGAGTTATTTTTGCGGAGAAATAGGCGTCTGCAATGCTTTTCGCTAGATCCGGAAGCGGCTTTCCTCCGACGCTGTTAAAAAGACGGGGCCTGGACACTGAACCCAGCCCCTCTGCAATCCGCTGATGTGCCCTATTGAACTGTCACCGGCGTGAACAGCAGGTCCTGATAGTCGTAGCTGAAGTCGGCGATGGGCGAGACGGCCTTCATGGTGATCCGTTCCGGCTTGCCGTTGGCGTCCAGCGCGAAGCTCACATAGGCGGGCTCGGTAGTCGAGCCGGGGAAGCGCGCAATGAAGGTGTCGTAAGCCCAGTGCTCCAGCGGGCTGACCATGCCGGGCGTCTGCTGGAAGTTGATCGACAGCGCGCCGTCCTTTTCGCTGATCGCGATCGGGCCGTACCAGGGATCGGCATAGGCGCCGGCGTAGCTGGCCACGGGCAGTGAGGGCTTGGTCGCCGGCCGTGTGGTCGAGGCCGCGCGCACCGCCGCCAGCCCCTCGGCGTTTCGTTTGTCCATGTACTCGACATAGGCCGCCGACCAGTCGCGCTTGGGCAGGTCCAGATAGTGGTCCAACAGCTCGGCCTGCAGGCCCGGGATCAGAGCGTTCTCCTCGGAATTGTTGAGGAGGACGATGCCGATGTTCTTCTCGGGGATCAGCACGATGGCGGCCCGGAAGCCCAGGGTCGCGCCGCCGTGCTGGTAGATCTTGTGACCGCGATAGTCCTGAATCATCCAGCCCAGACCGTAGGCGCGAAACTGCGGAACGACCTCGGCCAGGGCGCCGGTCAGGTTAGGCGCGGGCACCGGCACCACCGGCTTCCACATTTCGCGCGAGGCGGCCTCGGAGAACAAGCGCTTGTCCGAGCCGGGGATCTTGCCGGCCGCGAGCTGGACGGCCAGCCAGCGGGCCATGTCGTTGGCGCTGGCGGCGATGGCGCCGGCCGGGGCCGAATTGACGCCGAGCGCGACCTCCTTCTCGTCCAGGGCCTGTTGGGGACCAAGGCCGCGCATTTCGCCCAGGCGGCCGTGGGGATAGGCGCGGTCTGTCGCCCTGAAGCGATCAACGTCGTTGGTGACGCTGCTGGCCATGCCGGCCGGCTTAAGCAGCCGGTCGCGGACGTAGTCCTCCCAGGTCTTGCCGGTGACGTCTTCGATCATCTGGCCAGCGACCATATAGAGGACGTTGTCGTAGGCGTAAGAAGAGCGGAAGCTGGTGACGGGCTTGAGATAGCGCACGCGCCGTACGCTCTCGGCCCGGCTTAGCGTTGTCGCGGGCACGAACATCAGGTCGCCCTGCCCTAGCCCCAGGCCGCTCCGGTGGACCATCAGGTCCCGCACAGTGATCTCGCGGGTGACCCAAGGGTCGTACATCCTGAAGCCCGGCATGTGGTCGATGACCGGGTCATCCCACTTGATCTTGCCGTCATCGACCAAGGTGGCCAGGGCCGCCGAAGTGAAGGCCTTCGAGACCGATCCGATCTGAAAGAGCGTGTCGGCGTTGACCTTCTGAGGATGTTTTAGGCCTTTGACGCCATAACCCTTGGCCAGGGTGACCTTGCCGTTCTCGACGATGGCGATGGCCATGCCGGGCGCGCCCTGGCTCTGGCGCATGGCCTCGACCCGAACGTCGAAGCCCTTGGGCGGATCGGCCGCGGCGATGGCGGGAATGGCCAGCCCGAAGGCCAGGGCCGTGAGGATATGGCGCATGACGGTATCCCTCTGAATCAAACGGTTGCGACACGCGGCGCGTGCCCCTTCCAGAGCCGCCAGACGCCCCAGGTCATCAGCGGCGCGACATAGACGGCCAGAAACATCCAGGCCAGCAGCCGGTAGCCCTTGGCGATCAAGGTCACGAGACCGAAGCGGTCGGCGATGAAGATCGAGCCCACCAGCAGCACACCGGCCACGGCCAGTCGCCACCTGTGCGGAAAATCCCCGCCCCTGCGCTGGGTCCAGACGTGGGCCAGGCGCTCGTTAATCGCGTGCACCGCGCCCGTCCCGCTCTCCAGCAGGGCCGCGAAGATCATCAGCTGAAACGCCACATGGAACGCCGGAAAGTTCAGGCGCTGCAACAGGAAGTCCGATGGCAGGGCCTCGCTTCCGATCTGCGGGTAGTAAGCGACCATGCAAATAAAGAAGAGCGCTGCCGGGATCATCGCCAGAGGCCCGGCCAGCAGTCCGGCCACCACGGCGTCGCGCCGGTTGGTCATATGCCGCACGACCGGCAGGATCACTACGGCCCCGATGATGTTGTAGCTGGCATAGGTCAGCCCTCCGAGCGCCCAGCCGTCGATTGGCGCGGGCGTCGCGAACCCCGCCGCGATCCGGTCGCCAAACCGGCTGAAGGCCAGGATCACGAACAGGGCGTAGACCCCGTAAAGGAAGAACGACACGTACTTGAACAATCGCTCCACGGCCGTGTTGCCGAAGGTGACGAAACCGGCGATGCCGACGGTGAGGCACAGGGCGCCGACCAGCGGCGGCCAGCCGAGCACCGCCTCGCCGATCGCACCGGCCGCCGCGCCAAACACTGCCAGGATCAGCACGATGAAGATCGCGTAGGCAGCCTCGAACACGCCCCAGAAGGGTCCCAGCAGGTTGCGGAAGAAAGTCCGGTAGTCCTCGCTGCCCGTTGCTCGCGCGAACAGGAAGGTCGCCACGCAGACCGCGCTCCAGATCGCGGTGGCCAGAGCGATGGCCATCAGGCCGCCCCATGGTCCGCTGGGGAGGAAGAACTCGGCCAGCTCCCGACCGGTGGCGTAGCCGCCGCCGATCACCACCGCTTTGAACGCGAAGCCCGGCAGCAGATAGCGCTGGAACCAGGACGGCTGGCTCATGGGGCGAGGCAGTTATCGACCAGGCGCTCGAAAGCCGGCCCGCCGCGCAGGGGATCGGCCACCGGCAAGCTCAGGGCTGTTGAAGCTACGGCCATCAGCACCTCGGCCTCCTGCTGCGTCAGAGCCGAGGTGTTAAAGCTCACACCGCCGCAGCGGATGTTTGGGTTGGTCAGGGCGCCCATTTGCAGGTTCACCGCGATCGCGTCGATCAAGCTGGGGGTACGGAATTCGGGAAAACCCAGCAGTCGCTCGCGGCCGGGCTCATGACACAGCACCACCACGTCAGGCTGGCTGCCATGCAGCAGGCCCAGAGACACGGCGGCATAGGCCGGATGGGATAGAGAACCCTGCCCCTCGATCACGTCCCAGTGGTCGGGCGCAGCGTCGGGGCTGAGGATCTCGGCGGCGCCGGCTTCGAAGTCCGAGACCACCGCGTCCATGGGCACGCCGCCGCCGGCGATCATGATCCCGGTCTGGCCGCTGGCGCGGAAATCGGCGCCGACACCTCGCGCCTTGAACGCCGCTGCCAAGGCCAAGGCCGTATACTTCTTGCCTATGGCGCAGTCGGTGCCGACGGTCAGAAGGCGTTTGCCTGTGCGCTTGCGACCGGTGGCGATAGGGATGCCCGCGGGCGGACGCCGGACGTCGATCAGCTTCCGGCCATAGCGCTCCGCCGCCGCCTTCAACTCCGGCGCGTCCTCCAGGCGTGCGTGCATGCCGGCGATCAGGTCGAGGCCCGCCTCAAGCGCGTCCAGCAGGCTGGGCATCCAGCTTGGCTTGATGACCCCGCCCGGGTTGGCGACCCCGATCACCATCGCCCGGGCGCCCCGGACATAGGCTTTTTTGGGCGTCATGCGGGTCAGGCCTGTGGTCACCGCGTCGCTGGAACAGGCCAACTCGCCGACGCACAGGTCTGCCGCCCAGTCCTTCAGGCCAAAGGCGGTCTTGGCAAAGCCAGCTTCCGTCACGTCTCCCAAGAACAGCAGATAGGGCTGCGGGAGGCTGACCGGGGAGCTCTCACGTCGCGCGAGGGAGGCGGTCATCGAAAGGCTCTCGTTGGGCCAGGAGATGGAACGGTACGCATATTTTGATCTCGCGAGCACGGGGCCCGCGCGCCGCCCTTCAGGTGGCGGCGCGCGGGAGGCGGAGGCCTAGAACTCGGCTGTCACCGCCAAACCGATCGTGCGTGGCCGAACCACCCCGGTCGTCATCGCGCCGTTGGGGTTGACGTTGAAGCCGTTGGCCGTGACGGCGGAGGTTGAGACCCGACCATCGCTGTCGCCCAGGTTCTTGACGTAGGCCTCAAGAGAGACCTGGCCGAGATCCACGCCGGCCTGGAGATCGACCACCTCGTAGGATTTGACCTCGCGCTGGCGGCCGTTGGCGGCGCGATAGGTCGCGTCGAACCCGCCAGCCTGATCCGACAGGTGACGGACTGAGCCGCCGACATAGGCCTCGACGCCGGCCTTAACCGCCCATCGATAGTCGGCGTTGAACGCCAAGCTGAGCTCCGGCGTGAACGGCAGGCGATCCCCCTTTAACCCGCCGACCAGGGGACTGGTGTCCCCGTCCAGCTTGGCGTCGGTATAGGCGCCGTTCACGGACAGATTGAGCCCCGGGATGGGGCGCGCCGTCGCGGTGAATTCGGCGCCGTCGCTCTTGGCCCCCGAGCCATTGATGTTGACGCCAAAGCCGTTAACCGCGGCGAAGAGCTGGATGTTCTTCCAGTCGATATGGAAGACAGCGACGTCGATGCCGAACCGGCGGTCGGCCGTTTCGCCCTTGAAGCCGAGTTCGTAGCTGAGCACGGAGTCGGAGTCGTAGGTCTTGGGCGTGCTGGCCGGCGCGGCGGGCGGGATGACGTTCGGCCCGCCCGGGCGGAAGCCCTTGGCGATGCGCGCGTAGAGCGAAGCGTGCTCACTGACCTTGAACCGCGGGGCCGCCGAGTAGGTGAACACCTCTTCCGACGAGGTCACCGAGAAGGACGTGGGGCCGCCTGCGAGGACCCCGTCGCCGACCTGGCTGGCCTTCTGGCTGTTGTGGCTATAGCGCCCGCCGAGGTCGATATCGACGCGATCGCCGAGGTGCAGGGTCACGTTCGCGAAGCCCGCCAGCTCTTCATACTTGGACGGCAAGGCCACCTTGCCGAGCAGAGGGAGGCCCGCGATGTCGGTGAACGTGCCGGGCCTCACCGCGTGATACTGCTGCCGGATCAGGCCCTTCTCGTGATTGTAGTAGCCGCCGACCAGCCACTCGAACGGGCCAGCCGCGTTGGACGACAGCCGCAGTTCCTGAGTGTACTTTTCCACATTGGTGTTCTGAGCCAGCAGGAACTCGTTTGGCACGCCGAAGATGGCGGCCACGAGCCCGCTGAGATTGGTGGTTAGGTCAGTGCGCAGCGTCTGCTTCTGCGTGCTGTAGCTTGACGAGGATGTCAGGTCCGCAAACCCGAGATTTACATCGCCGGTAGCGTTGTAGACGCGATAATTGACGTCCGAGAACTGCGGCACAAACTGCGATTGCGACCGGCGACCGTAGAGGGTCTCCAAGGTGTTGGGATTGCTTTCCACCGCTGAGCCTGCGTCGGCCTCGATGTTCTGAACCACCACGCTCAGGCGCAGCGAAAACTTGTCGCTGGGCTTGAACAGCAGGGAAGCGCGACCGCCATAGCTGCGCGAGTCATCGATGTCCTTCTCGATATCCGAGCCGCCCGTGCCGATCGAGTCGATGGAGCCGCCGATCTCGCGGTAGGTGCCCGATGCGCGGAACGCCAGGGTGTCGCCCAACGGGATATTGAACACGGCGTTGGCGCTGTAGGACTCGGCCCCGCCTTTCGTGGCCTCCACATTGCCCCGGGCTCGGACTACCGTCTCGCCGAACTGCGGCGCGTTGGTGACGAACTTCAGGACGCCGCCCAACGAACTGGCGCCGTAGAAAGTGCCCTGGGGCCCCCGCAGGACCTCAATGCGGGACACGTCGAAGGTGTCGAAATCGCCGGCCAGGACCGCGCCGTTGACCAGACCGGTGCTCGACCCGAACGGTGTCTCGTCCACATAGACGCCGACGGTGGAAGCCACGCCGCCGGTGTTGATCCCGCGAAGGACCAAGCGGCTCTGGCCGGGGGTGTCCTGGGTGGCCTGAAGGCCAGGCACCAGCTTCAGATAGTCGGCGAAAGTGGAGGCGTGTACCGCTTCGAGCGTCTCGCCGGACACTACCGAGATGGATTGCGGCACGTCGATCAAGGTCTGCTCGCGCTTTTGCGCGGTGACCACGATCACGTCCAGTTCGTTGCTGGCGGACTGCGCGAAGGCCATGCCACTCGACGTCAGCGCGATGGCGGCGGTCGACGCCGCCAGGACCAGACGCCTCGAATTGCTACGCTTAATCATCCCGTACCCCCTCTTGGTTTTTGTTGTGCTTGTCCGGATCAGTCGGTCCCGGCAGACGACGGCGTGTCACGAGATCCCCCGACAGAGCTCGCTGCCTCCTGAGCGAAAACAATCCTGATTTGGAGAGAATGATCCCAATATGAGAATTGTCAACTCGGCGAACGTGGGGCGAAACTGCCTATTATCTGAGGCTTTCCCGATCTGGGGCGGTGACACAAACCCGTCCGAGCACGTCCAATCATCCTTCCCGGAGAATTGCGGGCTTCACCGGCGAGTCGTCGGCCGGCTCGGCTTGCCGGGTGAAGGCCGCCATGACCGCCAGCAGCAGTCCTGACAGCCCGGCCACGCTAGCCATCATCGCGAAGAAGGCCGTCGGCCCCATGCGGGTCCACTGGGCGCCTAGCACGCCGGCCAGCAGGTTTCCGGCGAAGGCGGCCAGGAACCAGGCCGCGATGGTGGTGGCCACCATGCCGCCCGGCGCCAGGCGCGCGAACAAGCCCAGCCCCACCGGCAGGATGTAGAGCTCGCCGGCCGTCAGCAGGGCGAAGAAGGCCGCCAGCCAGATCCAGCTGGCCGGCGCCCGGCCGCTCATCGTAGCGACCACCGCCAGCAGCAGGAAAGCCGAGGCGACGGTGAAGGCGCCCAGCGACATCTTGGCCAGTGGCGACGGCTCGTGCCCCTTGGCCGCCTGGTGCGACCAGTGGGCCAGGAACAACGGCGTCAGGACGAAGACCAACAGCGGGTTCAGCGCCTGGAACCAGGTCGCTGGGATCGTGAACCCGCCGGCGATACGGTTCACGTCCTTGTCCGACCACAGGGCCACGGTGTTGCCGACCTGCTCGTAAGCGCCTCGGAAGACGATGACGCACAGGCCCACGCCCAGCAGCACAAGCAGGAATTTCTGGCCCCCGGCGCGCGTCATTGGCCCAGACTGCACGAGACGTCCGCGCGGCGGATCGGCCGGCAAGTGCTTGCGCCCCAGCACATAGATGACCAGCCCAGCCAGCATCCCGACGCCCGCCGCGCCGAAGCCGTAGTGCCAGCCCAGGGTCTCGCCCAAGGTGCCGCAGACCAGCGGAGCCAGAAGCCCGCCCAGGTTCACACCGACATAATAGACATTGTAGGCCCGGTGCCGCCGGGGATCGGCGGGTCCGTAAAGCGCGCCGATCTGGCTAGGCAGGCTGGGCAGGAACAGGCCGTTGCCCACGGCGATCAGGGCCAGGGCGCCGTAGAAGGCCGGTTCGAAGGCCATCATGAAATGGCCTAGGGCCATCACCGAGCCACCGATAATCACTGACTTGCGCCGGCCCAGCCAACGGTCTGAGACATAGCCTCCGACGATCGGGGTGAAATAGACGAAGGCGGCGTAGAAGCCGTAGATCAGCGAGGCTTCTTCCTGCGCGATCAGCAGCTGCTTGGTCATGTAATAGACCAGCAGGGCGCGCATTCCGTAGAAAGAGAACTTCTCCCACATCTCGGTCAGGAACAGGACGGTCAGCCCGACCGGCTGCCCGAACAGCGACCTGCCCTGGGTCGGCGCCCCGCCGGTCACGCGCCGCCTCCCCAGCCGTTGGCCGGATAGGAGACGTGGCCGTCCTCATAGACCACCGGCGGATCCCGATCGCGGGAGATGAACACCGGCCCGTCCAGATCTACGATGTCGCAGAGCTGACCCAGCAAGAAGCCCGGCGCGAGGGCCAGGCTGGAGCCAGCCATGTTGCCGACCATGACGCCCAGCCCAAGGCGACGCGCCTCGGCGACCATCATCAGCCCTTCTGTCAGCCCACCGCACTTGTCGAGCTTGATGTTGACGATGTCGAAGCGCCCGACGAGGGCCTCGATGTCGGCCAGGCCCTGCACGCTCTCGTCGGCCGCTACCGGCAGCGGCAACTTGATCCCTTCGAGATCAGCCTCGCGACCAATGGCGAAAGGCTGCTCCAGCAGCTTCACATCGCAGTCGACCAGGGCCGGCAGCAGCGCTTCCAGCGTATCGGGGGTCAGGCCCTGATTGGCGTCAACGCCGATCCAGACGTCCGGACGCGCCTTGCGCACCGCCCGCAGCCGCTCGGCCTCAAGGTCTGGGTCACCCGTCAGCTTCAGTTTCAGGGAGCGCGCCTGAACATAGCCCAAGGCGTCATCCGCCATCTTGCCCGGATCGGCAGCGCCGATGGTGAAGGTGGTGATCAGCGGCCTCGGGGCCTCCAGCCCGGCCAGCGCCCAGACCGGCCGTCCCGCCTGCCTGGATTCCAGGTCCCATAGGGCGCAGTCCAGCGCGTTGCGCGCACCGCCGGCCGGGAGCAGATTGCGAAGGGTCTGGCGGTCCGCACCGGCCTCGATTTCCTCCTGGACCGACTCGATGGTCGCCAGCATCGCGGCGGGATTCTCGTCGCGATAATAGACGCCCGACGCCTCGCCCTCGCCCGCTGGGCCGCCCGTTTCCAGTCGGGCGACCACAACCGGCCAGGCGGTGAAGGTGTAGCCGGTGATCGTGAACGGCGCCTTGAAGGGCAAGGGGTCCTCGACGGCGCTCAGAATGCGCTGACGCTGGGCGGTCATGGCGACCTCCGGATGATCGAGCAAAGAAAAAAGGAGCTGGGAGGCGCCCGACCCAAGGTCGGACGCCTCGACCAAGATCAGTAGTTCGCGCCGAGACCAACTAGGTGGAAGGCGATAGCCAGCCAGGTCAACACCAGGGTGGAGAGCACCAGCACGACGCTCCACAGCTTGGCGAACCAGCTACGCTTGCCTTTCCAGACCACCGTCAGGTTCCAGATCGCCAGGCCAAGGCCGGCAAACACGCCCAGGCTACCCAGGATGTGCAGCGCCCAGATCCACGCATCCATGCCGGCCGAGAGCAGCGCCAGGTCGCCAAACATGGTCAGCACCGTGCCGATCCAGGCAACGATGGACAGGGCCGAAGCGGCGGCGCCGATGCGGACCAGGCGATAGGCTCGAGCCTCCTGTCCGTGCAGCGGGAAGGACTGACCGTAGCGCCGGCGCACGATGGCCGTGATTGGCCACAGGATCACAGTGAGAAGCAGGGCCGCGAGGCTGGCGCCCGCAGCCGGCAGCAACCAGGCGCCCGACTTGGCCGCGGGGGTCGGTTCGAAGACCATGAACGGATAGGGGTCGACGCCGAAGCGGACGACGCGGCCATTCTCGACCTTGGCCGCAAGACGCTCCTTGCCGCCATCGACATCAGCCCAGACGAATGGCGAGATCTCACGCCACTTCTTGGGCACGTCGTTGAAGCCGCGCAGGACCGAGAAGGTAATCGTACCGTCTGGATTGGCCACCACCTTGGCCTCGCCCAACAGGCCGACCACGCTGACCAGGCTGCTCTCGACGCGACGGGAATTGTCGTAAGTCCCGGCGATCATCTTGGCGTGCTCGGCCGCGACCTTGGGATCCATCTGACCTTCAAAAGCCGGGCCCGGCAGGTAGCGATCCGCGAACTCGCCGTAGATCGCCCCGCGGATCGGGCCGGCGGCCCCTTCCTTGCCCAGGCTGTTGAGCGAGATGAAGATGCCCACGCCGTCATCGAGGAACAGGTGCAGGTTGCTGTGGAACCATTGGGTGTCGCCGCCGTGCGAGATGACTCGGCGACCATTGATGTTGGTCTCGTAGAAGCCCAGCGCCATGCGGTTCAGCGGCGGCAGCGAAGTGCGGCCGGTCGAGTGCATCATCTGGGCAGTTTCGGCCCGCAGGATCCGCTTGTCGCCATAGGCGCCCTGCTGCAGGTGGGCGATCATGAACCGCGCCATGTCCGAACCTGTCGAGGCAAGGGAGCCTGCCGGGGCCATGCCGATCAGTTCATAAGGCTTTGGCTTGCCGGAGCCGAGTTCGTAGCCCAGGGACATGTTGGCCGCCAGGGCTGGTGGCAAACGACCACGGAAGCTGGAATTGGTCATGCCTAGTGGCGCGAACAGATTGCGCTCCACATAGTCGTCGAACGGTATTCCAGAGGTCCGCTCGACCACATAGCCGGCCAGGGCGGTGGCGTAGTTCGAATAGGCCGGGGTGGAGCCCGCGGCGTAGATGCGGCTGGGCGTCCAGCGCTTCACCACAGCGCCGAGCGGCGGGAGCTTCTTGATGTCGGTGGTGATCAGATCCTTGACCGCCTCCTCGAAGCCCGCCGTGTGGGTCATGACGTCCCGCATGGTGATCGGCTTGCCGCCCGGGCCAGGCTCGATCCGGAAGTCGAGATAGGTGTTGATGTCGGCGTCGAGATTGATCTTGCCTTGCTCGACCTGCTGCATCACCGCCGTCCAGGTGAACAGTTTCGAGGTCGAGCCCGGCCGGAACAGGGTGGCGGCCGGATCGACGGGCTTGCGCTTGGCGACATCGGCGTAGCCATAGCCCTTCTGCAGTAGCACCTGGCCGTCCTTGACGACGACGATCACGGCGCCGGCCACGTCACCGCGCTGAAGCGCATAAGGCATGTAGCCGTCTAGCCAGGCCTCAAGGTCGGGCGCGGTCAGGGGGCGGCCGCCGGCAGCGCCGGGAGCCGACGCCGGGGTCATCCCAACTTGGGGCGCGGTCTTGGACGCGACCGGCGCGGTCGGCGGCGCGAGGGCCTGCCCCGGCGCGGCTACGCTCGCTGAGCACAAGGTCAAGGCAGCCAAAGTGGCGGCGGCGGATAAGAATCGCATGGGACCCCCTACGGACCTGCGCATAACGTGCGGGGTCCGGCGTTGCTGAGGGACGATGACGCGGCGACCTTGCGAGATGCGAGGGCGGCCGAATTGTCCCAATTAGGCGATACTGGTCCGCATTGGAGAATTGTCAACGACCGTAGTCTAGGTTGAGAATTTGTAATGCGCGGTTCTTGCCGTGCCTGCCGCAGCAAATATGTTAGGTTGGACCAACTGTTTCGCGGAACGCCGGCCTCGGCTAACCGGCCAGACGCCGTCCTGATCAGGACGGTGAACGCAAGGCGGGCGACCGCGATGAGAGGAACCAGCCTTGAAGCAGACTCATCCGACCCTGGGCGCCCTCCTCCGCAGCCTGCGCATGCGCAATGACTGGACGCTCAAGGAGATGAGTGACCGGACAGGCATTCCCCTGTCGACTCTGTCCAAGGTCGAGCACGATCGACTGACGCTGACGTATGACAAGCTGCTGCAGCTAAGCCGTCGGCTCAACCTGCGAATGTCGGAGCTGTTCAGCGAACCCGAGACCGCCGCAGAGGCGCCCATCACCGCGCGGCGCAGCATCGGACGGCTTGAAGAAGCAATTCGGGTCAACACTCAGAACTACGACTACTATTATATGTGCCCGGAACTGCGCCGTAAGCGGATGGTTCCGGTAGTCACGCGCATCCGCGCCAAGACCGTCGAAGAGTTTGGCGAACTGGTGCACCATCCGGGCGAGGAATATATCTACGTCCTTGAAGGCCCCATCGAGATCCACACCGAGTTCTACGATCCGGTGACCTTGCAGACCGGCGAGTCGATCTACATCGACAGTACTATGGGGCATGCCTATGTCGTGCCCGAGGGCGGCCTGGAAGCCGTGGTGCTCGGCGTGTGTTCGAGCGCAGATGAAGACCTAATGGAGTCTCTGATCACTCTGCATGGCGACGGCGCTCCCGAAGAGCCTCCGGCCCGGCCCGTCCGTCGCTTGATGGGCAACCGCCGCGAGGCCGCAGCCCGATGAAGCTCCAAAGCCGGCTTGCGACCATGGATATCAGCCAGCTTTGAATAAACTTCTGTTCCGTCAGCCCGTGTTCGGACCGCGCCGCTGCACCAAGCGCTCCAACGACAAGGGTGATCGAGGCTGTCGTCGTAGATAGGTCGAAACTAGGCGCACTTGGAGCTGGTCGCGCCGGAAACTGATCCGCACGTGGAGCCGGCAAGCAGACATCAGCCGCGTCGGTCGCCAACCAACGCTCTGGCATACTGTTGGCGATCGATAATGGGCCGACAGAACCGCAGGTCGCCATCAATCACCGCAGGCTCGGCCAGGATGCCTTTGAACCAAGCGTTGGCGTCGGTCGTGTTTGCATGGATCAGGGTGACCCGATAGTTGTGCTTGCCAGTCACAGCGGCCGCGAGAGCGACATGTTGGTCATTTATGAGCCTTGCTTCCAACCGGCGCAGATCGTCGGCATCGATCAGCCTGGCCCGCAGATCGACAACACTATGACAGGCATCGTCGGACAGCCTGACTCGCCCCACCAGCTTGAGCATACCGTTCTGACGGATGCGCGTCAGGATGCGAAAGGCCGTTGTCCGCGAGACCTTGAACAGCGCCGCCAGTTCCAAGGTGGTGGGCAGCGGTCGGCCCTCTAACCTAGTCATGATCTCGAGGTCGACCTCGACCCCGCCGCGCGTCAGGGCGCTGGCGGGAAAAGGATATGGCGATTGCGGCTTCGGCTGGTTCACGGGCGCTTCGCCTGATCTCCGGAGGACACTGCTCGCCCCTCCACGACCACGACCTAAGCCCAGGCGCACACCGCTGGCAACAATAATTCTCCGATTAGAGAAATTGTTCTGATGAGAGAACCCCTCCCACCTTCGGCGTGAGGGGTAAGACCTGATAGTCCCAGCGGAGGTCGACGATCGGCGAGACGGCTTCAGATCCACCGCTCGACCCCACCGTCAGCGTTCAGGTTGCGCATTCCACGGCATCGTGGGCGCGTATTCCACGGCATCATGGGCACGATTTCCACGCGATGGTGGGCACGGATTCCACGGCATCGTGGGCGCCCCTGCTGAGGGGATGATGGAGCC